>NZ_JBEZYG010000022.1:0-63934 GCF_040638385.1 Streptomyces sp. NPDC026589
CCACCCGGACGTGGTCTCCGGCGACCTGGACACCGGGCTCGTGGAACGCGAGGCGGAGGGCCTGGTGCCGGACGGGGTGCCGGACGAGCCCGGACCCCGCTCCTCAATCGCCGGAGAGGCTTGATGTGCGGGCGCGGATCCTCAATCGCCGGAGAGGCTCGATGTGCGGGCACGATTCCTCGAACGCCGGAGAGGCCTATTCGTGCGGGCGAGGCTGGTGGCGCGGGCCCCGGGGCAAGAAGTGGGCGGGGCCCGTACCCGTACAGGCCCCGCCACCCACAACCGCTCAACGCGGCATCAGCGCCGAGCCACACCCTCCGCACGGGCCGCCGCGGCCACCGCCGCGGTGACCGCCGGGGCGACCCGCTCGTCGAACGGCGACGGGATCACGTACTCCGCCGCCAGCTCGTCGCCGACCACGTCGGCCAACGCGTTCGCCGCGGCGATCTTCATGCCCTCGGTGATCCGGGAGGCCCGGACCTGGAGCGCGCCCGCGAAGATGCCCGGGAACGCCAGCACGTTGTTGATCTGGTTCGGGAAGTCCGACCGCCCGGTCGCCACCACCGCCGCGTACTTGTGCGCGACGTCCGGGTGGACCTCCGGGTTCGGGTTGGCCATCGCGAAGACGTACGCGCCGGGGGCCATCGAGGCCACCGCCGCCTCCGGGACCGTACCGCCGGAGACGCCGATGAAGACGTCCGCACCGGCGAGCGCCTGCTCCAGCGAACCGGAGAGGCCGGCCCGGTTGGTCAGCTCGGCCAGCTCGCGCTTGACCTCGGTGAGGTCGTCGCGGTCGCGGCTGACGATGCCCTTGCGGTCGGCCACCGCGATGTCGCCGATCCCCGCCTCCAGCAGGAACTTGGCGATGGCGACGCCCGCCGCGCCCGCGCCGGAGATGACACCGCGCAGATCGCCGAGCGTCCGCCCGGAGAGCTTCGCGGCGTTGCGCAGGGCGGCGAGAGTGACGACGGCCGTGCCGTGCTGGTCGTCGTGGAAGACCGGGATGTCCAGCCGCTCCTGGAGCTTGCGCTCGATCTCGAAGCACCGGGGCGCCGAGATGTCCTCCAGGTTCACCCCGCCGAACGAGGGGGCGAGCCGGACGACGGTCTCGACGATCTCGTCGGCGTCGGTGGTCGCGAGCGCGATCGGCACCGCGTCGACGCCGCCGAACTGCTTGAAGAGGATGGCCTTGCCCTCCATGACGGGGAGGGACGCCTCGGGCCCGATGTCGCCGAGGCCGAGCACGGCGGTGCCGTCCGTCACGACGGCCACGACCTGGGACTTCCAGGTGTAGTCGTGGACAAGCTCGGGGTTGTCGGCGATGGCGCTGCACACTTTCGCCACACCGGGCGTGTACGCCAGGGAAAGGTCGTCCTTGTCCCGGATCGGGACGGTGGCCTGCACGGCCATCTTCCCGCCCCGGTGGAGGGCGAAGGCCGGATCGAAGGGCTCGTCGGCCCCGGTGTCCACTGCGCTCGTGCGCTGGATGGCGCTGCCGGCGGTGCTGTCGATGGTGCTGTCGCTGCGAGGATTGACGATCTCCGCTGCCATGGTGTTGACCCCTTAAGTCTTCATCGTTTGAGGGTGGCCACTCCTGGTTGAGGAGGGGTGGGCGGGCACCGCGTACGTGCCCCGCACCGGGCGGTTGGCCCGCCCCGGCAGGGAATGAGGTACATACGCGCGGGCGCGCCGCACACGCGCCCTGAGCCCCGGATGAGGGGTGTAAACGTCTTTCTTACCGGACGGACGGTGTTACGGACGAGTCCATATCGACGCGGTGACGTGACTCATAGTCGAATATCTGGACAAGTCGGCAAACCGGCATAAATGCCGCCCACTAGTCGAGACAGGCCGAAGATTCTCCGGCAGGAGGAATGAATCCCCACAGATGGTCCGGTCCTCGCGCACCGGCCGTTGATGTTCGGGGGTCGCCCGTTATCCGATTTTGACATGGCCGGACCCCTGAATGAGCCAGTCCAAATGGCAGGATGCCGTCATCACACAAGGTGGCGACACTCGAAGGTGCGTGCCAAGCCGCCCACCAGCACCTCACCCTCACCTGCCGGAGGACCCCGACATGACCGCAAGCACCACGCGTCGTACGACCGCGAAGTCCCGGATTGCGGCGATCGGCGCCATCGCGGTCGCCGGCTCCCTGCTGCTCACCGCCTGTGGCGATCAGACAGACAGCTCCTCCCAGGAGGGAGGCAGCGGCAAGGAGACCAAGAGCGGCGCGCCGCTCTTCTCGAAGCTGCCGGAGAAGTACCAGAAGTCCGGTGTGATCAAGGTCGGCACGAATGCCGAATACGCCCCGATGGAGTCCGTCGAGAACGGGAAGATCGTGGGCGTCGACCCCGATCTGGCCGAGGCCCTCGGCAAGCAGCTCGGGGTGAAGTTCGAGTTCACCTCCGGTTCCTTCGACGGTCTGATCACGGCCCTGAACAGTGGGCGTCACGACATCGCGATGTCGTCGATCACGGACAACAAGCAGCGCCAGGAAGGCCTGGACGAGTCGGGCAAGAAGCTGGGCGAGGGCGTCGACTTCGTCGACTACTTCCTCGCCGGCACCGCCGTGTACACGAAGAAGGGCAACCCGCAGAACATCAAGTCCATCGAGGACCTCTGCGGGAAGGCCGCGGCCGTCCAGCGCGGCACCACGTACGAGAAGGCCCTCAAGACGCAGTCGAAGGCCTGTACGGACGGTGGCGAGAAGGCCGTCAAGATCGAGGCGTTCGAGAACGACACCGAGGCGCAGACCCGTGTCAAGTCCGGCGGTGCGGTCGTCGGCGTCAACGACTATCCGGTCGCGGTCGACCTGGCCCGCAAGGCCGACGGCGGCAAGGCGTTCGAGGTCGTGGGCGAGCAGGTCGACGCCGGCCCGTTCGGCATCGCCGTCAAGAAGGGCAACACCGGGCTGCGCGACGCCCTGAAGGAGGCCGTCGACGCGATCATCGCCGACGGTTCGTACCAGAAGGTGCTCGACAAGTGGGGCGCCGGTACGGGAGCGATCGACAAGGCCGCCATCAACGGCGGCAAGTGACCGGACGCTTCGCTGAAGGGCAGTCACCATGACTGACAAGTTCGACAAGACACCCGCCGGTTCACCGGCCGGCCCGGTGTCCGTCTCCAAGGGCGCCACCCCGGCCCCGGAGAACATCAAGGCCATTCCGGTCCGCCATGTCGGCCGCTGGATCAGCGGCGTCGTGGTCATCGGCCTCCTCGTCGCCCTCGGGTACGCCTTCTCGCAGGGCAACATCCAGTGGCACGCCGTGGGCGACAAGCTGTTCGACAGCACGGTCGTCGCCGGTGCGGGCCGCACCCTGCTGATCAGCGTCCTCGCGATGGTGCTCGGCGTGATCCTCGGCGTCGTGCTGGCCGTGATGCGGCTGTCGAAGAACCCGGTCACCAGTTGGGTGGCCTGGCTGTACATCTGGTTCTTCCGGGGCACCCCGGTCTACGTACAGCTGCTGCTCTGGTTCAACCTGGCGCTGATCTTCCCGGTCCTGAACATCCCGTTCATCTACAAGGACGAGATGACGGACGTCATGACCCCGTTCATGTGCGCCCTGCTGGGGCTCGCACTGAACGAGGCCGCCTACATGGCGGAGATCTGCCGGGCCGGCATCCAGTCGGTCGACGAGGGCCAGACCGAGGCCTCGCACGCGCTGGGCATGACCCAGGGCAAGACCATGCGCCGCGTGGTCCTCCCGCAGGCGCTGCGCGTGATCATCCCGCCGACCGGCAACGAGTTCATCAACATGCTGAAGACCTCCTCGCTCGTCTACGCCGTCACGTACAACGAACTGCTCCGCTCCACCTCGCAGATCGGCTCCACGTCGTACGCGGTGATGGAGATGCTGTTCGTCGCGTCCATCTGGTACATCGTGATGACCAGCGTGTTCAGCGTCGGCCAGTACTACCTGGAGCGCCGCTTCGCCCGCGGCTCGCTGCGCTCGCTGCCGCTCACGCCGCTGCAGCGCGTCAAGGTCAACCTCGCCGCGTTCGGCAACCGGCCCTCCGGAGGTGTCTCCGCATGACCACCCCCATGGTGAAGGCCGAGGGCGTCCACAAGTCCTTCGGCGCCGCCCACATCCTCAAGGGCATCGACCTTGAGGTCGCTCCGCGTGAGGTGTTCTGCCTGATCGGCCCGTCCGGCTCCGGCAAGTCGACCTTCCTGCGGTGCATCAACCACCTGGAGAAGATCAACGCCGGCCGGCTCTCGGTCGACGGCGAGCTGGTCGGCTACCGGCAGAAGGGCGACAGGCTCTACGAGCTGAAGGACAGCGAGGTCGCCCTCCAGCGCCGCGACATCGGCATGGTCTTCCAGCGCTTCAACCTGTTCCCGCACATGACGGCCATCGAGAACGTCATGGAGGCCCCGGTCCAGGTCAAGGGCGAGTCCAGGGCCGTGGCCCGGGACCGCGCCGAGAAGCTGCTCGACCGGGTGGGCCTCTCCGACAAGGCGGGGAACTACCCCACCCAGCTGTCCGGCGGGCAGCAGCAGCGCGTGGCCATCGCCCGCGCGCTGGCGATGGAGCCGAAGCTGATGCTCTTCGACGAGCCGACGTCCGCACTCGACCCGGAGCTGGTCGGCGACGTCCTGGACGTCATGCGCGGCCTGGCCGAGGACGGTATGACGATGATCGTCGTCACCCACGAGATGGGCTTCGCCCGCGAGGTGGGAGACGCGCTGGTCTTCATGGACGACGGCGTGGTGGTCGAGTCGGGCCACCCGCGTGACGTGCTGACCAACCCGCAGCACGACCGGACGAAGTCGTTCCTGTCCAAGGTGCTGTAAGGCGCGCGTACGGGAGGGCGGTACGGACCACGGCCCGTACCGCCCTCCCGCGCGTCCGGCCGCGCCCGGTGCGCACCCCCGAGTCCGCGACCGCGCCCTCAGCCCGTCGGCAGCACCTCCGGGCCGGTGAGCAGCTCCTTCAGCTGCTGCCGGGAGAGCGGGGGCTCCGACAGCAGCGGCCCCTGGTTGCCGGTGCCCTCGAAACCGGTGCTGGAGCGTACGAGGAACTGCGAGCCGTCTCGCTGGACGAGCCGGCCGACCAGCTCGGGCCCCCAGTCGACGCTGTCCTCCCCCTCGACGTCCATCGTGTCGTGCCACGTCGTCAGGGTCCGGCCGTCGGGGAGCACCTCCCGCTCGCAGTCGGTACGGGACGGCTCGTGGCCCACCCGGACGCAGAGGTCCTCGTCCGGATCGGCCGGGCGACCCGTCTTCTTCTCCACCGCCTCCCGGTCCTCCAGGGAAAGCACCAGATAGCCGACGGCACCGTCCTTGCGGAACGCGTACTGCCCGTCCAGCGGACCGAGATGGACGGTCTGCGCCTGTTCGGGTGTCACCCCCTTGATGAGGGCGAGGAGCGACACCTCCTCGATCTCCCCCACGTCCGGCGGCAGCAGCGCGGCCAGCCGTTCGGCCTTGGCCGACGCGGGAGCCGAAGCCGACGTCGTCGGGGAGGCGGACGGCCCGGCCGAGGCCACCGAGGTGTGCGCGGGGTCCTCGGTGCCGCCCGCCCGGGGCAGGGCGAACGCCCCGGCGGCGACCACCGCGAGGACGGCGGCCGAGGCGGCGGCCCGGCGGCGCCTGCGGATCCGGGCGGCCTTCGCGTACACGGCCTCGGCGGCGAACGCGGGCTTCCCCGCTCCCTCGGCGGCGCGGTCGAGCAGTTCACGGACGTCGTTCATACCAATTCCTCCGCCATCCCGGCGCGCAGCGCCGCCAGGCCCCGAGCCGTGTGGCTCTTGACCGTGTTCGTCCGCATCCCGAGCGCCTCTGCCGTGGCCTCCACGCTCAGGTCCTCCCAGTAGCGGAGCACCAGCACCGCCCGCTGTCTGGCCGTGAGCCGGGCGAGCGCCTCCCTGACGACCAGACCGGTGTCCGTGTCGGCCGGGTTCCCCGGGCGGTCGGGCAGTTCGCCGTACGCCCGCTCCCGCCGCCAGAACCTCCGACGGCTCGCGATGAACGTGTTGACCAGCGTCTTACGGGCGTACGCCTCGATGTTGTCGAGCCGTCCGTGGCGCCGGCCGCCGAGGACGACCTTGACCAGGGCGCTCTGGACGAGGTCCTCGGCCTCGTGCCGGTCTCCGCAGAGCAGATAGGCGCTGCGGAACAGCGCGGTGCGCCGGCCCTCCACGAAGTCGTGCAGCGCCGCGTCGTCATCGGCCCGCATACGGGACCCTCCCCGGAACTGACAATTCCCTGCCCCCTTCACTCCGCGTTCCCCGGCCCGCGGCGGCGGACCGTCTCACCCTTCCAGTGCGCCGGGGCCCGGCAGAGGTTGCGGGCAGCGGCAAAGAAAAGGGGGCGGTACGGGCCCGAAGCCCGTACCGTCCCTCTCACCGCCATGCGGCTGCCGCCGTTCGCGGGCGGTAACTCCGGGCGGCTACTTCACGGCGAGGACCAGGGTGTCCGAGGGGGACGCCCAGACCGCGCGGGCCTCACCGAAGCCGGAGGCCAGCAGGGTGCGGGCGTGCCAGTCGGCGGAGGGCATGTCGCCGTCCGCGTGCTCGCCGTAGATCGCGAACCGCTCGGCGGTGGGCGCGGCCAGGACGGGGTCCTTCGCGGCGACGGCCCACCACTCGGCCCAGTCCAGCGCCCCGGCGGCCTTGGCGCGGTCCATCGCGGCGTGCCGGTGGGCGCCTTCGGCGGCGTTGATGCGGGGGGTGGCCGGGTCGATCGTGCGGTCGGCGTTCATGAACACCCCACCGTCCCGGACGAGGCCGCCGATCTGCCCGTAGAGCGTGGTGAGCGGGTCCCTGTGCAGCCAGTGCAGGGCGGTGGCGGTGAGGACGGCGTCGTACGAGGTGTGGGGCAGCCGGGCCGTCCAGTCGGGGTCCTTGAGATCGGCGGTGACGAAGGCGACCCGGTCGTCGCCCTCGAAGGTACCGCGGGCGATGGCCAGGAGCGCGGGGTCGAGATCGACTCCGGTGCTCGTGGCGTTCGGGAACCGCTTGAGGAGCCGGTCCGTAATACTTCCCGTACCGCACGCGAGGTCGAGCACCCGCGGTTCCGTTCCGACGACCGCCTCGACCATGTCCAGCATCACCCGGAACCGCTCCTCGCGGTCGGGCATGTACCACTCCTGCTGCCGGTCCCAGCTCTCCTGCCAGGACTGCCAGTCGGTGCCCGTAGCCGTCTCTGTCACGCCAACCTCCACGTAATGCCCGTTTACGTCAATCGACCATTACACTGGCCGACACCCAGACTCTAGACCGACACCGTAAGGACTACAAGTGGAACTGGCCTATTACTCGGACTACGCCGTGCGTCTGGTCAACACCGAGGAGCCGGCCCGCAACAAGGACGCCCTCACCTCCGTCGAGGCGGTCCGGGAGCTGTTCGGAGCCAATCAGCAGGCGGCGCGGCGGACGACGGACGCGGACGTGACCCGGTTCCGTTCCGTACGGGCAAGGCTGCGCTCGGTCTTCGACGCGGCGGACGGGGACGACGAGACGCTCGCGGTCGACCTGCTGAACTCGCTGCTGCTGGAGTTCCCGGTGAGCCCGCAGATCTCGGGGCACGACGTACGCGACCAGGACGGCAGGCCGGACTGGCACATGCATCTGGCCGACCACCCGTCGAACGCGACCGCCGGCTACGCGGCCATCGCGGCGATGGGCCTGGCCTTCCACCTCACCGAGCACGGCGTGGACCGCCTCGGCCTGTGCGAGGCGGCGCCGTGCCGCAACGCCTACCTGGACACCTCCACCAACCGCTCCAGGCGCTACTGCTCGGACCGCTGCGCGACCCGCGCGAACGTGGCCGCCTACCGGGCCCGCAAGCGCGAGGAGGCCGAGCGCACCGGCCGCAGCGCGGAGACCGCCCAGCCGAGCACCGCCGTCACCGACCGCTGACCCTTCGCCAGGGGCCGGTAGCGGGCCCGCACCCGGGCCAGCACCAGCTCCTCCGGCACGGTCCCGTAGTCGGTGCTGTCCCCGCCCGCGAAGGTGTTGTCACCCCGCACCCACCAGCCGCCGGGCCGCCGCTCGGTGGCCCGCTTGACCACCAGCAGGTCCTGCTGGAAGGGGTGCCGCAGGATCACCACGTCACCGGGGCTCACGGGCACCCCGTACTGCACGAGCAGCAGGTCGCCGTGGTAGAGCGTGGGCACCATCGAGGGCCCCGTCACCTCCACCACCCGCAACGGACGCCGCGTCACCCGCCCGCCTCCGGACACCTGTCGCCGCTCCGGCATCTCCGGCACCTCCCGGTTCCTCCTCCACCACATCGTCAGCACATCGCCCGAGCGTCACTCCGTACGTTCGGCCGACGGCCCGATTCTCACACCGGACTTTTGACCTAAGCCCCTGGGGCAGCCACGGAAAGCGGCGCTCCACGGAGTAATGTCCCACCTGAGAAGACGATCACGAGGAGGACAGCTCCATGCTTTCCCGCCTGTTTGCCCCCAAGGTGAAGGTCAGCGCCCACTGCGACCTGCCCTGCGGCGTGTACGACCCGGCCCAGGCCCGCATCGAGGCCGAGTCGGTCAAGGCCGTCCAGGAGAAGTACCAGGCCAACGAGGACGCGGACTTCCGCACCCGCGCCGTCCTGATCAAGGAACAGCGCGCCGAGCTCGCGAAGCACCACGTCTCGGTGCTCTGGAGCGACTACTTCAAGCCCCCGCACTTCGAGAAGTACCCGGAGCTGCACCAGCTGGTCAACGACACCCTGAAGGCGCTCTCCGCGGCCAAGGGCTCGAACGACCCGAAGACGGGCCAGAAGGCTCTGGACCTGATCGCCGAGATCGACCGGATCTTCTGGGAGACCAAGAAGGCCTGATCCTGGTGGAACCGGTTGTCCCGGCGCGTAGTGGCCGGTGAAGCCGCCCATCGGACCGCACCCGGTCCGCCGGTCGCCGATTTCGGCGGCTCGGCGGGCCGGGTGCGGTGTTTTCCGACGGGAGCGCCCGCATCCGCAGTGTGATCCCGGCAGTCACGTCGGCCGAGGACCAACTGTGCCCGCGCCCTGCTGAACACAAAGGTTCCTTGCTCGCCGGAGTTGGCGATGATGCCCCAACTCGGCGGACGAATTCTCGTCAAAGTGACATGATGGGAGCTTCACTGAAGCGAGGGAGCTGAACTCATGCAGTGGACCGTCCATGGTGAGCGGCAGATCTACGACAACCCATGGGTGAATCTCTGGCTCGTGGACGTCCAGCAGCCTGACGGCCGGCGGTGGGAGCACCATGTGGTCCGGATGCGGCACCTGGCCGTGGCGGCCGTGGTCGACGACCAGAAGCGCGTGCTGATGATGTGGCGGCACCGGTTCATCACCGACACCTGGGGCTGGGAACTTCCGATGGGCCTCATCGAGGCCGACGAGACCCCCGAGCAGGCTGCCGCTCGCGAGGTGGAGGAGGAGACCGGGTGGCGGGTGGAGAGCGTCAAGCCGCTGGTTTACGCGCAGCCCGCGAACGGCATCACGGATTCCGAGCACTTCGTCTTCCGCGCCGAGGCCGCCTCGTATGCCGGCCCTCCGACCGAACTGAACGAGTCCGACCGGATCGAGTGGAACCCGATCTCCGAGATCCGAGGCATGATCGACCGCCGTGAGGTCGTGAGCAGCGGCAGCCTGGTCGGTCTGCTGTACCTGCTGTTGGACGAGGCGACCGGCAGTTCCTCGTAAGAGGTCAGCCGAGGACTTCACGCAGGCGTTGCTCGAAGACGAGGACGGGGGCTTCGCGTGCGTAGGGCAGCATTCGGCGGTGAAGTTCCTGGACGTGGCTGCTCACTCGTGGCGAGTCAATGGCTGCGGCGAGGTCGAGGGCGAGGCTGGCGCTGGTGCATGCCTCGTCGAGTTTGCCCAGCTGGAGCTGGGCGCTGGCCAGCCAGTAAGCGTGGAAGGCCCGGCCTCGCTGTTGGTCGGCATTTTCTCGACGTAAGCCCTCAGTGATGAGGGGTTCGGCGCGGGCTGGTTCGCCGAGGCGCGCGTAGGCGATGCCGGTGTCGACGAGGAGTTTCGTCTCGTCGAAGTACTGGACCCAGTCAGGCGCCTCGACTTCGTGTCCGCGTGAGCGTTCGTACTGGTCACGGGAGCGATCCACGGCCTGGTGGCAAGCCTGGGCGTCTCGAAGGGCAGCATGGGCGAACGCTTCTCGCAAGTGCAGCATCGACATGACGAGCGGCTGTTCGCCGGCGGCGCGGGCCGCGTCCTGGGCACGGCATGCAAGGGCCACGGCATCGTTCGGGTTGCCGTCATAGGTGGCCAGCAGGCTCATGCAGGACAGCACATTGGCCATGAAGAGGCTGTCGCCTTGCGTGTGGGAGAGCTTGAGCGCCTGGGTGAAGTAGGTGCGAGCGGTGCTGTACTGACGGGCGTCGAAGTAGGCCCAGCCGGAAAGCCGTGCCAGCTCGGCCGCAACCCCTTGGAGGTCGTGCCGTAAGCCACCCTCGGCAGAGTCGAGGAGGCGGCCGACATAGCGCAGGTGTCCCACGACGGCCGGCCGCAGGGTCGCACCGCCGTGTGCGTTGTCTCGCCGCCAGTAGTCCTGGACCGAGGAGCGCAGGGCTGTGAGGGTGGAACGGGTGGCACGGCCGTCGACCAGAGCGAGAAGGTCGTCCAATTCCTCTGCCGGTTCGGTGCGCTGAGGTTCGCCCGGTACAGCAGGAGAGGGCTCGGGCGGCCTCTCCTCGGTGCGAGCTGGGGCAGGGATCTCCCAGGGTCGGTGGGCCAGGCCGAGCATCGCACCGGGGATGCGCAGGCCGTCGGCGACGCGCTCGATCACGTCGATGTGCGCCAAGCCGCGCCGCCCCGCCATGATCTCGCCGACTCTGCTCGGCGTCATGCCGCACAGCGCGGCGATCCGCGACGGGTAGATCCCGGCCTTGACTTTGACCAGCCGAAAGATGCGGGCAAAGTCCCGAGCGCGACAGGCTTCCTGCCATGCCGCGCTGGCCAGCAGGTCGGCCGGCAGGGCCCGGTGGGCCTGCGAGCGTGCCACTCATCCCCCTCACTCGCCCGTTCGGACGGACTGACATGGGACCGACTGCTGATGAGATTACCCACGTTGGGTAATCACCGTGACCTGATTCTGTGATCGCCGCAGCGGTGAACTTGTGTCCCACAGCCCGCCCGCGACGAGGGGACGCGATGCACGCGATGACGACGCACGACCGACAGACCACCCCGTTGCGGTGGCAGATGCAGTTCAGCCCGGTACGCAAGTGCGTGCCCCTGGCCCGCGCCCTCGTCTCCAAGACGCTCGCGAGCTGGGGATACGGCCAGGAGGACATCGACCTGGTGGTCCTCGTCTGCGGAGAGCTCTCTGCCAATGCCGTCCAGCACGGCGGCAGACGAGGGCACCTCTTCGAAGTTCGGCTGACTGTTGACGGTCCACACTGCCTGGTCGAAGTCTCCGATGCTGGCCGCACCCCTCCCCGCCCCACCCAGGCCGGGGAGGACGACGAAGGCGGCAGGGGCCTGCTTCTCGTCGCAGCGCTCTCTGAAGAAACCGGCCACCACGACCGCCACCCGATCGGCAAGACCGTCTGGGCCCGCCTGATCCTCAGCAGCCCGAGCGAGGAGTCCGTATGCACGAGCTGATCGCTGCCCCATACCTCGACCACCACCTCCTCGTACGGCCGGGCAACCCGAAGGCAGCGCGCCTTCCCACTCACCGGTACGACGAACTGCACACCGCATCGGGTACCTCAGCAGTGCCCGCGTGGCTGGCCGACGTAGCCCGTCAAGCTTGGAAGATCGATCTCAGCGACCGACACCTCGATGAAACTGTGCTGGTTCGTTCCCGCTCTCCATATGCATACGGGCGCGCCTCGTACGAGCTGAACCTCGGCTGCAACTACGACTGCGAACACTGCTACCTCGGCCTGAAGCGATTCGCCGGCCTGGAGTGGCCCGAGCGCGAACGCCTGCTGCACGCCATCAGGGACTCGGGGGTGCTTTGGCTCCAGCTCACAGGCGGTGAGCCGATGATCGACAAACTGTTCCCCGAGACGTACCGGCTGGCGTACGAGCTGGGCATGATGGTCGAGATCCTCACCAATGGCTCGCGTCTTGCCGCACCGAAGAACCTCGCCCTGCTGACTCGCTTGAGGCCGAACCGGATCACACTCAGCCTGTACGGGGCCACAGCAGAGTCCTACGACGGACTGACCCGGCGCCGGGGCGCGTACCGCATGTTCGTCAAAGGACTGGATGCAGCCCACGAAGCTGGGCTACCCCTCGATCTCGCCTTGATCATCACGCGGCACAACGCCCATGAGGCCGACCAGATGCGCGCCTTCGCCGGCCGCTACGACCTACCGTACCGCGAGTACACCCACATGTCGCCGACCATCTACGGCGGCGCGGAAACCCTCGCCACCCAGGCCCCGGACCACCTCGCAGATCGCGAACCCTTCCACGGCTGCAACGCCGGCCACACCTTCTTCCACGTCGACCCGCACGGCATGGCGACCATCTGCAAGGTCGGCCGTGACGAAGCGATCCCCCTCATGACCACGGGAGTCGAGGGCCTGAGCCGCCTTGGCGGCATCGCCGACTCTCTGATGCTTCGCACCGGTGGCTGCACCGGCTGCCAGCTCTCCGGCATCTGCCGGGTCTGCCGACCGCTGGCCAAGGTCTACCAGGAGGCGAAGGCACCACTGGACAGGTACTGCCAACACGCGACTACAAGGAGCTGAACCATGACCGCCGTATCAGTCGAGATCGCCCCCATCCGCCCGCCGTCCGAGCCTGATGCGGAGATCATCCTCATCGACGACGTGGACTCCTTCGCTGCGGCCGCCACGCCCGGCTGCGGGGACGACAACCCGTACAACTGACCATCCCTTCAGGGGCTTTCGGCGGAACGTCGCGCCGGAGGCCCCTGTTGGCGCGTAGATCTGGAAACCTGACGGCCATGCCCGCACCCTCCATCACCTTCGCCGGTCTCCCCTCTGGCGCTCGTACCGCCATCGAGGCCGAGATCGGCTCGATTCTCAAGGTCGAAGACGTCAGTACCGGTCTCAACAGCTCCCTCTCCGCGCTTGCACACACCGCCGACGGAGTCGTCTTCCTCAAGGGCCTGCGCTCCGACCAACGCTGGGTCTGGACGCAGCAACGCGAGGCAGACATCAACCCGTACGTGACCCCGATCGCCCCGCGCCTGCTCTTCCACGTTATCGCCGACGGCTGGGATCTCCTGGGCTTTGAGGCCATCGACGGCCACCATGCCGACTACTCTCCAGGCTCCCTCGACTTGCCCAAAGTGACCGGGGCCCTCAGGGAGCTCGTCTCTCTCCCTTGCCCTGACATCGAACTCCGGCACGCCGAACAACGCTTGGCTGGCTACGTCGCCGATCCCGCCGACGCGGAAGCTTTCGCAGGGAACGCGCTGCTCCACACCGACTGGAACAACCACAACGTTCTCATCACCCACGACCGTGCTCACCTCGTCGACTGGGGCTGGGCCACCCGCGGGGCCGCCTGGATCGATCCAGCTCACTGGATCATCTGGCTCGTCGCGGCGGGCCACACGCCATCAGCCGCAGAGGAGACGGTCTCGTTGCTTCCCGCCTGGGCATTGGCACCACCCCGAGCAGTGGACGCCTTCGCCGACGCCAGCGCGAACCTCTGGGAGGAGATCGCGGGCTCCGCTCCAGACGACTGGACAATGAACTTGCTCAACGCCGCACGGCTCTGGCAACAGCATCGAAGCAATCGCTCCTGACGGACGCAGCCTGCGGATGGATCAACCGTGGCGCAGCCCCCCGCACGTTGATCTCGTGCTCCTGAGCACAGACAGGTCGGCGAACCTTCCGAACTGATCTCTTCCGCGGAAGTGCTACGGCGGCCCCTCGGAGCCCTCGCTCGACAATCAGTCCTATGAAGGGACCCCCATGCCCCAGCAGACCGGCGACCAGCCGAAGGCCCTCAAGCCGGCGCTCGAATCGATGACCCTGCTGGTCGCTGCGGTCATCGTCCATGACAGGGCCACCAACCGCGTCGTCCTACTCAAACGCAGCGAGAACGCCAAGTTCGCCCAAGGCATGTGGGACCTGCCGGTCGGCAAGAGCGAACCCGGCGAGCCCATCACCGAGACCGCGGTCCGCGAACTCCATGAGGAGACCGGCCTCACCGTGAAGCCCGAGTCTCTCAAGGTCGCCCACATCATCCACGGCGCCTGGGGCGTCGAAGCCCCCAACGGCTTCCTCACCGTCGTCTTCACCGCCCACGAGTGGACCGGCGAACCCGAGAACCGCGAACCCCACAAGCACTCCCAGGTCCGCTGGGTCGACGTCAACGCCATCCCCGAGGAATTCGTGGAGACCACCGACAGCGCGCTCCATCGCTACCTCACGGGAGGCCCGCAAGTCTCGCTCAACGGCTGGCGCGAGATGTACTGACTCGCAGGGTTGTTCACGCGGCTGATCGGCGGCCGGCCGCCGAGTGACCTTGTTCGAATCCTAAGCTGTGGCGCTATGGACAACCCGCTCACCCATGAGGCCAGTGCCTTCATCAATTTCCGGAACTACAAATTCCGGGACCCGAGGTCACACAGCTACAGGTGGGTCGATCTCAAACATTTGCGGTTCCCAGCCGAGTCCGGCGAAGCTCAGGAACTGCTCTCGGCGCTCATAGGGCATGAACAGTTCCGGGACGACTACGCGGGCGGCGGAGTCCTGTCGGACGGGCCCAGGCACGGCCCGTACTGACTGAGACTGCTCTCCCCCGACGCCTACGAAGCCGTCAGCCGGGAGAGGAGCGTGTACGTCCTGTGGGGGTGGGTGAACCAGTTCGGGGACGTGCCCGCCGAGCTGGAGGCGGATCTACAGGACGGGGTGTTCGACCGCCTGGCGGTGGCCGACCACATCTGCTACCTGAGCGGGCTGGGGGACGAGGCCACTCATGACTGGGGTCGTGTGCACGACCACTTCCACGAGTTCGTGCTCATCGACCGCTAAGCCGGACGGATCACTCTCCTCGTCGCGGCCGACGACTGAGTGGGTGGTTCCGCGTCCGGCGATGCGTTAATCTTGAAGCGAGACGGACCGTCTCGTCTTATTTGTCGGCTCACCAGGACAGCGAGGTCCCCCATGGAACGCTTCGTCGAAGTCGCCCCCGGCGTACGCCTGTGGGCCCAGGAGCACGGCGCTCCCGACGCCCCCGCCCTGCTGCTGGTCATGGGCGCGCAGGCGTCCGGGCTCGGCTGGCCCGACGAGTTGGTGGAGTTGCTCGGCGCCCGGCATCGCGTGATCCGTTACGACCACCGGGACACCGGCCGGTCCACCCGGGCCTTCGACGAGCGGCCCTACCCGCTCACCGCGCTGGCCGAGGACGCCCTGGCCGTGCTCGACGCGTTCGGTGTGGAGCGCGCGCACGTCGTGGGGATGTCGCTGGGCGGCATGCTCGCCCAGTTGCTGATCGCCGACCATCCCGAGCGGCTGCTGAGCGCCACGGTGTTCGGGACGCGAGCGCTCAGCTCCGCCCCCTACACCGCCCCGGACGGCGTCCGCGTCCCGCCCGAACAGCTTCCCGGCGTCGCGCCCGCCCTGCTGGAGCTGTGGGCCCGGCCCGTGGAGGACCGTGGGCCCGAGGCGGAGTTGGAGCGGCGCGTGGAGCACTGGCGGGCGCTCGGCGGGGGCGTGATCCCCTTCGACGCCGACCGCACCCGGGCCCTGGAGCGCCGGATCATCGAGCACACCGGGCATCACCACGCCGGTTCCGCGCACGCCCGCGCCGACTACTCCGGGATGGACCGCACCGAGCGGCTCGCCAGGACCCGCGTGCCCACCCTGGTCGTCTCGGCCCTCGCCGAACCCGTCTTCCCGCCCCCGCACTCCGAACACCTCGCCCAGGCGATCCGCGGCGCGCGGCTCGTCGAGATCCCGGGCATGGGCCACGCGCTCCCCCGCGAGGTGCACGCCCCGCTCGCCGCCGCGATCCTGGAGCACACCGGCCGGGGCTGACGCCGCGCCCCACGGGCCGGGGCTGACGCCATGCCGCCCTCCCGACCAAGGCGGCCGACACCGCACGGCACGCACCGCTCGCACCGCGCCCCACCGGCGGGAGCCGGCCGGCCCGCCCCCGCCCGCGTCCCCCGCGTCATACCTGAGAGCCACTCCGCAGGTGCCCTCTCCAGCGGGACGCCGGCTACCCGCCCCCGTCCATAACTTCTGTACCGGAAGCACACGATGCCCCTGGTACGGAAGGACCTCACTCCATGCCCGACCGCCCGCGCAGCCCCCGCCGGCTCCGCGCCCTGCTCGCCGCGCTCGTCACCTTCGCGGTGGCCGTGCCGGTGTCCGGAGCGGCCCGGCCCGCCGCCGTTCCCGCCCCCGCGCCGACCGCTCACGGGACGCTGCGGGACGCGGGGCCGACGGCGCTCGCCCGGCGGTACGCGGTGAGCCGGCACGACATCCGGGCGGCCGGGCGGACGGCGGCGGAGCACGGGGACCTCCGGCGGGCGGCCTCGCTGCGCGCGATGGCCGCGCCCGGGCGGCAGTTCCTCGCCTTCGACGGGCGGGACGGCGGCCGGAGCACCGAGGTCGTCGGGGACCTGCCCGCGGCCCGGCGGATCGCGGTGCTGGTGCCCGGGGCGGGCGTCGGTCTTGACACGTACTGGCGGCTGCGGCGTGATGCCCGGGCGCTGCACCGGGAGTTGGGGAAGGGTGCGGCCGTCGTCGCCTGGCTCGGCTACCACACGCCCGCCACCGTAAGCCCGGCCGCGCTGACCACCGGTCGCGCCGACGAGGCAGCGCCGGGGCTGCGCGCGTTGGTGGACGGGCTGCGCGTGATGCTCCCCGGCGCCCGGATCAGCCTGCTCTGCCACTCGTACGGCTCGGTGATCTGCGCCCGGTCCGCGCCGGGGACGGCGGCCGACGCCCTCGTCCTCTACGGCAGCCCCGGCGTCGGAGCCCGGGACGCCGCCTCGCTGCGCACCGGGGCCCGGGTGTGGGCGGGCCGGAGCGGCGGGGACTGGATCGCCGGGGTGCCCCATGTCCGGGTGCGGGTGCCGTTCGTCGCGACGGTCGGCTTCGGGACCGATCCGGTGGCGGACCGGTTCGGGGCCGAGGTGTTCGACGCGGGCGACGGTGGCCACAGCGACTATCTGCTCCCCGGTTCGCGCTCCTTGACGAACCTGGCCCGGATCACCGTGGGCGCCGAACCGCTGGGGGCTTCCCGATGACTGGTCTCGTCGCACGGATCGAGGCCGCCACCCCGCCGGGCCGGGACCGGGCCGTCGACGCTCTGCGGGCCCTGGCGATCCTCGGCGTGGTGGGCGGACACTGGCTGGTGACCGCGCTGGTCACCGACAGCGGCACGGTGCGCGGGGCGAGCCCGCTGACGCACGTGCCGGAACTCACCCCGGTCTCCTGGGTGTTCCAGACCCTCGCGGTGTTCTTCCTGGTGGGCGGGCAGGTGGCGGCGGGGAGTTGGGCATCGGCCCGGCAGCGCCGCGTGCCGTACGGGCGGTGGGTGCGCGCCCGGTTGGGGCGCCTGTTCCGGCCGGTGGCGGCGGTGCTCGTGGTGTGGGCGCTCGCGGCGGCCGCGATGCTGGTGGCCGGGGTGGGCGAGTCGACGGTCCGGGCGCTGGTCAAGCTGGTCTGGTCCCCGCTGTGGTTCCTGCTGGTCTTCGCCGCGCTGACGGCGCTGACTCCGCTGGTGGCGCGGCTGCACCCGCTGTGGCCGCTCGTGGTGGTGCTCCACGTCGACCTCGTACGCCTGGGCCTCGGCGGTCCTCGCGAGCTGGGGTGGATCAACGTGGTCGCGGGGTGGCTGGTGCCCTACTGCCTGGGGGCGCTGGTGGCCCGGGGCGGGCTGCGGGGCCGGACGGGCCGCTGGGCGCTGCTGCTCGGCGGTGCCGCGGCGGCCGTCGCGCTCGTTCTGTGGGCCGGGTATCCGGCCGCCATGGTCGGCGTTCCGGGCGGCCGGATGTCCAATCTGGATCCGCCGAGCCTGGCCGCCGTGGCGTTCGGTCTGGCCCAGTGCGGAGCGGCGCTCCTGCTGCTCGGGCCGCTGCGCCGGGCGCTGCGGAGGCCCGCGGTCTGGGCGGTGGTGGCGATGGTGAACCTGTCGGCGATGACCGTCTTCCTGTGGCACCAGACCGCGATGATCATCGTCACGACAAGTGCGGCGCTGATCGCGGACGGGCCGCTGCCGGGGCTGCACACCGTGCCCGACGGCGCCGGCTGGGTGCTCGCCCGGTTGCTCTGGCTGCCGGTGTTCGCGGCGGCCCTGCTGGTGTGCTGGGCCGCGTTCCGGGGTTACGAGCAGGGCGGGCGGCCCCACGGCGGGGGCTCCCTCGTCGTACGGGAGTCCATCGGGGAGTCCTCCCCCGGGCGGAAGGGACACGCGCGTCGTGCCTAGTCTGAGCAGGAGTGGAGCCGAGGGGGCGGTGGGGGCGGTGACGTCATCGAGGGCGGTACGTCTGCGGGCGGCGGTGCGCCGTGCGCCGCGTGCGCTGTACGAGGAGTTGTGGGCCGCGCCCGCCGACCGGGTGCCGCGCATGGAAGAGCCGAACGCCCCGGTGTGGCGCCCGGTGTTCCTGGTGCTGCTGGTGATCACCGCGGTCGGCGCCCTGGTAGTCCGCACCTTCGAGCTCACGCCGTTCGGCGCCTCGATCAGCGGCCTGGCGCTGCTGGTGGCCGTCGCGCAGTCCGTGGCGCTGGTGGCCGGAATGATCCGTCCGGTGGGCGCCTGGTGGGCGGCGACCGCGCTGGCGTTCATGGCTGCGCTCGTCACCGTGGCCTCCGTCCCCTCGGTCCACCCCACGTACCCGGGCCCCGTGTCCGCTTATCCCACCCCCTTCGCGGGGGTGGCACTGCAGGGCGGTGCGTTGTTCCTGCTGGCGCTGCGGGTCCGGCCCCGCCGCGCGTCGGTCGCGCTGGCGATCTCGCTGGCTCCGGCGCTGTTCGTCGCCCTGCGTACACCGCCCCTGCCGCATGTGCCCCCGGCCGTGGCCGTACTCGTGCTCGTCACCGCGCTGGCCCTCGGCGCCGCGCTGCGCAGCCTGCGCCTGGCCCGCAAGGACCTCGTCGTCCAGGTCGAGCTGACCGCCGAGGAACAGGCCCGGCGCACCCTGCTGGAGGAACGCAACCGGATCGCCCGCGAGCTGCACGACGTGGTCGCCCACCACATGTCGGTGATCTCCATCCAGGCGCAGGTCGCCCCGCATCTGGTGGAGCACCCCACCGAGGAGCTGCGGGAGAATCTGACCGGCATCCGTGAGAACGCCCTGGAAGCCCTCACCGAGCTGCGCCGGGTGCTGGGCGTCCTGCGCTCGGAGGACGCCCCGTCGCAGAGTGCGCGGCACGCCCCGCAGCCGGGCCTCGACGGCCTCGACGGCCTGCTCGCCACGGTGCGGTCGGCCGGTCTCGCCGTCACCCGCTCCACGACCGGCGATCCCCGCCCCCTCCCGCCGGGCGTCGAGCTGTCCGCGTACCGCATCGTGCAGGAGGCGCTGAGCAACGTGATGCGTCACGCGCCCAGCGCGAGCGCCGAGGTGGTGATCGGCCACCGGCCCGCCGGGCTGACCGTCCGGGTCGTCAACTCGCCGCCGGACGGACCGGCCGCGCCCTCCCCGGGCGTACGCCACGGCCTGCTCGGGATGCGCGAACGCACGGCGATGCTCGGCGGCGAGCTGGCCACCGGTCCCACACCCGACGGCGGCTGGGAAGTCACCGCGCTGCTGCCCACCGGAACAACCGAGACGACCGAGGACGCCCCATGACACCACCCATCCGCGCCGTGATCGCCGACGACCAGATGATGGTCCGCCAGGGCTTCACGGTCCTGCTGAACGCGGAGCCGGACATCGAGGTCGTCGGGCAGGCCGTCAACGGGCTCGACGCGGTCGACAAGGTCGCCGAACTCGCGCCGGACGTCGTCCTGATGGACATCCGGATGCCGGAGCTGGGCGGTATCGAGGCGACCCGGCGGATCACCTCCCCCGAGGGCTCCACGGTGAAGGTGCTCGTGCTGACCACCTTCGATCTGGACGAGTACGTCTACGAGGCGCTGCGCGCGGGCGCTTCGGGCTTCCTGCTGAAGGACGCCTCCGCCGAAGAACTGGCGCACGCGGTACGGGTGGTGGCGGCGGGCGACGCGCTGCTCTCCCCGAACATCACCAAGCGGCTCATCGTGGAGTTCTCCCGGACGGCCGGGACCCCGCGCCCACCGCTCAAGGCGCGCGTCGGGGAGCTGACGGAGCGCGAGACGGAGGTGCTGACGCTGATCGCGGGCGGACTGTCGAACGCGGAGATCTCCCGGCAGCTCATCGTGGCGGAGCAGACGGTGAAGACCCATGTGGGCCGGATCCTGGTCAAGTTGGGCGTCCGCGACCGGACCCAGGCTGCGGTGTTCGCGTACGAGTCGGGGCTGGTGCGCCCGGCCGGGCTCTGACCTCCCGCGCCCGGCGCGGGGCCCGTTTCGTAGGATCGGCTCCGTGACAACGGGGAACGGGGCGGGAACAGCGGGCGGCGCAGCGGTGGCGCCCACCGGGATCGAGCGCGCACTGTCCGCGGCCGTCGCGGGCGGCAGCGCCGACGCGGTCGTGGAGCTGCTCGCGCGGACCCGGCTGTACGTGCTCGTCGCCCGGCTGCACGCGGACATCCCCGGCTGGACGGCCCCCCTGCCCGCGATCCGCGACGAGGCCTCCGGGCGGACCTGCGTCCCGGTCCTGACCCAGGGCATGCTGCCGCCCTGGCACCCGGAGTGGGTCTTCCGCGAGGTGAGCCTCGGCGAGCTCGCCCGGATCTGGCCGTACGACGTGCGCCGGCTCGCGGTGAACCACGGCACCCCGTACGCGGCGATGGTCGACGCCCGGCCCCGGCGGCTGAAAGCCTGGTCGAGGGCGGACGAGCGCTCCGGCGGGGCCCAGCGGGGCATCCTGCTCACCGACGACGGCGGGCCGCTGCACGGACCGCTCGCCCACGGGCTGGCGCTCGGCGCCCATCTGGCCGTCACCAACGGCCTGATCTGGAACCGGCTCGGCGCCGCCTACGAGGACTACGCGACCGACCGGGCCCGGCTGCGCAGCCCGTGGCGCATCCCGCACCGCGCCGAGTACCGCGACCGCCTCGCCTCCCTGATGAAGAACCAGCTGGTCGGGCGCGTACAGGAAGCCGTCCTGCGGACCCGGCACACCCTGGCGCACCGGCTGGGGCGGACGCCCACGCCCGAGGAGTGGGCCGAAGCGGTGGCCCGCGCCTTCGCCGCGCGCGACGCGGACGACCGGGCGGCCGCAAACCGGACGCTGCGCCACATCGCCCTGTACGAGGAGAAGTTCCGGGCTGACGGCGCACTCGCCCCGGAAGGCCGCGTCGACACCCTGGCCGCCTTCGACCTCGGCCGGGCGGTCAACGTCGTACGGCTCGCGCTCGGCGCCCGGTACGGCGAACCACACGAGGCCGAGCAGGACGTGCTGCGCATCGGCGGACTCGCCCGGGCGGCCTACTCCACGTGGGCGGACTTCTCCCTCGGCTACCTCATGGCCCGGGTGGTCCACCGGGCCGAGGACGACGGACCGGAGGCAGCGGAACTCACGTACCGGCAGTCGCTCACCGAACACCGCATCCTCGTCCAGGACCCCACCAGCCCCTACCGGAACATCGCGTGGTCATGAACCCGATCCACCCGAACCACCTCCCGGCTCCCCCGGCTCCCCCGGCCCCCTGGGTCCCGCCGTCCGAGACCGAGCAGCTTCTCCACGAGGCGGCGCTGCGCGGCGACGCCCGGGCCCAACTGGCGGCGCTCGCCGGGGCCGAGCTGTACATCCCGGCCCCGCGTGCCGAGGTGGACGCGAAGCCGGACACCATCACCTGGCGCGCGCACCACGACCCGGCCGGCTTCGTCTGCCGGCCGGTGCTCACCCGGGGCATGCTGCCGGCCTGGCATCCGGACTGGGTCTTCCACGGGGTCTCGCTGCGCTGGGCCGCCGAGTTCGGCTGGTCCGACCCGCACGTGTTCCTCGGGGTGAACGTGGGGACGCCCGGCCAACTGCTGCTGCCGACGGGCCCGACGGACCTGGCGCTGTGGCAGCGCGCGTACGCGGAGAACGACCGTCTCCCGGAGAACCGGCTGCTCGCGCTGCGCCATGGCGCGCTGCGCGGGCCGCTGGCGTACGGGCTGGCCTGCGGGGCGCATCTGGCGATCGGGAACGCGGTGCCGTGGAACGAGGTCGGCACGGTCTGCCGCGACTACACCACCGAGCGCGATCAGCTGCGCGACTCCTGGGGCATCACCGGCCACGCGGAGTGGCGCAAGCAGCTCGACGTGCTGCTGGAGGCCCGCAACAGCCCGCCGGAGCCGGACTTCGTGCTGCGGGCCCGGGAGCAGTTGGCGGCCGGGCTCGGCGAGCTGCCCTCGGCCGATCTGTGGCGCGAGACCGCCGCCGGTCACGCCCAGGACCTCGGGGCCGACGCGGGCACGGTGAAGGGCATCGAGGACCTCGTACGCCGGATCATGCGCTACGAGGCCCGGTTCCGGGCGGACGGGCTGCTGCCGCCGGACGGCCGGGTGCGCACGACGGTCGCGTACGACTACGGGCGGGCGGTGAACCTGGCGCGCTGGGGGCTGTCGGCGCGCTACTGCGCCCCCGCCGACGCGGAGCAGGCGATCGTCTACGCGGGGGCGCTGAGCAAGTCGGCCCACCGTTCCTGGGAGGAGTTCTCGGCGGGGTACGCGCTGGGGCGGGTCCTGCGGTTCGACGAGGAGGAGTACGGGCCGTTCTACGAACAGAACGTCCTCGCCCACCGTCTGCTGGCGGAGAGCGAGGGCAGTCCGTGGCGTCATATCCCGTGGCGGTGAGGCGGGGTCTCCAGGTCAGCCGCCCGCCAGCAGGTGCCGGTAGCTGTCCGGGTTCTCGACGAGGAACTGCGCGAAGTTCTTGGCCGGGTGCCCGGTGAGCGTGGGCACCGCGTCGGAGACGGCGGCCAGCTCTCCGTCGGCGATGGCCTCGTACGAGGTGACCCAGCCGGCCACCTCCCAGTCCTCGGCCCCGTGGCCGGCTCGGGAGGCGTAGGCCTGCTCGCGGGTCTCGGGGACGTAGACGACGGGTCGTCCGGTGACCCGGCTCAGTTCGTCGGCCGCCTCGGCGAGGGTGAAGGCCTCGGGTCCGGTGAGGTCGTAGACCCGGTCGTCGTGGTCCGTGCTCTCGTCCAGCAGCACGGCCGCCGCCGCGTCGGCGATGTCCTCGTGGGCGACGGCCGCCACCCGTCCGTCGCTGCCGGGCCCGCGCAGCACACCGTCGGTCCCGGTCATCGCGGGCAGCCCCGCCAGATACCAGTTGTCCCGCAGGAAGGTGTGGCGGATCTCGGCCGTACGGATGTGGGCCTCGGTGTCCCAGTGGTCGCGGGCGAACGTGAACGTGGCGTCGGGAGCGGCCCCCTGGAAGGACACGTACACGATCCGCTCCACGCCCACCGCCACGGCGGCGTCGATCGCCGTGGTGTGCTCGCGCACCCGGTGGGGGCTTTCGTGGGCGGAGACCAGGAACAGCGTGTGGGCCCCGTCGAGAGCCCGGCGCATGGCCTCCGCGTCGCCGTAGCGGGCGGCGGGCGCGTGGTCGGCGCCGGGCAGATCGGGCAGCCGGGCGGGGTCGCGGCCGAGGAGCCGCACGGGTGCACCGGTCCGGGCCAGCCGTCGGGCGACCCGGCCGCCGACCGCTCCGGTCGCTCCGGTCACCGCGATGAGGGGGCCGATCACTGGGGTTCGTTTTCCTCTCGTCGTCCTCCGTCCCAGGGCCGCACCTCCACGACCGCGCCCACCGGGAGCGGTCCGTACAGGTGCGGGAACTCCTCGCCGCCGGGCTTCATCGCCTCGTACCGGACGGGGTCGGCGAGGCGGGCGGGGTCGACGACCAGGACCACGAGTTCCTGGTCGTCTTCCCCGTACAGCGTCCGGGCCACCCCGGGGAGTTGGTGGGGCAGCGAGAGATGGATGAAGCCCTCCTGCTGGAGAGTGCGGCCGCGGGTGGACATCTCGTACGTCCCTGTCCCGCGGGCCGCCTCCCAGAGAGGTGCTTCGGCGAGGTGGAGCAGCGGTTCGGTCATCGAACCACGCTAGCGGGCGGTGCTCGGCGCCTGCTAGAAGGTGCGGCGACGAGCCCTGCGCGTGGCCACGAGAACCGTGCCGCCGGCGGCGACCAGCGCGGCCGCGATGGACCCGATGATCCATTCGCCGCCCCGGGAGCCGGTGTCGGGCAGCTCACCCGGGTGGCTCGGCGAGTGCGTGGGGTGCGGCGGGTGGCCGGTGCGGGTGGGGGTGGGCGTGGGGTCGGTCGGCGTCGGCGTGGGGTCGGTCGGGGTGGGCGTCGGGTCCGTGGGAGTCGGCGTCGGGTCCGTCGGGGTGGGCGTCGGGTCGGTCGGCGTCGGCGTGGGATCCGTGGGAGTCGGCGTCGGATCCGTCGGGGTCGGCGTCGGGTCCGTGGGAGTCGGCGTCGGGTCCGTCGGGGTCGGCGTCGGATCCGTCGGGGTCGGCGTCGGGTCCGTGGGAGTCGGCGTCGGGTCCGTCGGGGTCGGCGTCGGGTCGGTCGGCGTCGGCGTGGGATCCGTGGGAGTCGGCGTCGGGTCCGTCGGCGTCGGCGTCGGGTCGGTCGGCGTCGGCGTCGGATCCGTCGGGGTCGGCGTCGGGTCGGTCGGCGTCGGCGTCGGATCCGTCGGGGTCGGCGTCGGATCCGTCGGCGTCGGCGTCGGATCCGTGGGAGTCGGCGTCGGATCCGTCGGCGTCGGCGTCGGGTCGGGCGAGCAGGTCGGCAGGTCGCCGTCGAAGGGGTACGCGTGGATCTCCTGGCCGCCCGACGCGCCCGCCGAGGTGTGGGTGAGTGAACCCGCCGTGTAGAAACGGCCGTTGGTGCCGCTCATGCTGAGCACGGTGGTGCTCGTCGGCTGGCCCACCAGCACGCTGCCCTCGAACTGGGCCGGACCGGTCAAGGACAGGTCGGTGGCGTCCGGGAAGTTCCACAGCAGGTTCTCGCGGAGGCCCTCGTTGGGGAACGAGCCCATGAACGTGGCGACGCTGCGCGTGTCGCCGTAGACGTTGACGAGGACGGTCGCGCCCTCGGGGATGCCGTTGAAGACGAACCCCGTGTTGCCGCCCGCCTCCGACTCCAGGTCCGCGTCCACATCGAAGATCTGGATCGCGGACGAGCCGTCACCCGTGAACGTCATGACGTCACCGGTCTTCACCCAGGTGCCCGTCGCCTCCCGGTGCTCGTCGCCGTCGTACGCGTAGCACTGGCTGGCCTCGGTGAGCTGCGGGCGCAGCCCGGTGTACGGGGCGGCCGCGTCCTCGTCGAAGCGCGGGGCGGTGGTGGGGTTCACCGTGCCGGTGAGCTCGCCCGCGTACGCGACGCGGCCGGAGTGCGTGCCCTCCTCGGCGAGCAGGCGCTCGCCGGCGGCGATGGTCACGTCGCCGCCCGCCGTCAGGTAGTCGGAGCCGTCCGGCGGCGGCACCCGCGAACCGACGCCCGCGATGCCGACGTTGTAGATCTGCGAGACCCCGTCCCGCTTGTCCATGTCGAAGCTGCCGAGGGTGACGACCTTCCCCTCCGCCTCGGCCGCCGCCTCCCGGACGAGGAAGTCCCCGCCGACGTAGACGTTGATGTTGCTGTCGAAGTTGGTGACCGGGCCGTTGTTGGGGTCGTTCCAGCTGGGCGGGCAGGAGCTGCCGAGGCAGGGTCCCAGTCCGCCCGGCAGCGGATCGGCACCCGCGGCCGGGGCCAGCACGCCCACCATCGCCGCGGCCGTGGCCACTGTCACTGCTGCCCGGATTGCGTTGCCGCGCCTGCGCGCCTTCTGTTCCATGCCGCGCAATATGCATGGTTAACGCTTAGTCATTTTGTATGACACGCCGCCTTTCCCCCTTTATGTAGGCCTATAGGAGGTTTCTTCGCCGCGACACGCAGGCGGAAGCGGCACGTCAGAGAGCCAGCAGCTTCGCCTCCAGCGCGGGGTCGAGGCCGACGGCCGGGCGGTCGGGGCGCTGGGGCGCCACGCCGCCGAGGGCGCGCAGCCAGGCCCAGGTGTCCGCGACGGTCTCTCCGGCCGGGCGGCAGCGCAGTCCCGCGGCGTACGCCCTGGTGGGGTCGCCCCGGTGGAGGGTGTCGTACAGCTCGCCCGGCGGGAGCCAGATCGGCAGGTCGCTCCAGGGCTCGACACCGGCGGCCAGCAGGACCTCCGGATCGGTCCAGCGCAGCTCGGCATCGGACCCGATGACGCGTACGCAGGCTTCCAGCAGCTCACCCGTGGTCGTGTGGCCGGGGCGGCTGACGGTGTTGTACGCGCCGTGCAGCCCGCCCGCCGCCGCGTCCAGGATCCACTCCGCCAGGTCCCGCGCGTCGATGTACTGGAGCTCGGTCCCGGGCGGGCCGGGGGCGATCACCGGCCCGCCCCGGGCGATCCGCGCCAGCCACCAGGGCAGTCGGCCGATGTTCTCCCCGGGGCCGATGATCAGCCCGGCCCTCGCCAGCAGGGCCCGGTCCCCGAAGGCGTCGAGGGCGGCCAGCTCACCGCCGCGCTTGGCCCGGTCGTACGGCACGTCCGCGCCGTCGTCGGGCGAGGCGCCGGCCACCAGCTGGCCGTCCTCGTCGAGCCCCGGGGCGGCCGGATGGGCGTACACCGAGCGGCTGGAGACGTAACTGAAGTGCCCGGACCGGCCGGACAGCAGACGGGCGGCGTCGCGGACGGCGGCGGGCGCGCCGCTCCAGGTGTCGACGACCAGGTCCCAGTCCTGCCCGCCCTCCGCCAGCGCCGCGAGTCCGTGCTCACCCGCGGTCCGGTCCCCGGTCAGCGCGCGTACGCCGGGCGGGGGCGCGTGGCGGCCCCGGTGGAACACCGTGACGCCCCAGCCCCGCTCCAGCGCGGCGTCGGTGACGGCCCGTCCGACGAACTCCGTACCGCCCAGCATCAGAAGCCTCATGGGACGACTCTGCCCGCCGGAAGGCGGCGGGGGAACACGAGCACGCTGTCAGCAGAACGGGGAACTCACCGTCGCGGGGCCGGGGCGCGGGCCGGCGGGACGCCGCCGGCGCGAGCGCGACGTCGGCGGATCAGGGCGTGCGGGCCAGCGGGGAGCGGTGGCGCAGCAGCCACTCGTGGTAGCCGCCGGCCCGGCGCGCCGCGTCGCGGTAGGCGTCCTCCAACTGCGCGTACACCACCGCGATGTCCGCCCCGGGCCGGGAGACCAGGAGCAGCCGCACCGCGAGCGGGTCCCCCAGCAGCGGGCGGATCACCATGTCGTCGCGCGGGCCCGACGTCGGCTGGCAGGGCGCGACGGCCTCGCCGAGCACGACGAGGGAGGCGGCGGTGAGGTAGTCGCCGTGCAGAACCGGCGGGTTGAGCCCGGCGGCGCCCAGCACCCGGCGCACCCCGTCCCACTCGCCGTCCACCGTCGGATCGACCATCCACGGGTCGCCCGCCAGGTCAGCGAGCTCCACCACGCGGCGGCGGGCGGCGGGGTGGTCCCGGGAGAGCGAGATGAACTGCGGCTCCCGCTCCACGAGTACGCGCTGCTCCAGGCCCTCCGGCACGGCGAGCGGGGAGCCCTCCACCTCGTGCACGAAGGCGACGTCCAGGCGGCCCGCCTCGACCGAGCGCAGGAGTGCGTGGGCGGAGACGTCGACCCGCAGCGAGATGTCGGTGCCGGGCAGGGCGACCCGCAGCCGGCGCAGCCAGCCGCCGATGACCCGGCTCGCCGTGCAGCCGACACGCAGCCGGGATCCGCGCGGCCGGGCGGCCTCGGCCTCCGCCAGCGCCTCGGTGACCAGGTCGTTCATGCCGTCCACGACGGGCCGGGCCCGGCTCAGGACGGCCCGCCCCAGGGAGGTCGGCCGGCAGCCGGTCCGTTCGCGGCGGAACAGTTCGGCGCCGAGCACGTTCTCGATGCGCCGGAGCTGGGTGGTCAGGGAGGGCTGGCTCACACCGAGGCGTCGGGCCGCCTGGTGCAGGCTGCCCGCGTCGGCGATGGCGCAGAGCGCCCTGAGGTGCCTCACCTCCAGCTCCATGCAGCGGAGACTATGACCGCCGCGCGCCGTGCACCAGACGTCGCAACCCCACCAAACAGGTGCAATTCAGGGAGTGTTGGGCCCTGAGACATGTGACGATGCCGTGCACGTGACGTGAGCATGGCATGCTCATGGCCGGCTGACGTGCGGCGGGAGAGGGCCCGGGCGGCGATAGGGCGGAACTATCGGCGTTCGGCATCATCCCCCCGACTGTGCGCTGCACCACACTCTTCCCCGTACCGCCCCACGCCTTGTCCGCCCAGCGGACACCCCCACGGCGCGGGTTCGGATCAGACAGGTAGGAGAAATCCCCCCATGAGACACCTCAGGACCGCTGTCGCCACCGCCGCCTCCGGGCTCGGCCTCGTCGCCGCACTGGGCACCGCACCCGTGGTCGCCGCCGCTCCGGCCCCTGCCGCCCCCTCCTCCTCCACCATCGCCGCGTACAACGGCTCGGGCGAGAACGCCGCCGCGAACCGCGCCTTCCTCGACGCGGTCATGAAGTCCGTCGCCGAGAAGCGCGCCGCCAGCCCGGGCATCAAGGCCGTCACGGTCACCTACAACGCGTCGAGCGCGCCGTCCTTCCGCGGCGAGATAGCCAACAGCACGCGGATCTGGAACAGCTCGGTCGCCAACGTCCAGCTCCAGGAAGGCTCCAGCGCCGACTTCACCTACCGCGAGGGCAACGACCCCCGGGGCTCCTACGCGAGCACCGACGGGCACGGTCGCGGGTACATCTTCCTGGACTACGCCCAGAACCAGCAGTACGACTCGACCCGGGTCACCACGCACGAGACCGGGCACGTGCTCGGCCTGCCGGACAACTACTCCGGGCCGTGCAGCCAGTTGATGTCCGGCGGCGGCCCCGGCCCGTCCTGCACCAACGCCCAGCCGGACGCCAACGAGCGGGCCCGGGTGAACCAGCTCTGGCAGAACGGCCTGGCCGCGCTCGCCCGCTCCGCCTCCTGACACCGGCTCGCACCGGCAGTCCGGCGGAGGACGGCCGGTCCCGTGTCCCGGGACCGGCCGGCACCCCCCACACGAACACGACAGAGGACCGTTCCGGGCGCGGAACGGTCCTCTGCGCGGTCCGCGCCCGTGCCGGTCGGGCCGGCACGGGCCGTGCGCGCCCGGGTGCCGGTCAGGCGACGAACTCACCGCGAACGAGGGTCAGCAGCTCGTCCTCGGTCATGCCGAGGTCCCGGGCGTCCGCGACGGCTTCGCGGACGCGTTCCAGCAGCCGGGCCCGCTGCGGCGAGGCACCCGCGGTGATCGCCGCGCCCCGGCCGCGGCGGAGCTCGATGAGCCCTTCCTCGCGCAGCCGTTGGTAGCCGCGCAGCACGGTGTGGACGTTCACGCCGAGGGATTCGGCGAGCACCCGGGCGGCGGGCAGCCGCTCACCCGGGGCCACCGCGCTCTCGGCGACCGCACGCCGGACCGAGGCGGCGATCTGGTCGCCGAGCGGGACGGTGGAGGTCGGATCGACCCGGAAGAGCATGGTCAGCGCCCCGTCCGCTGCCGGTCGAGCAGTGTGTTGAGCAGGGCCGCGCCGGTGGCCGAGTCGTCGACGGTCACGGCGAACTCGCGGCCGCTCGCCAGGCTGACGACAATGGCCTCGCCCGAGCGGGTGATGACACCGCTGCGCTCGGGGCGGATTCGATAGCCCCAACCTCCGTACTCCGCCAGCGCGTTGACGCGGCGACTGTCCGCTCCCGCCATCCGCTCCAGCGGCACCCGCACCCGGGGCCGGGGCAGCAGGCCGGAGACGGTGAGGCCCCGCCGGTCCACGGTGACGTGGGGGCGGCAGAAGGTGGCCGCCGCCAGGGCGAGGAGAAGGAGCGGGCCCCCGATGAACCAGCTCTGCTCCAGGCCGACGGTGACACCGGCCGCCAGGAACACCAGCACGGCAACCGGCACCCACCACGCGCCGATCCCGCGCGCCCAGCCGGCCACCTCGCCGTCGGCGAGCGCGATCCGCTCCCGGCTCACCGGATCCCGGTCGCGGGGGTCTTCGGGTGCGGGGACGAGCCGGGACGCCGACAGACCGAGGGCCCCGGCAAGGACGGCCACCCCGAGGGCCACGGCGATATGCCGGAGCGGGAAGCCGCCCGCCGGTCCGCCCTCGGAGGCGTCCACGTTGACGAGCAGGACGGCGGTCAACAGGTATCCGAGGAACCCGGCGACGGCGAAGCCCCCGCCGGTGAACCACCGTTGGGCACGGCCGTAGAGCTTGCCGTTGACCGCGATGAAGGCCCACAGGGCGCCGAGCACGAGCAGCGATGTGGCGGTGTAGAGGAGATGGGCGGTGACACCCATGTAGCCGTCGGCGGAGCCGCCGGCGTCGAAGTGGACGGCCAGCCGGGCGGGCAGCCGGTCCTTGACGGTGAGGTGGACGACGAGGTCGACGAGGAGAGCGAGCACAAAGGGCAGGGCCGCGATCGTTGCGCGACCAAGGTTCTTGCTTGTCATGGAAAACCTCCGTTGTTCGCATGCTAGTAGAACAATGAGGCCAGAGCAACGGCGTGACGCGCGTCCGCCCCGTACCGGGATGGGTACGGGGCGGAGGCGGTACGGGAGCGGACGCGGTACGGGAGCGGACGCGGGCGATTCCAGCGGCGGCGGGCCGTCACAGGGCAGGCCGCGCCGGCCAGGCCCGTCAGGCCGGGGCGGGCCTGGCCGGCCATGTCACATCAGCCAGGCCGCATGCAGACCGGGGCAGGCCGGTCGGCCAGGTCGCGCGCAGGCCGGGTCCGTCAAGCCGGGGCGGCCCGGCCGGCCATGCCTGCCCGTCAGGCCGAGGCAGGCCGGTCCGTCAGGCGAGTTCCAGCGGGAAGGCTCCCCGGTGGCCGGTGCCCGCGCCGTCGGCCGGGCGCACCTCGAACTCGCGGCAGCTCCAGACCTCCTGGACGAACCCGGACCTCTGGTCCCACAGATCCAGCACGTCGTCCTCGCCCGCCGAGCCCCGATAGGCGTCCTTGGCCCCCCGGAAACAGGCGAGCCCGCCGGAGAGGCCGCGGCCGGGGGCCGGGAAATAGTCGGAGAAGGCGCAGGCGATACAGGTCTGGATCCGGACGCCGTCCGGGAGGACGCGCTGGACGGCGGTCAGGGCGGCGTTGAAGTCGCGCTCGGCGCGGGCCGATTCGTACACCGCGCCGTCCAGGTGGAGGGCGAGGTGGAGGTCCGGGTCGACCCGGCGCAGGGAGAGCAGGCAGCTGAGCGTGGCGTGACGGAGCGTGCCCGCGACGAGGATGGGCAGCGGCAGATCCCACTCCAGTACGCAGTCGGTGAGCGCGCCGTCCGCGAGGGCGAACATCCCGCTCTCCGGCGGCATGCCGGCGACCGGCCCCAGGTCGTCGAAGCTCTCGCCCTCGAAGTCGACCCCTCTGATCCGGATGCGGAGCTGCCGCCCGTCCGTGGTGAGAACGACGGCGTCGGAACCCTTGTTGTCCCGGTACCAGCCGGCCCACGACTCATCTGTCATGAGCAGGGACTGTAGCCCCTGCCCCGGGCGGCTTCCGTACCGCCCTCCGGGTTCAACCCGCCTGGGGCTCACGCCACATGGGGTACATCGGCGGCCCGTCCGGCAGGTCGACGGCGCGGCCGAGGAAGCGGAATCCGAGCCGCTCGTACAGCGCCCTGCTCCGGGCGCTGCTCGCCTCCAGATAGGCCGGCAGCCCTTCCCGGTCGCAGCGCTCCAGCTCCACTCCGATCAGCTCCGCGCCGATGCCCTCTCCCTGGCGGTCGGGGGAGACGCCGATCATCAGCAGATAGGCGTGTGCGCGGTCGTGCGGGTGAACGGCTCCGGTGAGTCTGCCCACCAGTTCGCACCGCTCGTTGTCGGGGTCGGCGGTCCGCCGCATCAGGGCGGGCGTGGGGTCCTCCTCCTCGGGGGCGCCGGCGGGCACCGGCAGCCAGAGCGCCACCGCGGCCCCGTCCTCGGCGATGTCGATACGGCCCTCGGCGAGGGCGACGTCGACGAAGACGCCGAGGAATCTGCCGTGGACCGCGCGCCGGTGCGCCTCGTCGGGGAACACCCAGCTGCTGACCGGGTCGTGGTGGAACGCCTCCTCCATGACCGAGACGACCAGCTCCCGGTCGCGTCGCTTGGCCCGCTGAATCCGTATGCCCATGACCGGCTGCCGTCCCTCCGTACCGCTTTCGCTCAACCCACCTCCGGAATACTAGAGTTGATGGGCCGGTGCCGGTCACACGAGGTGGGTCAGCTGGTCCTGCGGGTGACGAATTCGGCCAGGGCCAGCAGGTCGCCGGCGGCGCTCGGGTCGGGGACCGCCCGGGAGAGGTGGTGGACCGCGCGGGCCATCCGGTCGGCGGCGCAGACCTGGGCCCAGTCCCGGCCGCCGGCCCGGTCCACCGCGTCGGCCGCCCGGCTCACCTCGGCGGAGGTGGTCATGGGCCCCCGGTAGAGCGTGGCGAGCTCGGCGGCGGCCGGGGTGCCCGAGGCGAGGGCGGCGACCACGGGCAGCGACTTCTTGTGGGCGGACAGGTCGGCCCCGACGGGCTTGCCGGTGCGGTCCGGGTCGCCCCAGATGCCGATCAGGTCGTCGATGAGCTGGAACGAGAGGCCCGCCTCCCGCCCGAACCCGTCCATCGCGCGGACTGCCCGGTCCTCCGCCCCGGCGTAGAGGGCTCCGAGCGCGCAGGCGCAACCGAGCAGCGCGCCGGTCTTGGCGGTGGCCATGGCGAGGCATTCGTCGAGCGTGACCTCGTCGGGGCCGCGCTCCTCGAAGGCGCAGTCCGCCTGCTGGCCCGCGCACAGCTCGATGACGCAGGAGGAGAGGCGGGCGGCGGCGCGGGCGGCGGCCGGGTGCGGATCCTCGGCCAGCAGCCGCTGGGCCAGGGCGAGCATGGCGTCGCCGGTGATGATGGCGTCCGGGATGCCGAAGACCGCCCAGGCGGTGGGCCGGTGCCTGCGGGTGGTGTCCTCGTCGATGACGTCGTCGTGGAGCAGGGTGAAGTTGTGGGCGAGCTCCACGGCGACGGCGGCCCGGACGGCGCGTTCCGGATCGCCGCCGAGCGCGCGGGCGGCGGCCAGCACCAGGGCCGGCCTGATGGCCTTGCCCGCCTGGCCGGCGGCCGGGGTTCCGTCGGCGTTCTCCCAGCCGAAGTGGTACATCGCGATGCGGCGTATGCCGCCGGGCAGCGACTCCACGGCCGATCGCAGATGCGGGTCGACGACGGCACGGGTGCGCTCCAGGAGCACCGCGGCCTCGTGCCCTTCCGTCGCTGCGTCCGTACTGGTCATGGTCACGGTCACTCCCTGGGGCAAGACGATGGGGTGCGGGCCCGGGGGCCCGGGCGGCGGCTGCCGCCCGGGCCCCCGGGGTGAACGGGGTCAGTGCCAGCGGCTGACCTCGACGTTCTCCAGCACTCCGAGGGCGTCCGGGACCAGGATGGCGGCGGAGTAGTACGCCGTAACGAGGTAGGAGATGATCGCCTGCTCGTCGATCCCCATGAAGCGGACCGAGAGACTCGGCTCGATCTCGTCGGGGATGCCGGTCTGCTGGAGGCCGATGACGCCCTGCTCGGCCTCGCCGGTCCTCATGCAGATGATGGAGGTGGTGCGGGCGTCGGAGACGGGGATCTTGTTGGACGGGAAGATCGGCACCCCCCGCCAGGCGGGCACGTGGTGGCCGCCGATGTCGACGCTCTCCGGGACGAGTCCACGCCGGTTGCACTCGCGGCCGAAGGCGGCGATGGCCTTCGGGTGGGCGAGGAAGAGCTTGGATCCGCGGCGGCGCGAGAGCAGCTCGTCCATGTCGTCCGGGCTGGGCGCCCCGTCGTGCGGCTGGAGCCGCTGCCCGTAGTCGCAGTTGTTGAGCAGCCCGAACTCCCTGTTGTTGATCAGCTCGTGCTCCTGGCGCTCACGCAGCGCCTCGACCGTGAGCCGCAACTGCTGCTCGGTCTGGTTCATCGGCTGGTTGTAGAGATCGGCGACCCTGCTGTGCACCTTCAGCACCGTCTGGGCGACGCTCAGTTCGTACTCGCGCGGCGCCGCGTCGTAGTCGACGAAGGTGTGCGGGACGACCGCCTCCCCCACATGGCCGGCGGAGAGGTCGATCGCCGCCTCGCCGTAGTGGTTGGTCCGCTGCTGCGGAATGGAGAGCAGACGCGCGAGATGGTCCTGCAGGGGTGCCGCGCGCTCCGCGAGGTTGTACACGTCGGCACGGCTCAGGGTGAGGAGCGTGCACGGGGTGACCGCCCGGGCGGTGTACTCCCAGACGGCGTCGCCGTCGATCAGGCTCTGGTCGCCGAAGTACGCGCCGTCGGCGAGGACGCCGAGCTCCGTCTCGTCCCCGTAGGGGCCCGATCCGACCTTCGCCACCTTGCCGTGCGCCAGCAGGAAGACCCGGTCCGCCGCGTCCCCCGAGGCGGCGAGCACCTCCCCCGCGGCCACGTCCCGCTGCTCGCACCTGCGGGCGAGTTCGGCGAGCACCTCCTCGTCGCCGAACTCCCGCAGGGCGGGCAGCTCCCCCAGCTCCGCGGGGATCACGGACACCCGGTCCCCGGTCTGGACGAAGGTCACCCGGCCGTCGCCGACCGAATAGCTGAGCCGACGGTTCACCCGGTACGTACCGCCCTGTACCTGCACCCACGGCAGCATCTTCAGCAGCCACCGCGAGGTGATCTCCTGCATCTGCGGCGCGGATTTGGTGGTCGTCGCGAGGTTCCGCGCAGCCGCCGTCCCCAGACTCTGCTGCGGCGGCGCCTGCGTGTCGCGAACCTCTTCACCAACGGACATCTGACGTCCTTTCGATCTTGGGCTGACCTGCGTGCAAAAGCCTTTCAGCAGGAGGACCGGGTCGCCATTACACAAAAGAGTGCGACTAATCCGCCTTCAGTCGGGGCACGTTGGTCCCTGTCGCCCGGCGGACCGTTTAATTTGCATCCCTCATGCAACTTATCTACGGTAGGGCTATGCGGTTGACGAGATTCACCGACGTGGCGCTCCGCGTCCTCATGCGACTGGCGGTCGCCGAGGGCCGGGAGCCGCCGACCACCCGCGAGGTGGCGGCCACCATGCGGGTCCCCTACACGCACACCGCGAAGGTCGTCGCCAGGCTCCAGCACCTCGGCCTCCTCGACGCCCGTCGCGGCCGGGGCGGCGGACTCACCCTGACCTCGGCCGGCCGCTCCGCGTCGATCGGCTCGCTGGTACGGGAGCTGGAGGGGCCGGAGGAAGTGGTCGAGTGCGAGGGCGACACCCCCTGCCCGCTCCGCTCCGCATGCCGGCTGCGTGGAGCCCTGCGCGGGGCCCAGGAGGCCTTCTACGCCGCACTGGACCCGATCACCGTCACCGATCTCGTCGCCTCCCCTACCGGCCCCCTACTCCTGGGCATCGGCAGCGGCCCACCGCCCGACTGAACCCCGCCCGGCCGCGCGGACGGACCCCCGCGCCGGCGGGACGCCACCCTCCACCTGCCCCTGAATACGCATCTCACATCCCAATTCAAGGAGTTCCGTCATGCTCTCCGACCGGTCCACAGCCACTGTCCGCGCCACCCTTCCCGCCGTCGGCGCGGCCATCGGGGACATCGCGGACCTCTTCTACGAGAAGCTCTTCGCCGCCCACCCCGAGCTGTTGCGGGACCTGTTCAACCGGGGCAACCAGGCCTCCGGCGACCAGCGCAAGGCCCTGGCCGGGTCCATCGCCGCGTTCGCGACCGCGCTGGTCGAGCACCCCGGCACCCGGCCCGACGTGATGCTGGACCGGATCGCCCACAAGCACGCCTCGCTCGGGGTGACCCCGGAGCAGTACGAGGTGGTGCACACCCACCTGTTCGCGGCCATCGTGGACGTCCTGGGCGACGCGGTCACCCCGGAGGTCGCCGCCGCCTGGGACGAGGTCTACTGGCTGATGGCGGGCTCCCTGATCGCCGTCGAGGAGCGCCTCTACGCGCAGCAGGGCGTCCTGGCGGGCGACGTGTGGCACACCTGGGAGGTGACCGCCCGGGTCGAGGAGACGCAGGACGTCGCCACCTTCCTGCTGCGCCCGGCCGAGGACACGCCCCCGCCCGCCTTCCGGCCCGGCCAGTACGTCTCCGTACAGGTCGAACTCCCGGACGGCGCACACCAGATACGCCAGTACAGCCTCTCCAGCGCCCCCGGCTCCCGACTGCGGTCGATCACCGTGAAGCGCGTGCGCGGCCAGGGCTCACCTGACGGCGAGGTCTCCCGGCACCTGCACGAGCACACCCGCGCGGGTGACCTGCTGCGCGTCTCCGCCCCCTACGGCGACCTGGTGCTCGACCACCTGGACGCGCCCCTGCTGCTGGCATCGGCGGGCATCGGCTGCACCCCCATGCTGTCGATGCTGGAACATCTCGCCCAGGAGGGCCACAGCGGCCCGGTCACCGTCGTGCACGGTGACCGCTCACCGGCCGACCACGCCCTGCGCACCGACCACGTCCGGCTGACGGAGAAGCTCCCGGACGCCGAGGCGCACTTCTGGTACGAGGCCCCGGAGGCCGGGCGGCCCGCGAACCGCACCGGCCTCGTCGACCTGGCCGGCATCACCGTACGACCGGGGACGCGCGCCTATCTGTGCGGCCCGCTCCCCTTCATGCGGGCCGTCAGGGCCCAGCTGCTGGAGGCGGGCGTCCGTCCCGCCGACGTCCACTACGAGGTGTTCGGCCCGGACCTCTGGCTGGCCTCCTCCTGAAGCGACGGAGAAGCGGCGGGGAGGCGACAATGGGCGGGTGAACAACCCGCCCCGCCTCGACGCCCTCCTGCGGCCCCGGGTGCCCTCCCCGCTGCGGGAGGTCCGCGACGAACGCTTCGCGCGCCGAGGCGTTCGACTGCTCCTGAAGCGGGACGATCTGATCCACCCCGACCTGCCGGGCAACAAGTGGCGCAAACTCGTCCTCAACCTGGAGGCCGCCGCCGGGCGCACCGTGCTGACCTTCGGCGGCGCGTACTCCAACCACCTCCGGGCCACCGCGGCGGCCGGGCGGCTGCTGGGCTTTCCCACCGTCGGCGTCGTCCGCGGCGACGAGCTGGCGCGCCTGCCGCTCAACCCGTCGCTCGCCCGGTGCGCCGCCGACGGCATGCGCCTGCACTTCGTGGACCGTACGACGTACCGGGCGAAGGCCTCCTCCGAGGTCCTGGAGGGGCTGCTGAGCCTGTTCGGGGACGTTGAGGTCATCCCGGAGGGCGGCAGCAACGCGCTGGCCGCACAGGGCTGTACGGAGCTGGGGCGCGAGCTGGCCGGGGAGTGCGAGGTGGCGGCCGTGGCGTGCGGGACCGGCGGCACCCTGGCCGGGCTCGCCGCCGGCCTGGGCCCCGGGCAGCGGGCCCTGGGCGTCCCCGTGCTGCGCGGCGGCTTCCTCGGGCGGGAGGCGGAGCGGCTCCAGCGCGAGGCGTTCGGCGGCCCGTCCGGGAACTGGTCGCTGGACGAGCGCTTCGCCTTCGGCGGCTACGCCCGCTCCACCCCGGAGCTGGAGGCCTTCGCCGCGGACTTCGAGGACCGGCACGGGCTGCCCGTGGAACGGGTGTACGTCGCCAAGCTGCTGTTCGCGCTCACCACGCTGGCCGAGGAGGGGGCGTTCGCGCCGGGCGCGCGGGTGGGCGCCGTGATCACCGGCACCCCCGACGCACGGCCCGTTCAGGAGTCGTCCGTCTCCCGGTAGGCCGCCGCCTCCTCCAGGTCCAGCCGGCGGAGCAGCGTACGCATCATCTCGTCGTCGATCCGCCGCTCGTCCCGGAGCCGGACGAAGACCTCGCGCTCGGCCTCGATCATCTCCCTCGACAGTCGCCGGTAGGTGTCGTCCACCGACTCCCCGGTGACCGGGTCGGCGGCGCCGAGCCGCTCCCACACCGCGTTGCGGCGGCGTTCCAGCACACTGCGCAGCCGGTCCGCCAACGGTGGCGGCAGGCTGCTGTGCGGGTCGGCGAGCAGCCGGTCCAGGCGGGCCTCGGCGGCTTCGGACGCCTCGCTCTGGGCCTGCGCCTCGATGAGTGTGACGCTCTGCGGGTCGGGTCCCGGCAGCTTCAGTACGCGGACGAGGACGGGCAGCGTCAGCCCCTGGATCACCAGGGTCCCGATGACGGTGGTGAAGGTCAGGAACAGCACCAGGCTGCGGGCCGGGAAGGGTTCGCCGTCGTGCGTGACCAGAGGGACGGAGAACGCGACGGCGAGCGAGACGACCCCGCGCATCCCGGCCCAGCCCACGATCAGCGGGGCGGTCCAGTCGGTGCCGGGCTCGCGTTCCCGGACACGGCGCGAGAGCCACCGGGGCAGATAGGTGGCCGGGTAGACCCAGACGAAGCGGACCACGACGACGGCCAGGAACACGATCGCCGCGTAACCGAGCGCCTCGCCCACGCCGAACGCACCGAGCCCCTTCAGGACGAACGGCAACTGGAGCCCGATCAGGGCGAACACCGCGGACTCCAGAATGAACGCCACCATCTTCCAGACGGCCGCCTCCTGAAGACGGGTCGCGAAGTCGACCTGCCAGGAACGGTGGCCCAGATAGAGAGCGACGACGACCACGGCGAGCACACCGGAGGCGTGCACCCGCTCGGCCGCCGCGTACGCCACGAAGGGGATCAGGAGGGAGAGCGTGTTCTGGAGGAGGGCTTCCTTCAGGTGGGTGCGCAGCCAGTGAAGCGGCACCATCAGCAGGAGCCCGACGCCGACCCCGCCGACCGCGGCCAGCAGGAACTCGCCGATCCCGGCGCCCCAGCTCATCCCCTCCCCCACCGCGGCGGCCAGCGCCACCTTGAACGCGGTGATCGCCGTGGCGTCGTTCACCAGGGACTCGCCCTGGAGGATCGTGGTCACCCGGGAGGGCAGTCCGACCCGGCGGGCGATGGCGGCGGCCGTCACGGCGTCCGGCGGGGCGATGACCGCCCCCAGGACCAGCGCGGCGGTCAGCGGCAGGTCCGGGATGATCAGGTGGGCCAGCCAGCCCACGGCGACGGTCGCGAAGAGGGTGTACCCCACGGAGAGCAGGGCGACCGGCCGGACGTTGGCCCGCAGATCCAGGTAGGAGCTGTCCACGGCCGCCGTGTGGAGCAACGGCGGAAGCAGCAGCGGGAGCACCACGTGCGCGTCCAGGTGGTACGTCGGAACACCCGGCAGACAGCCGGCCACGAGCCCTGCGGCGACCAGGACGAGCGGGGCGGGCACCGGGGTGCGGCGGGCCGCGCCGGCGACCGCCGCACTGACCGCGACCAGGGCCACCAGCGGCAGCGCGTCCATCCCACCGTCCTCGGATCCGTCGTAACCTGCCCAGCATGAGCCAGTGTGCGCATGTAGCGGATCTGCCACGCCCCGAGCCCGTGCCGCTCGGCGAGACGTGCCCCGAGTGCCTGGAGGCGGGCAGTCACCCCGTGCAGCTGCGGCTCTGTCTGACCTGTGGGCACGTCGGCTGCTGCGATTCGTCGCCTCTGCGGCACGCCACCGGACACTTCCGGGCGACCGGTCACCCGGTGATGCGGAGCTTCGAGGCGGGCGAGAACTGGCGCTGGTGCTTCCAGGACGGTTCGATCGTCTGACGCCTGGGTACGTCAATGCGGCGCCGGTTCTTCGCAATTGGACGCCGCAGCCCCCTAGCCACTGTCCGTACGCATGGGCTTACCATGAGTGACGGTCGGGGCATGGGGTCCGTACGACACGGCATCATGGATCCGATAACGTCGCCGAGCCGAAGAACCGTCGACGGACCGCATGGCTCCGGGCCACCCTTCCCGGAACCTCGAAAGAGTTTGTGCCACCTTGGAGGTGAGGGTGTCCCAGATCGCAGGCGAGCCCGGGAATCAGGACTTCGTAGAAGTCCGACTGCCCGCTGCGGGTGCCTACCTGTCGGTGCTGCGAACGGCCACGGCCGGTCTCGCAGCGCGTTTGGACTTCACTCTCGACGAGATCGAGGATCTTCGTATCGCGGTCGACGAGGCCTGCGCGATCCTGCTCCAGCAGGCCGTGCCGGGCTCCGTCCTCAGCTGCGTCTTCCGACTCGTCGACGACTCCCTCGAAGTGACGGTGTCGGCGCCCACCACGGACGGCAGGGCGCCCGAGCGCGACACCTTCGCCTGGACGGTGCTCTCCGCACTGGCCGGCAAGGTCGACTCCACGGTCGCCGACGACCGTACGGTCAGCATCAGCCTCTACAAACAGCGCGGCGCGGGCCCCGGGCCGGCGTGAGCGACGGGAACGGGGACGGTCCTGTGCGGGACGAGACGATCCGATCCGGGGTGGTGCGCCCAGCAGGCATCCCGGAGCAACAGGCCCGGCCGCATCCGGTGGACGGAGCGGGCGGGCCCGAGAGCATCGACGTCGCGGTGGAGCAGCAGTCGCAGGCAGGGCGGGCGGGCCAGATGAGCGAGCACGGGCACCACGATCCACACGACCGCAGCGGGGCCCGGGCCCTCTTCTTCGAGCTGCGGGAGCTGCCCGACGGTTCGGCCGAGAAGGCCGAGCTGCGCAACAGGCTGGTGCGGATGCACCTGCCGCTGGTGGAGCACCTGGCCCGCCGCTTCCGCAACCGCGGGGAGCCGCTGGACGACCTGACCCAGGTGGCCACGATCGGGCTGATCAAGTCCGTGGACCGGTTCGACCCGGACCGGGGCGTGGAGTTCTCGACGTACGCCACCCCCACGGTGGTCGGCGAGATCAAGCGCCACTTCCGGGACAAGGGCTGGGCGGTGCGGGTGCCGCGCCGTCTCCAGGAGCTGCGGCTGTCACTGACCACGGCCACCGCGGAGCTCTCCCAGCAGCACGGCCGCTCGCCGACGGTGCACGAGCTGGCCGAGCGGCTGGGCATCTCCGAGGAGGAGGTGCTGGAGGGCCTGGAGTCGGCCAACGCGTACAGCACGCTGTCGCTGGACGTGCCGGACACGGACGACGAGTCGCCGGCGGTCGCGGACACGCTGGGCTCGGAGGACGAGGCGCTGGAGGGCGTGGAGTACCGGGAGTCGCTCAAGCCACTCCTGGAGGACCTGCCGCCGCGCGAGAAGCGCATCCTGCTGCTGCGCTTCTTCGGGAACATGACCCAGTCGCAGATCGCACAGGAGGTCGGCATCTCGCAGATGCACGTCTCCCGGCTGCTGGCCCGCACCCTGGCGCAGTTGCGTGAGCGGCTCCTCGTCGAGGAGTAGGCGAGGAGGGCGTGGCCGCCCGGGCCGAGGTCGCCCGACAGCCTCTCAGGCTTCGGGGGTCGCCCTCGGCCCCCGGCGGATGCCCAGGTCCTGGGTGGTCGCCGGGTTGAGGGCGAGCACGAGGCCGGTGACGGCGACCGCCGCCAGGACGATCCCGGTGGGGATCAGCGCGCCCTGCGAGCGCAGCAGCGTCCAGGCCACCGGCAGTGCCATGATCTGCGTGATCAGCGCGGGTCCCCGGCTCCAGCTGCGCAGCAGCAGCAGTCCGCGGGCGGCGATCAGCGGGATCGCGCCGAGCGCGACCAGCGTGATCCCGACCGTCTCCGCCTGCTGCGTGCTCTCCAGCTTCCCGAGCAGCCCCATGACCAGCATGTAGACCCCGCCGAGGGCGAGCGCCAGGCCTTCGAGGGCGTTGACCCCGGCGAGGACGGTGATCCTGGTCGGGCGCTCCGCCGCGGAGGGTGATGGCGTGGAGGGGGTCGCTTGAGTACTCACGCCTTTCAGGTTGGCATCCCGGGGACCCGGAAGTGAAGCCGGGGTAGGGAGGAGCCTCCCCCGTTCGGGCGCACGGGCGGGGCGGTCGGTCACGTTCCGTGATCAGAGCGGAGCGGAGCGAACCGGGACTACAGCACCGAACCGCCCGGTAGGTAGGCTGGCCGTCATGCGCGCACTCCTCGTGGTCAACCCAGCTGCTACCACCACCAGTGCCCGCACCCGTGACGTGCTCATCCACGCGCTGGCCAGCGAGATGAAGCTGGAGGCGGTGACCACCGAGTACCGGGGGCACGCACGGGACCTGGGACGGCGGGCCGCGGACAGCGACGACATCGATCTGGTGGTCGCCCTCGGCGGCGACGGCACGGTGAACGAGGTCGTGAACGGGCTGCTGCACCGGGGCCCGGACGTGGACAGCCTCCCGAAGCTCGCCGTGGTCCCCGGCGGGTCCACCAATGTCTTCGCGCGCGCCCTGGGGCTGCCGAACGACGCGGTGGAGGCGACCGGCGCGATCCTGGACGCCCTGGAGAACCGGACCGAACGCACGGTCGGGCTCGGACTGGCGGCCGGCACCCCGGGAACCGAGGACGAGTCCGTCCCCGAACGCTGGTTCACTTTCTGCGCCGGTCTCGGATTCGACGCGGGAGTCATCGGCCGGGTCGAACAGAAACGCGAACACGGGAAGCGTTCGACCCACGCCCTGTATGTGCGCCAGGTGGTGCGGCAGTTCCTGAACGAGGCCCACCGCAGACACGGGCAGATCACGCTCGACGTGCCCGGCCAGGACCCGGTGACCGACCTCGCGCTCTCCATAATCTGCAACACCGCCCCCTGGACCTACCTGGGCAATCGCCCGATGTACGCCTCGCCGAAGGCCTCCTTCGACACCGCGCTGGACGTCCTCGGACTGAAGCGTCTGTCCACCCCGGCGGTGGCCCGTTACGGCACCCAGCTGCTCACTTCGAGCCCCGAAAAGGGGCCGCGCGGCAAGCATGCCGTTTCACGGCATGACCTCACGGACTTCACCTTGCATTCAAAGGTCCCACTGCCCTTCCAGATGGACGGCGACCACCTGGGACTGCGTACGAGCGTGACGTTCACAGGCGTACGCCGTGCACTGCGTGTGATTGTGTGAGTGGAAGGGCCTAAAGTCCTTTAACTCGAACGTTTGGACTGGGTCCCACCCCTAAGAAGTGCGCCTGTGACCTAGTCGACACCGAGGAATCAAAAAAAACTTTCCAGAAGGGGTTGTATCCGCCGCCGAGGTTTGCGAATCTCTACATGGCGATCGAGACGGCCCGCAACACCGGCCTCCACTGAGAGCCAGAACCCCTCCTCACCATCACAGACCACACCCAGTCCTTCTGGGGGTCGGCCCGTCATCTGCGGGGGGATTCGTGAAAGCGTTCACATTCACAAGCAACAGACGTGTAATACCAAGGAGAGGTAGCAGCCATGGACTGGCGTCACAACGCCGTTTGTCGTGAGGAAGACCCTGAGCTTTTCTTCCCCATCGGCAACACCGGTCCTGCACTGCTGCAGATCGAGGAAGCCAAGGCTGTCTGCCGCCGCTGCCCCGTCATGGAGCAGTGCCTGCAGTGGGCGCTCGAGTCCGGCCAGGACTCCGGCGTCTGGGGTGGCCTCAGCGAGGACGAGCGCCGCGCGATGAAGCGCCGCGCCGCTCGCAACCGGGCGCGCAACGCAAGCGCCTGAGCGAGAACCGCACCAAGCCTCAGCCCGGCGGCGCGTACAGAGCGTACGCACAGCCCCGCCTTCGAGTCGCAGCGCGCAGTACCCCGAAGCGCATCGCAACGTGAGCATCACGGAGCGGGCCCGGACCGTCACCACGGTCCGGGCCCGCTCTGCTGTGTGCTCCGCGTTTCGTTTCTGTCGGCGCGGCGTTTCCTACTTGTCGGAGCGGACCGGGAGGTCCAGCACCACCTGCGTGCCGCGTTCGGGCGCCGGGACCATGCCGAACGTGCCGCCCAGCTCTCCCTCCACCAGCGTCCGTACGATCTGGAGCCCGAGGTTGCCGGCCCGCTTCGGGTCGAAGCCCTCGGGCAGGCCGCGCCCGTCGTCGGTGACGGTGATCAGCAGCCGCCCGTCGGTGGGCGATCCGCCGCGCACGGCGGAGACCTCCACCGTCCCCTGGTCGGCCACGGCGAAGGCGTGCTCCAGGGCGTTCTGCAGAACCTCCGTCAGCACCATGGAGAGCGGGGTGGCGACCTCGGCGTCGAGGATGCCGAAGCGTCCGGTGCGCCGGCAGGTCACCTTGCCCGGGGAGATCTCCGAGACCATCGCGATGACCCGGTCGGCGATCTCGTCGAACTCGACCCGCTCGTCCAGATTCTGGGACAGCGTCTCATGGACGATGGCGATCGAACCGACGCGCCGGACCGCCTCGTTGAGCGCCTCGCGGCCCTGCTCGGAATCCATCCTGCGGGCCTGGAGGCGCAACAGGGCCGCCACCGTCTGGAGGTTGTTCTTCACCCGGTGGTGGATCTCCCGGATGGTCGCGTCCTTGGTGATCAACTCGCGTTCACGGCGGCGTAGTTCGGTGACATCGCGGAGCAGGACCAGGGAACCGATGCGGACGCCCTTGGGCTTGAGCGGGATGGCCCGCAGCTGGATCACCCCGCCCTCGCACTCGACCTCGAACTCGCGGGGCGCGTAGCCGCTGGCCACCTTGACCAGGGCCTCGTCCACCGGCCCCCGGGACGGGGCCAGTTCGGCGGTGGTGGTGCCGAGGTGGTGGCCGACCAGGTCGGAGGCGAGGCCGAGGCGGTGGTAGGCGGAGAGGCCGTTGGGGCTGGCGTACTGGACGATTCCGTCGGCGTCGAGCCGGATCAGGCCGTCGCCCACGCGCGGGGAGGCGTCCATGTCGACCTGCTGGCCGGGGAAGGGAAACGATCCGGCGGCGATCATCTGGGCCAGGTCGGAGGCGGACTGGAGGTAGGTGAGCTCCAGCCGGGAGGGGGTGCGCACGGTGAGCAGGTTGGTGTTGCGGGCGATGACGCCGAGCACCCGTCCCTCGCGGCGTACGGGGATGGACTCGACCCGTACGGGCACCTCCTCGCGCCACTCCGGGTCGCCCTCGCGCACGATCCGGCCCTCGTCCAGGGCCGCGTCCAGCAGCGGGCGGCGGCCCCGCGGCACCAGGTGGCCGACCATGTCGTCCTGGTAGGAGGTGGGCCCGGTGTTGGGACGCATCTGGGCGACGGAGACGTACCGCGTGCCGTCGCGGGTGGGGACCCACAGCACGAGGTCGGCGAAGGACAGGTCGGAGAGCAGTTGCCACTCCGAGACCAGCAGATGGAGCCACTCGAGGTCGGTGTCGCTCAGAGCGGTGTGCTGGCGGACGAGGTCGTTCATGGAGGGCACGTGTGGAGCGTACCTGGGGTTACCGGAGGCGTTCGAACCGATCGACCCGCCGGGCCGTGCCATGGGTACGACGATGGAGCCGTGCCCTGGGTACGACGATGGGCAGGTGCGGTTGGACGGGTGCGGGGCCGATCGAGAATGTCGTGCACATGGATGGACACAGGCAATTGGTCTAGTCCACAATGAATACATCACGACCTCCGCTCTCCCCGCACAGGAGAGCGGACCGAGGCTCCGGCACTCTCTGCCCTGACTGCGCCGGTGCCTCCAGTGGCCGACGGCACCGCACACCGTCGGCTTGAAGCTCCGGGCTGCGGTGCCGGGTGGGCTGAGGGTCCCGCTCTGGCGCCGCGGCCCGCGGGTGTTTACAGGGCCGTTGGCGTTTCCGGGGCCCTTCCGCCTCGGGGCCTCAGCGGGTCTCGGTTACTTTGGCCAGGGCGCGGGGCGCGTCCGGGTCCTGGCCCCGGGCGATGGTCACCTCGTACGCCAGCAATTGCAGCGGCAGGATCTCCAGGATCGGCTGCAACTCCTCCGGGACGCCCGCCGTGGGCAGGGAGAAGCCGGCCGAGGCCGCCTCCACCTGCGCCTTGGGGCCGACCACGAAGAGGTCCGCGCCGCGTCCGCGCAGCCGGTCCAGCACCGGCTGGAGCGCCTCGCCGCCCCGGCCGTCGGTGACCACGGCGATCACCGGGGAGATGTTGTCCACCATCGCCAGCGGTCCGTGCAGCAGATCCGCGCCGGAGTAGGAGAGAGCGGGGATGTAGCTGGTCTCCATCAGCTTCAGGGCCGCTTCCTTGGCCGTCGGATAGCCGTAGCCGCGCGAGGTGATCACCATGCGTTCGGCGAAACGGTAGCGGGAGGCCAGCGCCTTGACCTCGGACCGGCGGCCCAGGATCGAGCCCGCGAGGTCGGGCAGCCCCGCGGCGGCCTCGGTGCCGTCGCGGCCGCCCAGGCCCTCCACGAAGAGGTAGAGGGAGAGCAGGGAGGCGGTGTACGTCTTGGTGGCCGGGAGCGCCTTCTCCGGGCCCGCCAGGATGTCGATGTGGTACTCGGAGACCGCCGCCAGCGCGGAGTCCGGGTTGTTGGTGACGGCGAGGGTGACGGCCCCGGCCTCCCTGGCGGCCCTCGTGGAGGCCACCAGGTCCGGCGAGCCGCCCGACTGGCTGACGGTGACCACCAGGACGTCCCGCAGGTCCGGCCGGGCGCCGTAGGCCGTCGTGGTGGACATGGAGGCCAGTCCGCAGGGCAGCCCGAGGCGGATCTCCAGCAGGTACTTGGCGTACAGCGCCGCGTTGTCCGACGTACCCCGGGCGGTGAGCAGCACGAACCGGGGCTTCCGGGCCGCGATCTCGGCGGCGACCTCGCGGATGCGGGGCGCGCCCTGTTCGAGGATGCGGCGGAGCATCGCGGGCTGCTCGGCCATCTCGCCGGACATGATGCGGCCGGGCTCGTCGCCCTGGCCGCCCGGGTCGGCCGGAGGGGTGGCGGACATGTGGGGGCCTCCTGCGCTGTCGGCGTACGGGACGGCGCGTGCGCGGGGGTGCGCGATCCGCGCCGTTCCGGTCGGGCCTCCCCAGTCGACCAGGCAATGCCGTGCGCCGCCAGCGGGCCGGGGCGGGCGTGTGTGCTCGGCGCGTGTGCCGGCGTGTGTGCGTGTGCATGTGTGCGTGCGTGCCGGTGGGCGGACTGTTCACCGTACGGCTGCCCGATTCTGCTAAATTGGGAGTTTGATTGGTCTATACCACCTCCTCCCCTAGTCAGATCGGCAGGCACAGCGTGGAAGTTGTCATCGTCCCGGACGCCGCGGCAGGCGGCGAACTGATCGCGGAGGCCATCGCCGCGCTGATCGCCCGCAAGCCCGACGCCCTGCTCGGCGTTGCCACCGGCTCGACCCCGCTGCCCATCTACCGCGCCCTCGCGGCGAAGGTCGCCTCCGGTGCGGTCGACGCGTCGCGCGCCCGGATCTGCCAGCTCGACGAGTACGTCGGGCTGCCCGCGGGCCACCCGGAGTCGTACCGCTCCGTGGTGCTGCGCGAGGTCATCGAGCCGCTCGGGCTCCCCGAGGCCTCCTTCATGGGCCCCGACGGGTCGGCCGAGGACGTCCAGGCGGCCTGCGAGGCCTACGACCGGGCGCTGGCCGAGGCCGGCGGCGTCGACCTCCAGCTCCTGGGCATCGGCACGGACGGGCACATCGGCTTCAACGAGCCGTGCTCCTCGCTCGCCTCCCGTACCCGGATCAAGACGCTGACGCAGCAGACCCGGGTCGACAACGCGCGCTTCTTCGACGACGACATCGAGCAGGTGCCGCACCACGTGATCACGCAGGGCATCGGGACGATCCTGGATTCCCGCCACCCGATCCTGCTGGCCACCGGTGAGGGCAAGGCGGAGGCCGTCGCCCAGACGGTGGAGGGGCCCGTCGCCTCGATCGTGCCGGCCTCGGCGCTCCAGCTGCATCCGCATGCGACGGTGGTGGTGGACGAGGCGGCCGCGTCGAAGCTCAAGCTGGCGGACTACTTCCGCGCCACGTATGCGGCGAAGCCGGGGTGGCAGGGGCTGTAGGGGTCGCCGCTCGCACGGCAGAGGGCCGGGACGCCTGTCGGTGTCCCGGCCCTCTGCCGTGGTGTGTCGTGCCTGGTGCGGCCGCTCGTCCGGCGTGAGGTGGTGTCCTCAATCGCCGGACGGGCTTGATGTGGCCGGTCCGAGGCCCTGTCTGCGGGGCCGGACGGGATAGGTGTGGCCGGCCTGCGGGCCCGTCCGGCGTGAGGCCTTGTCCTCAAACGCCGGACGGGCTTGATGTGGCCGGTCCGGGCCTTGAAGTGGGTCAGGCCCTCGTGCCGGTGAGCGCTTCCACCGCCGCCAGGCCGCAGACTCGGGCCGCTCCGCGGGTCGCTATGTGCAGCGAGCCGCGCGGGTCCGACTGGGGCAGGCCCATCTCGACCACGATCGTGTCCGGGCGGGCCGCCAGCAGTGCGTCGAGCGCGGCGCCCATCCAGGCGTGCCGGTGCTCGTCGCGGACCACGGCGACGATGCGCCGCTCCCCCGCCGCCGCCAGGATCGCGTCCGCCGGGGCGGCGCTCCGGTCGGTGTAGGTGTCCGTTCCGGTGCCGGGCAGGATCCTGTCCAGCTCGGTGGCGATGCCCCACGGGGTCTCGCGGCCGACCGCGATGTTCGCCACCGAGCCGAACGAGGCGACGTACGCCGCCCCGGTCAGCCGGTCGCCGGAGCCGGTCACCCGGACCGCGCGGCGGGCGGCGGTCAGACCGATGTCGGAGCTGACTCCGGTGCCGGGCGCGGTCCCCTCCTGCACTACCGCGCCCGACGCCCGGATGTCCCCCCGAACCCTCTGCGCCCAGGACGCCAGGGCTCGTACACGGGCGGCCGCGTCGGCGAGCCGCTCCTCGGTCAGGTCCCCGCTGCGCACGCCCGCGACGAGGGCGTCGCGCAGCCGCAGCACCGTCTCCTCGTCGCACAGGCCGCCGCCCACACAGATGGCGTCGGCGCCCGCAGCGATGGCGAGGACGGACCCGCGCTCGATGCCGTACGTACCGGCGATGGCGTCCATCTCCACGGCGTCGGTGACGATCAGGCCGTCGTAGCCCAGCTCCTGGCGCAGCAGACCGGTGAGGATCTGCGGGCTCAGGGTCGCCGGGCGGTCCGGGTCGAGTGCGGGAAGCAGGATATGCGCGCTCATCACCGATTTGGAACCCGCGGCGATGGCCGCCCGGAAGGGCACCAGTTCACGGGCGTGCAGGGTGTCGAGGTCCACGTCGATGCGGGGCAGCGCCAGGTGGGAGTCGACCGCGGTGTCGCCGTGCCCGGGGAAGTGCTTGGTGCAGGCGGCGACGCCGGCTGCCTGGAGCCCCTCGATGTACGCGGCGGTGTGCCGGGCGGTCAGGCGGGTGTCGGCGCCGAAGGAGCGCACGCCGATGACCGGGTTGCCCGGGTTGGAGTTGACGTCGGCGGACGGCGCCCAGTTGAGGTTGACGCCGCACTCGGCGAGCCGCCGGCCGAGCTCCTGGGCGACGGCCCGGGTGAGGTGGACGTCGTCCACCGAACCGAGGGCGAAGTTACCGGGGAAGGAGGAGCCGTGCGTGACCTCCAGGCGGGTCACGTCGCCGCCCTCCTCGTCGATGGCGACGAGGACGTCCTCCCGCTCGGAGCGCAGCCGCTCAGTGAGGGCGGTGACCTGTTCGGCCGAGGTGATGTTGCGGCCGAACAGCCCGACGGAGGCCAGGCCTTCACCGACGCGGCGCAGCAGCCAGTCCGGTGCGGTGGTGCCGGTGAACCCGGGCTGGAGCACGGCGAGCGCGTCGCGCGTCACGGTGTCCGTGGTGGAAACGAGGGTGGTCATGGGCCCGCACTATCCCTTCACAGCGCCGGAAGTGAGGCCTGCGGCCATCTTCTTCTGGATGATCATGAAGAACACGACGACGGGGATGGCGATCATGGTCGACGCCGCCATGAGGGCGCCGTAGTCCGTTCCGCGTTCGGTCGTGAACGTCATCAGCCATACGTTCAGCGTGTACTTGGAGTTGTCGTTGATCAGGATGTAAGCGAAGAGGTACTCGTTCCACGCGTTCACCAGGGCGAAGATCGACGCGGCGGCCAGCCCGGGGGCGAGCAGCGGGAAGATCACCCGGCGGAAGGCCTGGAAGCGGGTGCACCCGTCCACCATCGCGGACTCCTCCAGCTCCACCGGGATGTTCACGACGAAGCCGCGGATCATGATGGTGGCGAAGGGCAGCGTGGAGACGAGGTAGACGACGATCAGGCCCCAGTACTCGTCGATCCCGCCCATCGCGTTGAGCTGGGCGTAGATCGGGATGAGCATCGCCGTCGGCGGCAGCATCTGGACCAGGATCATGATCAGGACCAGGGCCTTGCGGCCGAAGAACCGGAACCGGCCGATCGCCAGCGCCGCCAGGGTCGCGATGATCATGCCGCCGACCACCGCGGTGACCGCGACGATCAGGCTGGACTGGATGGCGGTGGCGAAGTTCGGCTGCTCCGTGGCCCGGACGAAGTTGTCGAAGGTGATCGACGTGGGCCACAGGGTCTGGTCGTAGCTGCGGATCTCCCGGTTGGGCCGCAGGGCGCTGATGACCAGCCAGTAGACCGGGAAGACCATGACCAGGGCGATGCCGAGGCCGATCAGGTCGAAGTGCAGCCGGCTCTTCTTGCGGTCGGGCCGCAGCGCCTGTGTCGTCTGGGTCGAGCTGCTCATTCGACCTCTCCCGTCTTCATGAGCTGGCGCAGGTAGTACACGGCCACGCCGGACAGCAGCAGCACCGTGATCAGGGCGATCGCGGTGCCCTGGCTGAAGGAGGTGGACTCGAACGCCTTGGAGTAGGAGTAGAGGCCGAGGGTCTCGTACTCCGGCTCGGGCTTGTTGCCGCGCAGCAGCCAGATCTGGCCGAAGACGTTGAAGTCCCAGATCACCGAGAGAGTGGCGACCATGGTGAAGACCGGCTTGATGACCGGCCAGGTGACGAACTTGTAGATGCCGTAGGCGCTGGCGCCGTCGAGGGCGGCGGCCTCCTCCAGCTCCTGGGGGACCTGGGTGAGGGCGGCGTACAGGGTGACGACGACGAACGGGATGGCGCCCCAGACGACCAGCAGGGTGATGATGCCGAAGCCCTGGACCGGGTCGAGGTACCAGTTGTGTCCGAGCCAGTCCTCGCCGACGACCTTGGCGATCAGGGTGTTGATCAGGCCGTAGTCGGAGTCCGCCATGAAGCGGAAGATCGAGGCGGCCACCATCAGCGGCATCGACCAGGCGGCGACGAGGCAGGCGGTGAGCACCAGCCGGACCCAGGTGGAGAGCTTGCGCATCAGGAGGGCGACCAGCAGCCCGAGTCCCATGGTCAGCGTCACGCAGATGACCATGAAGACGACGGTGCGGAAGGTGACCCACCAGAACTCGGAGTCGCCGAGGATGTTGGTGAACTGCTCGAAGCCGACCCAGGGGGCCGGTTCTCCGGACCACAGCTCACGGCGGCCCATGTCCTGGAAGGACATGATGACCGTCTTGCTGAGCGGGTAGAGGTAGACGGCGGCGATCGCCACGATCGCCGGGAGGATCAGGAAGTAGGGGAGGAGTTCACCCTTCTTCCGCTTCCTCTTCTGCACCCGGGGCGCATCGTCGTGGGAGGACGACTTCCCGGTCGCCTGCGGGTCGGGTGGTACGGGGACCGGCGGCCCGGCGGCCTTGGTATCAGCGGCAGACACGTGGCTGACCTTCCATCGCGGGTCCGGGGCGGGCCCCGGAATTCACGGCGTTCACTTGCGGGAAAGGAGCGGGGGCCCGGCGCTCACGCCGGGCCCCCGCCTGGCAATCGGAAGGTCAGGCTTCCTTGTTGATCAGCGCGTCGATCTTCTCGTCGGCCTTCTTGGTGGCGTCGCCGACGGAGGCGCCCTTGACGATCTCCAGGAGCATGTTCTGGAGGATCTCCTCCTTCTCCACGGAGGCCCAGCCCGGCGCGATCGGCGTGAACCAGGCGTCCGGCACCGCGTTGGCGACGGCGGCGGTCTCCGGATTCGCCTTCAGCGGCTCAAGCTGCTTCTCGTTGTTGGGGAGGATGTTCTTCGACGCGAGGACCTCCATGGACTTCGCGTTGGTGAAGAGGGAGATCCACTCCTCGCCGAGGTCCTGGACCTTGGACTTGGAGATCGTGGCGAGGTCCGAGCCGCCGATGAAGGACGGGAGGGCCTTGCCCTCGGGGCCGGGCATACCGGCCGTGGCGATCTTGCCTTCGAGCTTCGGGTTGCCGTTCTCGCCCGTGGTGACGCTGCCGGCCTCCCAGGGCTGGCCGTAGATGACCGCGGCCTTCTCGTTGGCCATGACGTTGGCGTGGTCCTGCTCGTCCTTCGTCACGTCGGCCTTGTTGTACTTCTTGACCAGGTCGACGTAGTGCTGGATGCCCTTCTGGGCCTCCGGGGTGGACAGCGCGGCCTTCCACTCCTTGCTGCCCTCGTCGTACTTGGCTATCTGGCCACCGTAGGCGGCGACGTAGGACATCGCGGCGTACCAGTAACGGCCCGGGAAGTAGAGGGAGGAGGCGCGCTTGTCCTTCTTGCCCAGCTCGGCGGAGACCTTGTCCATCGCGGCGAGGAACTCGGTCTCGGTCTGCGGGAGGGCGTCGCTGCCGGTGCCGGCCTTCAGCATGTCCTTGTTGTACACGGCCAGACGGGCGCTGGCGTAGTAAGGAACGCAGTACGTCTTGCCCTCGAAGGAGCACGTGTCCTTCAGACCCTTGATCCAGGTGTCCGAGTTCTCGTACTTCTTGGGGTCGATTTCTCCGAGCGCACCATTGAGGATGTACTGCATGGTCTCGGTATTGCCGAGCTCCACGACATCCGGGAATTTATCGCCACCGAGGGAGGTGTCCAGCTTCTTGACCTTGTCGGCCCACTGCTGGTACTGAACCTTGACCTTGACGCCCGGGTACTTCTTGTTGAACTCGGCGTTGACGTCCTTGACCAGCTCCGGCCAGGTGGACTGGGCCTCGCCCATGAGCCAGACGGTCAGGTTTTCCTTGCGGTCCTTCGGGTCCGCGGACGACTTCTTGTCGTCGGAACCACATGCCGCGACCGAAACCAACATGCCCGCGACACCGATAGCCGCGATGAGCTTGCGCTTCACGTCAAACCCTCCTCAGGGATGCTGCAACCCCACCCACCGCGAAGACATTCGACGAGTTCTGCTGGGGCTGGACCTGGTCTTTAATGGTTTAGACCAGTACCGGGAGCTTGGCCTAGACCTTTAGGGGTGTCAAGGGTGTATAAGAAGTGCACTCGCGTCCGTTATAGGACCGACACCTAAGGGAGGGCGACGACCCGTGACCGGACCGTGCCACCATGTGAGCCGCGACAGACGGAGGAGCCGGTGACGGCAGCAACGCAGCAGTCGGGAAGGCGGGCCATGGGCTCCGACGGGGGCAGTACGGGGAGCGAGACCGGTGCAGGTACGCGCACAGCGCGCGTACCGAAGTACTACCGGCTCAAGCGGCATCTCCTCGACATGACGGACACCCTGCCGCCCGGCACCCCGGTGCCGCCCGAACGCACCCTGGCCGCCGAGTTCGACACCTCGCGCACCACCGTGCGCCAGGCGCTCCAGGAACTGGTCGTCGAGGGCCGACTGGAACGCATCCAGGGTAAGGGGACCTTCGTAGCCAAGCCGAAGGTCTCCCAGGCCCTCCAGCTCACCTCGTACACCGAGGACATGCGCGCCCAGGGACTGGAGCCGACGTCCCAACTGCTGGACATCGGCTATGTGACGGCGGACGACACGCTCGCCGGTCTGCTGGACATCTCGACGGGCGGCCGGGTGCTGCGCATCGAGCGGCTGCGGCTCGCCAGCGGGGAGCCGATGGCGATCGAGACCACGCATCTTTCGGCCAAACGCTTCCCGGCGCTGCGCCGTTCGCTGGTGAAGTACACCTCGCTCTACACCGCGCTCGCCGAGGTGTACGACGTGCGCCTCGCCGAGGCGGAGGAGACCATCGAGACCTCGCTGGCCACCCCGCGGGAGGCCGGGCTGCTGGGCACCGACGTGGGGCTGCCGATGCTCATGCTGTCCCGCCATTCGGTGGACGGCCAGGGCGAACCGGTGGAATGGGTGCGCTCGGTGTACCGGGGCGACCGCTACAAGTTCGTGGCCCGCCTCAAGCGGCCGACGGACTGAGCACCACCTCGGCACGGCGCGGTACGCACAGGGCGGTGGCCCGGGGACGAGCTCCCCGGGCCACCGCTCGTTTTCGGTCACGCGGGGTGTGTCAGCGCAGTTCGGGGTCGGTCTCGATGACGCTGTACGGGTACGGGAGCGTCTGGTCGCTCGCGGCGGTCAGCAGGGCGGCGTCGGCCGGGTCGAGGTCCAGGTCCGCCGCGCCCAGGTTGGTCTCCAGCTGCTCAAGGGTGCGGGCGCCCACGATGGGGGCGGTGACCCCGGGCCGGCCGAGCAGCCAGGCGAGGGCCAGCACCGGCACCGGGAGGCCCGTGCGTCCGGCGACCTCGTGCAGGGCGTCCAGCACCCGCCAGGTGCGCTCGTCCCCCTCGTACGCGCTCCACGACTCGCCCCAGCCGAGCCGCTCGGCGGTCTCCACCCGGGTGCCCGCGGGCGGCCGCTGCGCACCGCGCCGGATCGCGCCGCTCAGCCAGCCGCCGCGCAGCGGGCTCCACGGGATGACGCCCAGGCCCTCGTTGCGGCTGACCTCCATCAGCTCCCACTCGGCGGACCGGTCCAGCAGGTTGTAGAGCGGCTGGAGGGCCGTGAAGGGCGCCCAGCCGTGTCCCCGGCTCAGGTCGATCGCCTTCTGGAGCTGCCAGCCGGAGAAGTTGCTGGCCCCGATGTAGCGCACCTTCCCGGAGGTGACCAGGGCGTCCAGGGTGGCCAGGGTCTCCTCCAGCGGGGTGCCCGGGTCCCAGGCGTGCACCTGGTAGAGGTCGATGTGATCGGTGCCCAGCCGGCGCAGGCTCGACTCGACCCCGGCGATCAGGTGATTGCGGCCCAGACCGCGGTCGTTGGGGCCCTCCCCCGTGCCGTAGCGCACCTTGGTGGCGACCACCACGCCGTCGCGGCGCTGTCTCTTCAGCCAGCGGCCGAGGATCTCCTCGGAGGCTCCGGCGGAGTAGATGTCGGCGGTGTCCACGAAGGTACCGCCCGCCTCGGTGAAGCGGTCCAGCAGGGCGTGGCTGGTGGTCTCGTCGGCCTCGCGGCCGAACGTCATGGCGCCGAGGCAGAGTTCACTGACCCGCAGGCCGGTCTTGCCCAGGTAGCGGTAACGCATGGTGAGTTCCTTCGTCGTGGTGGCGGGATCGGTGGTCGGCGCGCGTCCGGTGGTCCGGTTCGGCGAGCGAGACGGACACCTCCTGGACGCTGTGGTCGGACAGTCCGCGCGGATCGCGGAAGCGGTAACGGTGGACCCGGGCGCCGGGTGTGGTGAGCACCCAGTCCAGCCGCCACCAGCGCAGGCCCGGACGGGCCTGCCACGAGGTGGGGCAGAGGCGTCCGGACAGGGCGACCGCGTCGGAGCCCAGCCGGGCGATGCGGCGGGCGTCCCCGATCGCGGCGGTGGTGTTGAAGTCCCCGGCGATCAGGGCCGGATGGGGGCAGCCGGCGACGTCCCCGAGGAGTCCCCGGTACTCCCGTGACCGGTCGGCGGCCCGGGTGCGGACCGCGCGGTAGAAGTCTGCGCGCAACGGGCTGATGAGTCGCAGCTGTACCGGGATGTGGACGTTGAAGGTGGCGAGAATCCGACCGTCGCCCGGCATCTCCAGGTCCACCCGAAGGGTCCGGCGGGCGGCCGTCTCGACGGTCGCGGCGACCGGCAGCCGGGACAGGGTGATCAGACCGCGGGCGATGACGGCCCGGTGGCCGGGGAAGGTCTCGCGCAGCCGCCGCTCGTCGTCGATCAGGCGGTACGTGCCGTCGAACTCGTCGTGGTGGTACTCCTGGAGGAGGTAGACGTCGGCGTCGAGCCCGCGCAGAAAGGCGTAGAAGGGCTCCGGGTCGGTGGACTGGCACCAGTGCTGGGTGTTCCAGGACACGACGCGCACCGCCCCCTCCGGCGGCGGTGGCGGGCGGCGCTCCGGCCGTACGAGCGCGCCGGGCACGAGGCCGGACTGCCGGGCCCCGAGCAGCAGGGCCGCGCCCGCCACGACGGCGGCCGTGAGGTCCCCCGTCACCCAGGAGAGCGGCAGGAGCAGGGCGGGCAGGGCGACGAACACGGGCGGCGGCAGCAGCGAGGGCAGCAGCCAGAACCACCAGCGGCCGTTGAGGACGAGGTGCGCGGCCAGGAAGACCGCCCAGGCCCCGGCCGCCCAGAGCACCCATCCGCCGCCCGGCCAGGCGGCGTTCGCCCCGTCGCCCGCCGCCAGGACGTCCGCCGTTCTCACGCGGGGGCTCCCTGTACGGCCCCGGCCTCCTGGAACAGCGCGTCGTAGGCGTCCAGGCAGCTGTCCGTCCCGTACCGGGCGCGGGCGTCCCGGCCTCCCTCGGCGCGGCGCTCCGGTGCGTAGGCGGCCACCTCCAGGAGGGCCCCGGCCAGGGCGCGGGCGTCGCCGGGCGGGAAGAGGCGGCCGAAGCCGGTCTCGGACACCGGCACGCGCATGCCCGGCGCGTCGCTCGCGACGGAGGGGACGCCGAGCATCATCGCCTCGGCCTGGGAGATGCCGAAGGACTCCTCGGCGACGGACGGCAGGGCGAAGGCGTCCAGCGAGGCGTAGAAGCCCGCCACCCGGTCGTCGGCGAGGAAGCCGGTGAACCGGATACGGGTGTCGTCGCCGGCCCGTGCGCGCAGGGCCCCGACGACGCTGCCGCCCGCGACCTTGGAGTAGTCGCCGGCGATCAGCAGCCGGGCCTCGGGGTCCGGGACCGTCCGGAAGGCGTCCACCAGGTGGTGCAGCCCCTTCTCCGGGGCGATCCGGCCGAGGAAGCCGAAGTGCGGGCCCGCCGTCTCGCGGAAGGCGGCGGGGGCGGGCTCGCGTTCGCGGCAGGGCGGGGCGATGGCCAGCAGCCGGCGCCCGCGCATCAGGGGCCAGTGGCGCGAATGCTCCGCGTGGTCCACGTTGTTGACGACCACGGCGGCCGAGCGGCGCAGCGCCCCGGCCACCGAGGCGTCGACGGCCTTCACCTGGAGCGGGGCGAGCGCGCCCCCGGCCAGCCAGACGTCGTCGTGGTGGGTGGCGACCACCGGGGTGTTCCCGGCGAGGCGGGCGACGAGTCCCGCCTCCAGCATCGGCAGATGGAGGTTGACGACCCGGGAGGCGCGGGCGATCCGCCCGGCGAGCGGGGCGAACCCGGGGCTGATCACCCCGCGTCCGAGCCGGGCGGCGACCGGGGCGCGGAACACCTCGACCCCGTTCACGGTCTCCCGTGCGGGGCGGTCCGGATCGTGCCGGCAGGCGACGACGGCGACCCGGCGGCCCCGCGCGGCCAGCCCCTCGGCGACCGTGCGGGCCACTTCGGTGAGCCCGCTGGTGTACGGGAGGTAGTAGGTGAGCACGATCGTCGCGTCGAAGCGGGGCGAGCGCGCGGAGCGCCGGGTCATGACCGGTCCTTCTCGGTGGCCGGGGCGGACGCCCCGGGGGCGGGCAGGGAGAGGCGGAGATCGATCAGCCGGTGGGTGGAGAGGGCGGCGGGCGGGTCCTGGACGGACTGCCGGTGCAGGTCGATCCGGGGCGAGACGAACGCCCAGTCGAGCCGCCAGAGCGCCGGTCCGCTCACCGGGAAGGTCGCCGGGTACACCGAGTCCCCCGCGTCGGCGGCGTCCCGCAGTCCGTCGAACCAGCGCAGGTCCCCGGTGCCGGGCAGCACGTTGAGGTCCCCGGCGAGGACCACCGGGTGGTCGTTGGCGTCGAGGTCGTCGCGCAGCGCCTCGAAGTGCCTCTCGCGGCGCTCGGAGAGCTGTCGTACGGAGCGGTGGTAGGCGGGGGTCAGCGGGTTGCGGTCGACGTTCAGCAGATCGGGCAGGTGGGTGTTGTAGAGGGACAGGGTCTCGCCGTCGACGTCGATGTCGGTGCGCAGGACGCGGACGTTCCAGTAGTCGGCCCAGGAGGTGTCGGGCGGGGCGAGCCCGTCGGGGCGCAGGGCCCGCGCCGAGGTGATCGGGAAGCGGGACAGGGTGAGGAACTCGCCCTCGGTGGCGATGTGGAAACCGGGGAACTCCTTGCGGAGCCTGGCCAGGTCGTCGATCGGGGCGGGTTCGTCGCCCCGGGCGTTCTGGTACTCCTGGAGGAGGTAGACGTCGGCGGAGCGGGACCTGAGGTAGGCGTAGAACGCGTCGGTGTCGCTGTCCTGGTCCCAGAAGAAGGTGTTCCAGCTGACCACCCTCAGGGCGTCCGGGGGGACGGCGGGCTGCCCGCGCAGGAGCGCCCCTGGATGCAGCCCGGTCTGCCAGGAGCCGAGCAGCAGCGAGAGCAGGACGACGCCCACCGCGGCCCGTCTGCCGTGCCGGATCAGGGCGGCCGGGATCAACAGGGCGAGCGGGAACAGCAGATGGAGGACGGGCGGGGCGAGGCCGAGGCCGTTCCACGCCCACCACCGGCCGCTGAGGAGGGCGCGGGCGGCGACGAACAGGGCCCACAGGACGGCGACGGCGAGCAGCAGCCGGCCGGGCCACCGGCGCCGCCCTTCGGAGTCGGGCGGCGTGTCCGCGGCGGTGGCCGGCGCGAGGGTCCCGGTCATGTGGCGGCCCGCACCGGGGCGAGGTGCTCCCCCGGCTCGTACAGCCGGCGGAAGCGGCGGGAGGTCAGCCACTGGAGGACGCCGACGCCCGCGCCCGCCGCGATGACCGCGTTGACCACGGTGTGCGTGAAGGCGAAGTAGGCGGCGAACAGGGGGCCCCGGCGGCGCAGGACGAAGCGGTGGAGGGCGATGTCGGCGAGCAGGGTGAACGCCAGCAGGGCGGCGGGGGCGAGCAGCCAGGGCAGGGCGAGCAGGCCGAGCGGCAGGGTCAGCGGGGTGAGCAGGGCCGCGACGCTGGCTCCGGCGCGCGGGCCGGTGGCGATGCCGCCGGGCAGGTCGCCGCGGCGGACGTACAGCGGGATGTGCAGCCGGGTGCGGTGGAAGACCTTGCGCAGCACGACCCGCCAGGTGTCGTCGTGGTCGTGCCGGCCGCGCACGGTGGTGGAGCTGTGGACCTCGTAACTCCGGCAGATCCGGGCGGCGTAGTCGCCGTCCTCGGTGTGCCGCAGCCGGGGGTTGAAGGGGCCGATCTCGGCGAAGACCCGGGCGGGCATGGCGCAGATCGCGGTGTGCAGGGTGCCGATGCGGCCCTCGGTCTCGGCCAGCCAGTAGAACTGGTGGAGGCAGCGGTACTCCTCGATCAGGCTGTCCCGGATGAGGGGTTCGGCGTCGTAGGTGCCGCAGACCGCGCCGATGCGGGGGTCGGAGTCGAGCAGGGCGACGGCGTTCGCGATGGCGTCCCGCTCCATCGCCACGTCGGAGTCGACGAACACGATGATCTCGCCCCGGGCGTGGGCCGCCCCGGTGTTGCGGGTGGTGGCCACTCCGCTGTTGACGCCGGTGCTGATCACCCGGACGCCGCAGGCCTCGGCGACGGCGACCGAGTCGTCGGTGGAGCAGTCGTCGATCAGCAGCACCTCCAGCGGTTCGTAGGTCTGGGCGAGCGCGGCGCGCAGGCAGAGCTCCAGGGCGCGGCCGTAGTTGTAGTTGGGGATGACGACGGAGACGAGCGGTTGCTTCCGGTTCATGGGGCGGCGCCTTCGAGCGGTCGGTGGGTCATGCGGACGCGTGCGGGAGGAGGAGGGCGAGGGCGACGAGCACCGCCCACAGCGCCGCGTTGACGAGCGTGGCGCGGTCCCGGAAGAGGACGTGGACGGGGTTGCCGCCGCCCTCCTCGACGAGGAGGAGCTGGAGGTAGCGGGCGAGGCCGAAGACGGCGCAGGGGGCGGAGAGCAGGGTGACGAGGGAGGCGTCGGCGGCGAGGGCCGCGTCGTCGCGCAGGTAGAGCACGTAACTGACGGCGGTCAGCACGGCGACCAGGACGACGAGGTGGTCGAGGAAGGCGAGTGTGTAGCCGCGCAGGGCGGGGCGGTGGGCGCGGCCCGCCGCCGTCATCTCGTGCCGGCGTTTGCCGAGGGACAGCATCAGGCAGAGCGAGAAGACGCACAGCGCCAGCCACTCGGACAGCTGGGCGCCGATGAGCAGCGCCCCCTGGACGAGCCGCAGCACGAAGCCGGTCGCCACGATGAACGCGTCCACCAGCGGTACGTGTTTGAGTCCCTGGGAGTAGGCGAGGCTCAGCGCCAGGTAGAGGGCGGTGGGCCACCACTGCCAGGCGGGCCCGGCCACCGCCCAGCCGGTCAGCGTCAGCGCGAGGACGCCGGTCAGGACGATGGCCGCGACGGTGGACACCTGGCCGGAGGCGATCGGGCGGTGACGTTTGACCGGGTGCAGCCGGTCCCGCTCCCGGTCGGCGAGGTCGTTGACGACGTAGACGAGCGCGGAGGCGAGGGTGAAGCCGAGGACGGCCCAGCCGGTGCGCAGGAAGGCGGCGGTCCCCCAGGGGTGGGTGTCGAGCAGGGCCAGCGGGACGACGGCGAGGTTCTTCACCCACTGGCCGGGGCGCAGGAGCGCGAGGAGGTGGCGGGGGCGGTTGCGGCGGCGACGGCCCCGTACGTCGGTGGCGGTCACGGTGACACTGACGCTCACGGTCGCGGGCGCGGGCGCGCTCGGAAGAGGCTGAAGCGGCTGAAGCGGTTCTACGGTGGTGGGTTCGGGCAGGGCGGTGAGGTCGGCGGGTTCGGGTTCGGGCGGGACTGCCACCACGCGCGCGGGCGCGGGTGAGGACCGGGTGATGTCCACGGCAGGGCTCCAGGGGATCAGAAGAAGACCTTGGCCAGGCCGAGCGCCCCTTGGCGCCACGGGTCCCGGCTGGTCCGGCCGGTTCCGGGAGCGGGCGCGCCGGCCCCCCGCTGGGTGCGCCACCACGCGTACGTGCCGAGGATGGCGTCCTGGTTGGAGAGCGCGGGACGGAAGCCGAGCCGTTCGGTGGCCCGGCCGATGTCCACGTAACTGTCGTCGAGGAGCTTGAAGAGCAGCCGCCCGTAGACCGGGGAGAGCTTGGTGCGCTCCAGCAGGCGCAGGACCGCGAGTGCCGGTGCTGCCGGCAGCGGGACCACGCGTTTGCCGTGTCCGGCCGCGTCCAGCACGGCCTGGAAGTCCTCGCGCAGGGTGCCGAACTCGGCGGCGCCCAGGTTGTAGACGTCGTTCGCGATCTCGGGCGGGGCGTTCAGGGCGAGCACCACGGCGTCGACGAGGTCGGCCATGCCGAACATCTGGATGCGGACGTCGCCCCGGCCGAGGACCGGGAAGTTGCGGCGCTCCTCGGCCCATTCGAAGAGCATCGAGAAGAGGCCCATGCGGCCGGGCCCGAGGAAGGTCTTGGGGCGCAGCACCGGCAGGCACATCCCGCGCGCCCGGAACTCCTCGCAGACCTCCTCGGCCTCGGCCTTGGCCCTGCTGTACGGGTCGACGGGCTCACGGGGGTGCTCCTCCGGGGTGGGGACCCGCTTGGGGAGCCCGTAGACGGCGGTGGAGGAGATGTGCACGACCCGGTCGACCCGGGCCCGGTGCGCGGCGGTCAGGACGGTGCGGGTGCCGTCGACGGTGATGGAGCGGATCTGGTCGACGGGGTAGCTGGGCAGCGCCGCGGCGCAGTGCACCAGCGCGTGGGCTCCGTCGAAGGCACGGGCGAGCGCCGCCGCGTCCCGGATGTCGGCGACGATGTGCCGGGCCCCGGCGGGCGGGTGGGGGTCGTCGCGCAGGTCGACGCCGACGACGTCGTGGCCGTCGGCGGCGAGGCGGGTCACCAGGTGGGAGCCGAGCATGCCGGCGGCTCCGGTCACGGCGATGGTCAGGCCGCCCATCGGGACACCGCCTTGTCCTTGAGGAAGGCGGTGAGGAGCCGGTTCATGCCCTTGGCCAGGGTCTTGTCGAAGGCGTCGAGGAAGATCTCCACCTCGTCGGGTCCTGCGACCAGACAGGGCGCGGCCACCAGGGGGCTGCGGCCGTTGAGCGTGTAGTACATGTACACGTCGTGGTCGTGGTACATCGCGTTGACGACCGCGCAGGTGATGACCTTGGTGCGCAGCAGCGGGTCGCGGGCCAGCCCACCGGGGGCGATCTTCGCGGCGAGGTCGAGGATGCGGGGGCCGCCGTCGAGGAAGATCCCGTACAGCGCTCCGGCGCCCCGGACGTCCGCGATGATGTCGGGGTACTGCTTGCGCAGCCGCTCCAGGCCCGGGGCGAGGACGCGTTCGATGGCGCGGGCGCGGGCCGGGTAGTCGTCCTCGACCGCGATGTTGACGGCCTCCAGTGCGGTGGCGGTCTCCTCGCCGAAGCCGTAGTACGTGGTGCTGGTGGACTGGAGCATGGCGTCGCCGAGGCTGTCGTAGGCCTTGCGGAAGACGGGTTCGCGGGCGACGAAGGCGGAGACGGAGGACTTGCCGCCGCCGAAGGACTTCGAGGTGGTCACCACGTCCGGGACGAGTCCGGGGTAGCGCATGAAGTGGAAGAGGCTGCCGGTCTTGCCCCAGCCCGTGTAGATCTCGTCGAAGATCAGCACGATCTTCTCCTCGGTGCACAGCTCCCGCAGTCCGCGCAGGAATTCCTCGGAGCACTTCGTCATCGTGGAGGCGGAGAAGGGCTCGATGAGGATCGCGTAGACGTCGCAGCGGCCCTTGGCGTCCCGGGCTTTGGCGACCGCTTCCCGTACGGAGCCGAGGTCGCCGTAGCGGAAGGCGGAGACGCCGGGGATGCCGGGGAAGGCGAAGGCGTTCTGGGCGCTGCCGGTGAGGCTGCCGGAGCCCAGCAGTTTGCCGTGGAAGCTGATGTCGGCGTGCAGGATCTGCTGCCGGCGGCCGCCGTGGTACTTGTACGCGAGTTTCACCGCGCCCTCGACGGCCTCGGCTCCCGAGTTGGGGAAGAACGAGAGGTTCAGGTCGCCGGGGAGGAGCTGGGCGAGGTTGTGGCCGAGGGCGGCGATGTAGGGCGAGAAGTAGGTCTTGTGGACCTCCATCCGGCGCTGTTCCTGGAAGCGGCGGCGGGCGGCGAGGATCCGCGGGTGGTTGTGCCCGTGGTTGAGGACGCCGACGCCGCCGGTGAAGTCGAGGATGCGGCGGCCGTCGCGGGTGTGGATCCAGGATCCCTCGGCGTGGTCGACGAGTTCGCGGCCGAAGCCGAAGGAGGTCATCAGGGAGACCTGGCTCTTGTTGACGTGGGACCGGTACAGCTCGTGCACCTGGCTCGTCGACAGTTGTTCGCAGTCGTCCACGGTGAGCAGGGGGGTGGCGTCGGAGGTCATGCGGCTCCTTCCTGGAGCGCGGGTCGGGGGGTGGGCAGGGGTCCGGCGGCGCGGGCCCAGGCGAGTGCGGCGCCGGTGGCGGCCACTTCGCTGAGCACGCAGACCAGTCGGCTGGCGATGACGGCCGCGGTGGCGGCGGACAGGGGCATGACGGCGCCGAGGGGCGCGAGGAGGACGAGTTCGCGGGCTCCCCAGCCGTCGGGCAGGACGAAGGCGAGGCTTCCGGCGACGGTGGCCAGGGCGAAGCCGCCGACGCAGACCGGCAGGGAGAGCAGCGGTGGGGCGCCGAGGAGCACGGCGATCGCCCACAGGTGGAGTCCGGAGACGGCCCAGGAGGCGCAGGCCCAGCCGATGGAGAGCCGCAGGGCCCGGGGCGAGCCCTCGGCGGCCCCGTCCGGGCGGCGGGCCAGCCGCATCGTCCACGCGACGAGGCGGCCCACCCAGCCGGGCCGGGCCACGGCGGCGGCGGCGAGCAGGACGAGCGGGGCGAAGACCCAGGCGCCCGTGCCGAACACGGCCGGTGCGACGAGGAGTCCGGCGGCGGCCCCGGTGGTCATCCCGATGACGAGGCCGAGGCCGAAGGCGGCGATCATCCGCTCGGGAGCGATGCCGACGGCCTTGCCGAGCTGGATGTGGGCGAGGACGCCCCAGATACGGCCCGGGACGAATTTGCTGATGACGCCGATGAAGAAGATCCGGGCGGTGTCGCTGGCGCGGGCCGTGGAGCCGCCGTCCACGACGAGGACCCGCCAGGACAGCATCGACAGGACGAGCCCGGCGGCGTTGGCGAGGAGGGCGGCGATGAGCAGGAGCACTCCCCCGGGCCGCGCGGCGGCCTCGGCCATCTCCGCACCGGCTCCGCGCAGCGAACCGCCCACGGCGAAGGCGGTCGCCGCGATGAGCACGAGGGCGGCGGCCGCGCGCAGCAGCCGGGCGCGGCGGGAGGGGCGGGCGGCGGCCTCGGGCGCCGCGGCCTCCGGCACACCGTGCGGAGGGGCGGCGGCCTCGGGCGTCCCTGGCCCGGGTATCCCCGCTGGGGCCTCGGGCACCGCGGACTCGGGCGTCCCTGGCCCGGGTATCCCCGCTGGGGCCTCGGGCACCGCGGACTCGGGCGTCCCTGGCCCGGGTATCCCCGCTGGGGCCTCGGGCACC
>NZ_JBEZYG010000022.1:64031-152507 GCF_040638385.1 Streptomyces sp. NPDC026589
ACCGCGGACTCGGGCGTCCCTGGCCCGGCCCCGGACGCCCCGGCCCCGTGCGCTGCGGCCTCGGGCGCTGCGGTCCCGTGCGCTGCGGGCCCGGCTACTGCCGCTCCGGCCTCGGGCGCTGCGGTCCCGGGCACCCCGGCCCCGGGCGTCCCCGCGTCGGCGCCCCCGCGCCCCTGGTGCACTCCGGCGCTCACGGGGCGGCCACCGGGGCGGGCCGGTCGCGGCGGCCCCGGACGGAGGGGCCGAAGCGGGGGTCGACCAGCCAGCGCAGTCCGCCGACCACCGCGCCGAGGACGAGCGCCAGGTGGACCGCGAAGTGCAGCGCGGTGAAGCGGAGCAGGAAGGGCCACCCCTTGCGGCGGGCCACGAAACGCGACAGCCCGGGGTCCGCCAGCGCGAAGGCCACGGCGCAGGCCAGCGGGACGGCAAGCAGCCAGGGGGTGAGCAGGGCGAGCGGGAGGGTGAGCGGGACCAGACCGGCGGCCAGGACGCCGCCGGTGCGGTTGGCGCGCAGCCCACCGCCGCGCCGGCGCTCGACGGCGGCGACGGGGACGAGCAGTTGGGAGCGGCGGTACTGCTCGGCGAGCATCGGCAGCAGCCGGTCCACGTCGTCGTGGCGGCCGGTCACCCGCTCGCTGAGGCGGATGCGGTGGGTGGCGGCGAGGCGGTCGCTGTACTCGACGTCCTCGGAGTCGCGGAGGTTCTCGTCGAAGGGCCCGGTCGCCTCGAAGACGCGGCGCTCGATCGCGGCCAGCGCGAAGAAGGCGGTGCCGACGACTCCGGCGCTGCGGTGTCGCCAGAAGTGGGCGTGCAGGCAGTGGTAGACCTCCACCGGGCCGTCGTCGAAGAGCGGTTCGGGGTCGAGGACGCCGTGGACGCAGCCGGTCTCCGGGTCGTCCATGAGCAGGTCGACGGCGTTCTCGATCGCGTCGGGGGCCAGCGCGATGTCGGAGTCGAGGAAGAACAGCACCTGGCCGGCGGAGGCGGCGACGCCGAGGTTGCGGGCGGCGGAGACCCCCGCGTTCTCCGGGCGGGCGACGAGCACACAGGGGAACTCGCGGGCGATGTCGCGCGAGCGGTCGGTGCTGGCGTCGTCCACGACGACCACGTCCCGGGGGCGCAGGGTCTGGGCGTAGACGGATTCCAGGCAGGCCCGCAGGGTCTTCTCGTAGTTGTGGTTGGGGATGATCACTGACACGGTGGGGCGCTCCCGTGGCATGGCGGGTCCGGTCCTTTCGGTTCGGGGGGTCGGTGCGGATCCGGGCCTCCCAGGGCCGCGGGCCGCCAGCCGAGGGAGGCGGGGCGCGCGGCGCCCAGGAGGGCCAGGAGGAAGTCCAGCGCGGCCAGTTCGGCATGCACGAAGTCGGGGCTCTCCATGTAGAGCGCGGCGCGGACCGAGCCGTCCGGGCTCTCGGAGACGTACACATGGACCGGGCCCCCGGGGTGCGGTCCGGCGCGTTGGAAGCGGGCGCCGACGCGGTGGGCGCGCAGCCGCCCGGCCAGGTCCCGTGCCGTCCAGCGGTCGGGGTGCGGGGGTTCGGTACGCACCAGGAGCGCGGTCACCAGGAACACGGAGGCGTCCCGTCCTCCCGGGGTCACCCCCAGGAGAAGCCCTCCCGGCCCGTGGCGGCGAGAACGGCCGGCGAGGTGCGGCGGGTCGGGGAACGGAACGCACGCATCGGGAGCTCCTCGAAGATGTAGCGGTGTGTGAATGGCTTGTGACGGCCTGATCCTGTCGCCATCGCCTCCCCGGAGGCCACGGTCTCCGGGTGGCCGGGAGTTGCGGGGCAGCAGGGTGCCAGCTCCGCGGGCGGCCGTACGGGGCCCGCCGCCTGGGACGATGCGGTGGTGGCAGGCAACTGCCAGACACCTTGCGGCCATGCGTGCCGCGGCCCGGCGCCCCACCCGGCCGCTCGCCCGCCCCGGCCTTTCCGGCCATGTGCGGCCTCTCGGGGCCCATCCATCCCGTGGACCTGGTCTATACCTTCACAACGGGTCGGCCCTACACTCGCGCCCGGTGCTGAAGTGGCGTCCCGTACCGGAGTGCGGGGACGGCGTGACATCTGCGGGGGAGCCAGAGATGTTAGAGGTACTGGGGCTGGACGCACGGACGGAGCTGGTTTATCGGCTCGTTCTGGAGGAGCCGGAGCTGCGGCTGGACGAGATCGTGGCGCGGCTCGGGCGGAGCGAGGACGATGTGCGCCGGGCTCTGGACCAGCTGGCCGAACTCTGCCTGCTGGATGACGACCCTCGCTGTACGGAGCAGGGCCCGCCGGTCTTCCGCGCGCTGGACCCGGCGGCGAGTCTGCCCTTCCTCCTCTCCCGCCGGGAGGCCGAACTGGCCCGGCAGCAGCGGGGACTCGAGGTCGCGCGGGACGCGATGTCGGCCCTCACGACGGACCGGGGGCGGCGGACGGGCGGCGGCTTCGACGTCGTCAAACGGCTGGAGGGGCTCGACGCGGTGCGCGAGCGGCTGACCGAGCTGGCCGAGCTGGCCCGGGTGGAGTGCCTCTCGCTGCTGCCCGGCGGCGCGCAGTCCCCGGACACGCTGGAGGCCAGCGGGCCGCTGGACCGGCGGGCGTTGGAGCGCGGCGTACGGCTCCGCAGCATCTATCAGGACAGCTTCCGCAATGATCCTTCGACCCTGCGCTATGTGAACCGGCTGGGCCTGCTCGGCGCGGAGAGCCGTACGCTGCCCACCCTGCCGCTGGTCATGGTCGTGGTCGACGGGGAGGTGGCCCTGGTGCCACTGGACCCCGACGACGGCCGGGCGGGCGCGCTGGAGTTGCGGAGCAAGGGGGCCGTCGCGGTGGCCCGGCTCCTGTTCGAGCAGCTGTGGGCCGCCGCCACCCCGCTCGGCCCCGCTCCCCGCCGCGACGGCAACGGGCTGACCCCGCAGGAGGACGAGTTGCTGTCCCTGCTGGCGAAGGGGCACACGGACGCGACGGCCGCCCGCAGGCTGGGGGTGTCCCTGCGCACGGTGCGCCGGATGAACGCGGAGCTGACGGCCAGGATGCAGGCCCGCAGCAGATTCCAGGCGGGCGCGGAGGCGGCGCGCCGGGGCTGGATCTGACCGGCCGGAAAGTCGGCGTATCCCCGGTGAACCGAAACGTGTCGGCGCCCGTGTCCCCGTGCGATACATCACCGTTGCCGGACCGCAATGCGGACGGGGGGTGACGCTGGGCGGACGCGTCCCCTAGATTTCCTGCCCATTGCACCGGTGATCAGCGAGGGGACGGAGTCACCACATGGCGAACACGCCCACACCAGCACCATCGGCACCGCAGGTGCCGGGGAAACGGGGCATCTCCCCCAGGGCCGTAGTGGTCTGGAGCCTGGTCGCCCTGGTCGGCGCCGCCGGCTGGGCCACCCTCGCGCTCTCGCGGGGTGAGGAGGTCTCCGCCGCCTGGATGCTGGCAGCGGCCCTCGGCTCGTACGCCATCGCGTACCGCTTCTACTCCCGGTTCATCGCCAACCGGGTCCTGAAGGCCGACAAGAACCGCGCGACCCCCGCCGAACGGCTGGACAACGGCGTCGACTTCCACCCCACCGACCGCCGGGTCCTGTTCGGCCACCATTTCGCCGCCATCGCCGGGGCGGGGCCTCTGGTCGGCCCGGTGCTCGCCGCGCAGATGGGTTACCTGCCCGGCACGATCTGGCTCGTCGTCGGCGTCATCTTCGCCGGCGCCGTCCAGGACATGGTGACGCTCTTCTTCTCCACCCGCCGCAACGGCCGTTCGCTCGGCCAGATGGCGCGCGACGAGATCGGCCCGGTGGGCGGGATCGCCGCCCTGGTCGCGGTCTTCATCATCATGATCATCCTGCTCGCGGTCCTCGCGCTGGTCATCGTGAACGCGCTCGCGCACTCGCCGTGGGGCGTCTTCTCCATCGGCATGACGATCCCGATCGCCCTCTTCATGGGCGTCTATCTGCGCACCCTGCGGCCCGGCAAGGTCAGCGAGGTCTCCTTCATCGGCGTCGCGCTGCTGCTCCTCGCGATCGTCTCGGGCGGTTGGGTCGCCGAGTCGTCATGGGCGGACTTCTTCACGCTGGAGCCGGGCACGCTGGTCATCTGGATGATCGTGTACGGGTTCTTCGCCTCCGTGCTCCCCGTCTGGCTGCTGCTGGCCCCGCGGGACTACCTCTCCACCTTCATGAAGGTCGGCACGATCGGGCTGCTGGCCCTGGGCGTGGTCGTCGCCCTGCCGACGCTGAAGATGCCCGCGGTCACCGACTTCGCCTCCAGTGGCTCGGGCCCGGTCTTCGCCGGCTCGATGTTCCCGTTCGTCTTCATCACCATCGCCTGCGGCGCGCTCTCCGGCTTCCACTCCCTGGTCTCCTCCGGCACCACGCCGAAGATGGTCCAGAAGGAGTCGCAGATCCGGATGATCGGCTACGGCGCCATGCTGGTCGAGTCGTTCGTGGCGATCATGGCGATGATCGCCGCCTGCATCATCGACCCCGGCCTCTACTTCGCCATCAACGCACCCGCCGGCGTGATCGGCGACAGCGTCCAGTCCGCCTCCCAGGCCGTGGCCAACTTCGGCTTCACCATCACCCCGGACGCCCTGGCCCAGGCCGCCAAGGACGTCGAGGAGGCGAGCCTGCTCTCCCGGACCGGTGGCGCGCCCACGTTCGCGCTCGGCATGGCGGAGATCTTCTCCGCGGTGGTCGGCGGGACCGCGATGAAGGCGTTCTGGTACCACTTCGCCATCATGTTCGAGGCGCTCTTCATCCTCACCACCGTGGACGCCGGCACCCGGGTCGGGCGTTTCATGCTCCAGGACATGCTGGGCAACGTCTACAAGCCGTTCCGTGAGGTCAGCTGGAAGCCGGGCGTCTGGTTCGCCAGCGCCGTCGTGGTCGGCGGCTGGGGCTACTTCCTCTGGGTCGGCGTGCACGACCCGCTGGGCGGCATCAACCAGCTGTTCCCGCTCTTCGGCATCGCCAACCAGTTGCTGGCGGCCGTCGCGCTGGCCGTCTGCACCACCCTGCTCGTCAAGTCCGGCCGCCTGAAGTGGGCGTGGGTCACCGCGGTCCCGCTCGCCTGGGACGTGGCGGTCACCCTCACCGCGAGCTGGCAGAAGATCTTCTCCGACGACGTCAAGATCGGCTTCTTCGCCCAGCGCGACAAGTACCAGGCGGGCATCGACGCGGGCGAGGTGCTGGCCCCCGCGAAGAACATGGACGACATGCGGACCGTCGTCACCAACTCCACCGTCGACGGGGTGCTGAGCGCGCTCTTCGCGCTCCTCATCATCGTGGTGCTCGTGGACGCCGGGCGGGTCTGTTACAAAGCCATCCGCGACCCGGAGAGCGTCAAACTGCACGAGACGCCGTACGTCGAGTCCAAGCTCGTCGCCCCGGCCTCGCTCTTCGCGACCAAGGAGGAGAAGGCCGAGCTGGCCGCCGCCGGAGTCGGCCCCGAGGGCGGCATCCGCAAGGAGGCGGCGGAGACGGGGAGCCGGACATGACGGTCGCGGACGTACGACGGGTGGCCGGACGGATCCGCTGGTACGTCCGTGAGCTGACCGGCGAGTCGACGTACGACCGCTATGTGGCGCACGCGAGGACCCACGATCCGGACACGCCGGTGATGAGCCGTCGCGCCTTCGAACGCAGCCGCATGGACGCCCGCGAGGCGGATCCCCGCGAGGGCTTCCGCTGCTGCTGAGCACCACCGGCCGATCGGGGCCGCCGCACCCCTGCCGGGGGCGCGGCGGCCCCTTTTTCGCACCCTCGCACCGGCTCGGGCGCCGCTCGATTTCCCGGTGCGCGGAGCCCTCACCGTACGAAAGGATGTGCCCATGACACCGCATCCCCGGCAGCCCCGGCTCCGTCCCGTACTCACCACCCTGGCGCTGGCGCTGAGCCTGGCGGCGGCGACGGGCTGCGGCACCGAGGTGGCGACCGGCACGGAGACGGCCGACCGGAGCGCCTCGGCGGACCCCGCGCCCGACCGGGCGGAGCTGGAGGCGCGGGCGCTGGCCGCGCAGACCGTCGCGGAGCACGTGTGGGTGACCGAAGTCCCGGGGTACGCCCTGGCCCGCCAGTCGGTCGGGGCAATCGGCGACGACGGGTTCGGCAGCGTCTACACCACGCCCGACGGCGGGCAGATCCAGCTGCGGGTGGAGCGCCGGGCGCACGCCGGGGCCGACTGTACGAAGGACCCCGCGCCCGCCGGCGGCCAGGAGCCCCTGAAGACGTGCGAGCGGGACGGCGAACAGTGGTACCGGGCCACGGATTCGGGCCACGCGTACGCACGGGAACAGGGCGGACTCGTGGTCACCGTGAGCGGGGCGCCCGACGAGGTGGACCGGGCGACGCTGCGGTCGGCGGCACGGGCCGCCCACCGCGCCGACGACCGCGAGCTGGACCAGGTGCTGCCGCCTGCCGACGAGGCCGGGGGGCGGCAGCCGGTCGAACGCGGCGACCTGCCGCCGGTGGGCGACGGCGCGCCCGACAACGGCGTGGGAGCAAGTGGCTGACAGGGGAACGAGGGGCCGACGTGGGAGCCGGCGTGGGTGTTGACGTGGGTGTTGACGTGGGTGTTGACGTGGGTGTTGACGTGGGAGCGAGTGGCTGATGGATCTGACGATCAGGGCGGCGGAGCCCGGCGAGTACGCCGCCCTCGGCGGGATCATCGCCGAGGCGTATCTCGGCGACGGTCTGCTGGACGGCCCGCGGGATCCGTATCTGCTCAAGCTGCGGGCGGTGGAGCAGCGTGCGGCCGAGGCCGAGGTCCTCGTCGCGCTCGACGTGGACGGGGCGGTGCTCGGCGGCGTGACGTATGCCGCACCCGGCACCCCGTGGCGCGACATCGCCGGTCCGGACGAGGCCGAGTTCCGGATGCTGGCGGTGGCCCTCGATGGGCGTGGGCGGGGCGTGGGAGAGGCTCTCGTGCGGGCGTGCGTCGAGCGCGCCCGGTCCGCCGACGGCGTGCGGGCGCTGGTGCTGTCGACGCGGCCGGGCATGCTCGGAGCCCATAGGATCTACCGTCGGCTCGGCTTCGTACGGACCCCCGAACGGGACTGGGAACCGGTGCCGGCACTACGGCTCATGACCTTCCGACTGGAGCTGGAGGCGCCTTCCTGAGGGGCGCGTTGAATCGCCGCGACACAACATGTGGGGGCCGCTTCATCCGGCGGCCCCCACATGTATGCTCGACCTCGCTGTCGCCGCAGGGGAATCCGGTGCGAATCCGGAACTGTCCCGCAACGGTGTGATCGGTGCGCTTTTGCGCACCCGCAAGTCCGAAGACCTGTCGACAGCGCGTCCGGCTCGACCGAACCGGACGCCAGACGTCCGGGTCTCGCGGATAGGCCGGTGGACGCCGTCAGCTGTGCTGCCCTGCCCCGGGTTTCGCGCTGCCCGGCTTCCCCGCCTGCCGCCGGCCCCTGCCGAGCGAGGGAAAGCCCAGTGACCATCGCGCCCGCCGATCCGGTTTCAGCCACCGAATCCGCTGCCTCCACCACGTCCGGAGCAGGCACGAACGACGGACCCGGGACCGCCCTGCTGCGGACCCTGACCGACCTCACCGTCGATCTTCCCGACACCGACCCCGGACGGGTCGCCGCCGCCGCGCTGCGCGGACGCAACGCCCGCTCCGACGAGGCCGAGCTGCGCTCGCTGGCCACCGAGGCCGCCGCGGGGCTCATCTCCGAGGACCCGGCGTACTCCCGGCTGGCGGCCAGGCTGCTGACCCGCACGATCGCGGACGAGGCCGCGGGCCAGGGCGCGACGTCCTTCTCCGCCTCGGTCGCCGTGGGCCACCGCGAGGGCCTGATCGCGGAGCGCACCGCCGCGTTCGTCGCGCTCCACTCGGCCGCCCTGGACAAGCTCGTCGAACAGGCCCTGGCGGACGGCGCCGACGACCGCTTCGGCTACTTCGGTCTGCGGACGCTGCACAGCCGCTACCTGCTGCGCCACCCGATCTCCCGGCAGGTCATCGAGACCCCGCAGCACTTCATGCTGCGCGTGGCCGCGGGCCTCGCCGAGGACGAGTCGGTGCGGGCGCTGGACGAGGTCGCCGCGCTCTACGGGCTGATGAGCCGGCTGGACTACCTCCCCTCCTCCCCCACGCTCTTCAACTCCGGCACCCGGCACCCGCAGATGTCCTCCTGCTATCTGCTGGACTCGCCCAAGGACGAGCTGGACTCGATCTACGACCGCTACCACCAGGTGGCGCGGCTCTCCAAGCACGCGGGCGGCATCGGTCTCTCGTACTCCCGCATCCGCGCCCGGGGGTCGCTGATCCGGGGCACCAACGGGCACTCCAACGGCATCGTGCCGTTCCTGAAGACGCTGGACGCCTCCGTCGCGGCGGTGAACCAGGGCGGCCGGCGCAAGGGCGCGGCGGCGGTCTACCTGGAGACCTGGCACGCGGACATCGAGGAGTTCCTGGAGCTCCGCGACAACACGGGCGAGGACCAGCGGCGTACGCACAACCTGAACCTGGCGCACTGGATCCCGGACGAGTTCATGCGCCGGGTCGACGCGGACACCGAGTGGTCGCTGTTCTCCCCCGCCGACGTGCCCGAGCTGGTCGACCTGTGGGGCGACGCGTTCGACGCGGCCTACCGGGCGGCCGAGGCCAAGGGCCTGGCGCGCAGGACGATTCCGGCACGTGAGCTGTACGGCCGGATGATGCGGACCCTCGCGCAGACAGGCCAGGGCTGGATGACGTTCAAGGACGCCTCCAACCGGACCGCGAACCAGACCGCCGAGCCGGGCCGGGTCGTGCACTCCTCCAACCTGTGCACGGAGATCCTCGAAGTCACGGACGACGGCGAGACGGCCGTCTGCAACCTGGGCTCGGTCAACCTCGGCGCGTTCGTGGCGGACGGCTCGATCGACTGGGACCGCCTGGACGCCACCGTGCGGACCGCCGTGACCTTCCTCGACCGGGTCGTCGACATCAACTTCTACCCGACCGAGCAGGCCGGGCGCTCCAACTCCCGCTGGCGGCCCGTGGGCCTGGGCGCGATGGGCCTCCAGGACGTCTTCTTCCAGCTGCGCCTGCCCTTCGACTCCCCTGGGGCCCGGGCGCTCTCCACGAAGATCTCCGAGCGGATCATGCTGGCCGCGTACGAGGCGTCCTGCGACCTGGCGGAGCGCTCCGGCCCGCTGCCGGCCTGGTCCGAGACCCGGGCCGCGCGCGGGGTGCTGCACCCCGACCACTACGACACCGAGCTGAACTGGCCGGAGCGCTGGGACGCCCTGCGCGCCCGGATCGCGAAGACCGGCATGCGCAACTCGCTGCTGCTGGCCATCGCCCCGACCGCCACGATCGCCTCGATCGCCGGGGTGTACGAGTGCATCGAGCCGCAGGTCTCCAACCTGTTCAAGCGCGAGACGCTCAGCGGTGAGTTCCTCCAGGTCAACGCCTATCTGGTGGACGAGCTGAAGAAGCTCGGCGTGTGGGACTCCCGCACCCGTGAGGCGCTGCGCGAGGCGAGCGGCTCCGTCCAGGGCTTCGCCTGGATCCCCGACGACGTGCGGGCGCTCTACCGCACGGCGTGGGAGATCCCGCAGCGCGGCCTGATCGACATGGCGGCGGCCCGTACGCCGTTCCTCGACCAGAGCCAGTCGCTCAACCTGTTCCTGGAGACGCCGACGATCGGCAAGCTCTCCTCGATGTACGCGTACGCCTGGAAGCAGGGGCTGAAGACGACGTACTACCTGCGTTCGCGCCCGGCGACCCGGATCGCCCGTGCCGCGTCCGGCCAGGCGTCGGCCGCCGCCCCCATTCCCGTACAGCAGGCGTCGGCTCCCGACGCGGACGCCATCGCCTGCTCCCTGGAAAACCCCGAGTCCTGCGAGGCCTGCCAGTAATGAGCACCAACGACACCAAGAACCTGCTCGACCCGGGCTTCGAACTGACCCTGCGTCCCATGCGCTACCCGGACTTCTACGAGCGCTACCGGGACGCGATCAAGAACACCTGGACCGTGGAGGAGGTCGACCTCCACTCGGACGTCTCCGACCTCGCCAAGCTGTCGCCGGGCGAGCAGCACATGATCGGCCGACTGGTGGCGTTCTTCGCGACCGGTGACTCGATCGTCTCCAACAACCTCGTGCTGACGCTGTACAAGCACATCAACTCCCCCGAGGCGCGGCTGTACCTGTCGCGGCAGCTCTTCGAGGAGGCCGTACACGTCCAGTTCTATCTGACGCTGCTGGACACCTATCTGCCCGACCCGGACGACCGGGCGGCGGCGTTCGACGCGGTCGAGGAGATCCCCTCGATCCGTGAGAAGGCGCAGTTCTGCTTCAAGTGGATGGATTCGGTCGAGAAGATCGACCGGCTGGAGACGAAGGCCGACCGCCGCCGTTTCCTGCTGAACCTGATCTGCTTCGCGGCCTGCATCGAGGGGCTGTTCTTCTACGGCGCGTTCGCGTACGTGTACTGGTTCCGCTCGCGCGGTCTGCTGCACGGTCTCGCCACGGGCACCAACTGGGTGTTCCGTGACGAGACGATGCACATGAACTTCGCGTTCGAGGTCGTGGACACCGTCCGCAAGGAGGAGCCGGAGCTCTTCGACGACGCGCTGGAGCAGCAGGTCACCGACATGCTGCGGGAAGCGGTCGAGGCGGAGCTGCAGTTCGGCCGCGACCTGTGCGGCGAGGGCCTGCCGGGCATGAACACGGAGTCGATGCGCCAGTACCTGGAGTGCGTCGCCGACCAGCGGCTCGCCCGCCTCGGCTTCCCGACGGTGTACGGCTCGGAGAACCCGTTCTCCTTCATGGAGCTCCAGGGCGTCCAGGAGCTGACGAACTTCTTCGAGCGCCGCCCGTCCGCCTACCAGGTGGCCGTGGAGGGCTCGGTCGGGTTCGACGACGACTTCTAGACGCGCTGGGCCCGACGGGGGTCCTCAGACCCCGGCCCAGTTCCTGAGGTAGGGGCGCCGCGCAGCCGTCACCGGTCGCGCGGCGCTCCGCGTTTCCGGGGGCCCGGCCGCCCGCCGCCCGCGTTCCGCCTCCCGCAGCTGGCGGTCGATACGGCGATCGCGGGCGACGCCGAGGGCCACGGGCGCGAGGACGAGGGCGAAAAGCGCCGCTACGACCAGGTAGTTCAGGAATGTGTTCATGCCTCTACTCTGGACCGCCGGAACGAGAATCATCAGTGGCAGGACTGCCATGAGGCATCAAATAGCTGCCACACTCACCTCATGCTGACCAATGTCGCCGCCCTCCTCCTCGACGAGGTCCACCCCTTCGAACTCGGCGTCCTGTGCGAGGTGTTCGGCCTGGACCGCAGCGAGGAGGGCCTGCCGGTGCACGACTTCGCGGTGGTCTCCGCCGAGGGGCCCGTCCTGAACACCCACGCGGGCTTCACCATCTCCACGCCGCACGGCCTGGAGCGGCTGGAGGAGGCCGACCTCATCGCCGTGCCGGCGGGCAGCCACTTCATGCGGCGGGAGTATCCCGAGGAGGTGCTCGACGCCCTGCGCCGGGCCGTCGCGCGCGGCTCACGGGTGCTGAGCGTGTGTTCGGGGGCGTACGTGCTGGGCGCGGCCGGACTGCTGGACGGCCGCCGCTGCACCACGCACTGGCGGCACGCGGCGGAGTTGTCGCGGCGCTTCCCGAAGGCGGTCGTCGAGCCGGACGTGCTGTACGTGGACGAGGGCGCGGTGATCAGTTCGGCGGGCACCGCCGCCGGGATCGACGCGTGTCTGCATCTGATCCGGCAGGAGTACGGCCAGGAGGCCGCCAACACCCTCGCCCGGCGCATGGTGGTGCCGCCGCACCGGGACGGCGGGCAGGCGCAGTACATCAGCCGCCCGTTGCCCCGGAGCTCCTGCGACACGGTCGGCTCGACCCTGGCCTGGATGGAAGCGCACCTCGACCAGGAGACGAGCGTGGAGCAGCTGGCGGCGCAGGCGCACATGTCGCCGCGCACCTTCGCCCGGCGGTTCCAGCAGGAGACCGGGACCACGCCCTACCGGTGGCTGCTGCGGCAGCGGGTGCTGCTGGCCCAGCATCTGCTGGAGACCTCCGACCTGACGATCGACACGATCGCGGGGCAGACGGGGTTCGGTACGGCGGCGACCCTGCGACACCAGTTCGTGCGGTCGCTGGGCACCACGCCGAACGCCTACCGCCGCACCTTCCGGGGTCCGGCGACCGCCTCCGTGCCCGAGGTCGCCTGAGCGCGCCGGGCACGGAGGGGCCTGCGGGACGTGCGGGAAGGTGCGGGGAAGGGGAGGGTCAGATACCGCAGCTGGGCGCCGACCAGAAGCGGCTGGGGCCCTGGTTGACGTGCACGTGGTCGTTGTGGCCGCTGTAGCCCGGGCCGAGGATGCCCCGGAAGCCGTGGTAGCGGGCCTGCTTGGCCAGCGTGCACAGCGAGTGCGGGGAGGCGCCGAGGTCGACCGCGTCGCCGTACATATGGCGGCTGTTGGAGGCTCCGCCCACGGCCGCGTTGCAGGAGGCGGAGCGGAAGCCGCTGGTGACCCGGATGGACTGGTCGCCCAGCGCGTGGCGCAGTGCCTCCAGCTTCCACATGCTGCTCAGCGCGTTGGCCTTGGCCGTGCCCGCGGCGACCTTCCCGCCGGCCCAGGTGCTGTTGCACTTGTTCAGCTCGGGGTACGTGAAGTGGGCCGGGGTGCAGTCGTTGTCCTGGAGCGCGTAGAGCTTGGACTGGGTGGCGGGACCGGCGACCCCGTCGGCCGCCAGGCCGTAGGCCGCCTGGAACCGCTTGACGGCGGCGGTGGTGGCGGGGCCGTAGGAGCCGTCGATGGCGAGCACCGCGTTGTAGCCCGGGTAGCCGGCCACCCGGATCTGGAGCTGGGTGACATCGTTGCCGGTGGCCCCGGCCTTCAGGGTGCGGGTCCAGGTGTAGCAGCCGTCGGCCTGGGCGGTGCCGGCGGTCAGCACCGCACCCCCCAGCGCGAACGTAATGGTCATGACAAGTCCGAGCAGAACGCGTGCGGTGCGTCTCAGCACAGGGGTCTCCCTCTGAACGTCACGGTCGATGTGCAGGCGAGCCTGGCCCAGTCAGCTACGCGCGTCAACTGCCCCTGGGGAAACTGCAGTTATCTGCCAGGGGGAGGATCGGAAACCGACAGGGACCCGGCACCGGCGAAGCGAACCGGTACCGGGCCCCCGCGGCCGCGTCCTCAGGCGTTCGGGACGACCTCGTAGCGCGGAGTGCCCTCGTCCATCTGCCGCAGCGCGTCCTTGCGCTCCCGCTTGGAGAGCCGGTCGATGTACAGGTAGCCGTACAGGTGGTCCGTCTCGTGCTGGAGGCACCGCGCGAAGTAGCCGCTGCCCCGCACCTTGACCGGATTGCCCTGCGCGTCCTGCCCGCGCACCACCGCGTAGTCCGGGCGGGCGAGCGAGGCGTACGCGGTCGGGACCGAGAGGCAGCCCTCGTTGGAGTCGTCCAGCACTCGCGCCTCGGGGGCCAGCTCCTCCAGGACCGGGTTGCAGATGACACCCGTGTGGCGCACCCCGTCGTCGTCGGGGCAGTCGTAGACGAAGACCTTGAGGTCCACGCCGATCTGGTTGGCGGCCAGGCCGACGCCCTCGGCCGTCTTCTGGCTGGCGAACATGTCGTCGATCAGCCGCGCCAGCTCGTCGTCGAACGCGGTGACGTCCTTGCACTCCTTGTGCAGCACCGGGTTGCCCACGACCGTGATCGGACGGGAGGTGCCGCGCTCGCGGTAGGCCGCCTCGCGCTCCTCGCAGTCCTCCGTGTCGACGAGGAACCCCTCGTCGTCCACTCCGATCCGCCCGTCCGTCTCCTGCTGCGACATGTCCGCCGTACGCCTTCCTGCAAAACCTCAGACTCGGTGACCCGAGCGCCCGGGTACTCGGGGCGCTCGGAGGAACAGCACCGCGATCGGTGCGCGTACAGCCTACGGGCAGAGGTCAGCAGACTTCTTCGAGATCCCGCCACTCACGGCTGTCCGGGCTGTCGGCGACCCAGCCGTCCAGCAGCCCGCGCACCAGCCCGGCAGGGGCCGCGAGACCGCACTCGCGCTCCGGGACCCACAGGTCTCCGGCGCCCGCGGTGCGGTGGCCCAGCGGCCCGGGGTGGCCCGGCTCGCTGTGATCGTGGGGGTCCAGGTGCTCCCCGTCGCCCTCGTCGCTCTCCATCCGGCTCTCCGAGCACGCCCGGCACAGCAGCCGTACGGAGGAGGACCAGTCCTCGGCGGCGAACCCGGCGTCCGAGGCCAGCTTCTCCAGCGCGTCCCGGTCGTCCTCGGTCGCCGCCTCCAGCAGCACCACCCAGGTCGGCACCGGTGAGGGAGCCCACAGCTCGATCTCGTCGAACACCGGATACGAGGGCCCCGCCGCGGTGACCCGCTCGCCGTTGGGCACCCCGTCGTGCAGGACGACCTCGCCCCAGCGCCGCCCGGAGGACGGCAGAGGGATCGAGAGCACCTCGATCCGGGCCGGGTCGAGCCGGCGGCCCCAGACCACCTCGGCCTCGCCCTCCGGCGAGAGCCGCACGGCGGCGCTGCCCAGCTCCATACCGGTCGGCTCGGTGGTGGCCGCGCTGTGCTGACCGCCGCCGGGGACCTTCAGGCCGTACGCCTGCCAGGCCCGCCGCGCCAGCGGCCAGTCCTGGAGCGCGGTGGCCGCGATCCCGACGTTCCACCAGTCCGGGGCGCCCGACTCCCGGTCGAGCAGCGCGACGGCCCGCAGGCCCGCCGCCCTCGCCTGCTCCCAGTCGTGCCGGAACTTGTGCAGCAGCGCCAGATTGAACCAGGACTCCGAGAGCCAGGGCTCCAGATCCGCCGCGCGCGTCAGCAGCGCCCCCGCGTCCTCGTACCGGCCGTCGCCGATCAGCGTGAACGCGCGGTCCGTGGCCTGCCGCCAAGAGGCGGACGGCCGATGCCGTACCTTCCCGAAGATCCTCACGATTCCCGCCTGTCCCGACTGGACACCCTCGTCATTCGCTCTGCTTTCGCATCCAACCATGCCCGGCCGGACGCCCGCTCATTACCCATGGGTTACCCAGCTCCGGCCAAGTCAGACCGCCCGCGCGAGGGCGCGTCCCAGACGCCTCGCCCACCGGTTGCCGGTGGCTCCGCCCGGTGCCGGGGCCGAACCGCTCCAGCGCCGCCCCGGACATGCGGGGGCCGCTGTGCCCGGGCGATCGGGGCACAGCGGCCGTCCCACCGGACCTCAGGGATCCGCCGGTGCGTCTGCGGGTGGACTACTCGGCGGCGGACGCCGACCGGTCGGGGTCCTGCACGGTCAGATCCTGCTCGGGCACGGCCTCGCCGGCCCGGATCAGGTCGATCCGGCCCATCACCTTGGAGCGCAGGTCGGTGGGGACGTCGTCCTGCCCGCAGCAGCGCTTGACCAGCTTCTTCACGGCCTGTTCGAGGCCGTACTTCTCCAGGCACGGGGAGCACTCCTCGAAGTGCACCTCGAACTTGGTGCAGTCGCCCTCGGGCATCTCCCGGTCGAGAAACTCGTAGAGATGGTCGAGGACCTCCGAGCAATCCGTCTCGTGCGGCTCTCCGCAACTCATGAGGCCGAGCCCTTCCGATCGTCCGAGTCACCGGCGCCGGCCGCGACGAGCCCGCGCTCACGGGCATAGTCCTCCAGCATGCCGCGCAGCTGGCGGCGGCCACGGTGCAGCCGGGACATCACCGTACCGATGGGAGTCCCCATGATGTCCGCGATCTCCTTGTAGGCAAAGCCCTCGACATCGGCGAGATACACGGCGATGCGGAACTCCTCGGGAATCGCCTGGAGCGCCGACTTCACGTCGGAGTCCGGGAGATGGTCGAGCGCCTGGGACTCCGCCGAACGCAGACCGGTCGACATGTGCGACTCGGCCCGTGCCAGCTGCCAGTCCTCGATCTCCTCGGCGGCACTGCGCTGGGGCTCCCGCTGCTTCTTGCGGTACGAGTTGATGAAGGTGTTGGTCAGAATGCGGTACATCCACGCCTTGAGGTTCGTACCCTCACGGAACTGGTGGAAGGAGCCGTACGCCTTGGCGTAGGTCTCCTGGACCAGGTCCTCGGCATCGGCCGGGTTACGCGTCATGCGCAGCGCGGCCGAGTACATCTGGTCGAGAAAACCGAGGGCGTCCCGCTCGAAGCGCGCGTTGCGCTCGGCGGACGTCTCCGGTGCACGGCCGTCGTCGGTCCCTGTGTCGGTCCCAGTGACCGGACCCACCTCCTCCAACGATGTGGCGGAGCCGAAACCGGACCCGCTCGCATCGGAGAATAGTCGACCTTGCTTCGAGACGGGCTGTCGATCAGCACCGCCCGGCGGCCGCTCGTGGCTGGTCCTCGCCGCGGGCAGCACGGTCCACTCCAGGTCAGCGGCGTTCGAGCGGCTGGGGCAGATGGTCGAACCCATGCGACGGACTCCCTCTCCACGTTGTTCGGGGTACCACGTGTCCGTACCTGTACCTGTACCTGTACCTGTACCTGTACCGACGTCCCGAACAACAGCGCCCCCGGGCGGAGCATTCCCGGGGCCTGGGCCACGTGCGTGAGGCCCGGGTCACCCCGGGGCCGATCCGGTCAGCCGAGTGACGCGATCCACCCGGCCACCGCGTCGGTGAGGACGCGCATCGTCTGCTCCTCGGTCGCCCCGGACCTCTTCGGCACCGCGAACCCGTGGTCGCCGTGGGCCACTTCGGCCAGCTCGTAGGGGCCGGGCGGGAACTCGTCGGGCCGGCCGAACGGATCGTTGCCGCCCTGCACCACCAGGGTGGGCACTCCGGCGCCGAGCAGTTCGTCGGCGCGGGACTTCTCCGGCCTGCCCGGGGGGTGCAGCGGGAAGCTGAGCGCGAGGACGGCGGCCGCGCCCAGCTCCGTCGCCGTACGGCAGGCGACCCGGGCCCCGGCGCTGCGGCCCCCGGAGACGACGGGAAGCCCGGGGGCAGCCAGGGCGGGCCACAGACCGCGCCAGCCCGTGTCCAGGGTCTTCGGGGCGGGCGCGACCTTCTTTCCGGCCACCCGCCAGGGTTGCTCCACCAGGGCGACGGTGACGCCGTGCCCGGGCAGGGTCGCGGCCAGGGCCTTCAGATCGCGGGCCTCGATGCCGCCGCCCGCCCCGTGGCTCACGGCCAGCACGAGGCGGGGCGCGGGCGCTCGGACCCAGGTGATCCGGGCCTCACCGGCGTCGGTGGTGACGTTCTGCGTACGTGGTTGACGGCTCACGCCGCCATCCTCTCCCGCGCGGCCGCCCGGATCCCGTGCGCCGCCCGGAAGAGCTCCCACGCGCCGCTCAGAACAGCGTGGACTCCTCCGGCGCGGCCAGCTCCTCCAGCAGTTCGGGTCCGTTGTTGCGCACATTGCTGACCGTGGTGGCGACCGGGTAGGCGCGCATCAGCCCGCCGGGCGGCGGCTCCAGCAGCGCGCGCAGCTCGTCGGGGCCCGTGTGCGTGGGGTCCAGCCAGGCGTCCCAGCGGTCGGGGGTGAGCATCAGCGGCATCCGGGGGTGGATGTCGGCCAGCGCGCCGGGCCCCTCGGCGGGGGCGACGGCCAGCGGGGTGGTCTCCGCCTCGGTGGTGATCACCGAGCACGTCACCCACCAGGCGTGTCCGTGGTCGCCGGGCAGGGTCGCGTCGCGCCAGAACTCGTACAGTCCGGCCATGGCGAAGACCGACCCGTCGGCGGGGGTCACGAAGTACGGCTGCTTGCGGGCCCGCTTCTTGCCCTTCGTCTCCTCCAGCCGCCGTTCCTCCGAGCCGGTGACCCACTCGTAGTAGCCGTCGGCGGGCAGGATGCAGCGGCGCTGGGCGAAGGCGCGGCGGAAGGAGGGCTTCTCGTGCACGGTCTCCGCGCGGGCGTTGATCATCCGGGCGGCGCCTTCGGGGGACTTCGACCAGGACGGCACGAGCCCCCACTTCAGGGCGCGCAGCTGGCGAACCGGACGCTGGTCGTCGGCGTCCTTAACAGGACGCTCCAGAACCGCGTAGACCTCTTTGGTCGGCGCCACGTTCCAGTCCGGCTCCAGGGCCTCGGTGGGTTCCCACTTCTCGACGCCGAAGAGCCCGGTCAGCTCCTCGGGATTCCGGCTCGCCGCATACCGTCCGCACATCTCGATCCACCCATCCGAACCGCGGGAACACCCAGTGTTCTGGTGTCCCGGCCGTCGGGACACGTCCAAGAGTGGCAGCACCGGCGGGATGCGGGAAAGGAGACCCCCGTCCCGCTCCGGTCAGGGCGCCTGCCTCCCGGGAGCCGGGGCCGGGGCGACCAGGACGTCGCTGTGCGGGGAACGGGCCTTGGGCGGCGGGGCGGCGGCTGGCCGCGGGGCGCCCTCGGGCTCCGGGTACAGCAGCCCGTGGCGACGGCGGGCCTCGGCGGCGGCGTCGGAGCGCGGCACCACGGTGTGCTCGGCGTCGCCGTCCGCCCGCAGCACGGTGACCAGACACCGTTCGTCGAGGCGGCGCGCGGTCCGCAGGTGCCGGGCGGCGCCCCGGGCTCCGGCGGGGACCGTCAGGCACGTCCCGTCCACGGTCTCGAACGCGGTGGTTCCCAGTCCCTCGGCCCGCAGCAGTCCCTGTGCCGTCCGGCGTTCCCGGGCCGACCGGAAGCTCCATACGTCGTCCTGGTGCACGACGACCGCGGCGGCCTCCGGGCCGCCCTCCCCCACGACGGTGCCGTCCCCGGGGGACGCGCTCCAGGGGAAGGGCCGGCACCACAGCCGCACCCCCGCGCGCTCCGCCCGGTCCACGGCACGCTCGTGGACCACCTTGGCCCCGTGGCGGGACATCCGGCGGACCCCCTCGTAACTGATCCGGGAGAGGGTGCGGGCCTCCGGCACCAGATAGGGGTCGGCGGTGCACACGCCGGTCACGTCGGAGAAGATCTCACAGGTGCCGGAGCCCAGCGCCGCCGCCAGTGCCGCCGCCGAGAGGTCCGAGCTGTTGCGGCCCAGCATGACGGTCCGCCCGGCCCGGTCGACCGCCTGGCCACCGGGGACCACCGCGACCCGGCAGTCGGCCAGGACGTCGGACAGCGCGGCGGGACCGGCCGACGTCAGCTCCGCCCGGTCGCCGTGCCCCTCGGCGAGGAGCCCGGCGCCCGCCGCCGGGACGGGGCACGCGGACAGGCCCTCGGCGTGGAGGGCGGCCGCGAGCAGGGCGACGCCGACCGTCTCACCCGTGGTCAGGAGCATCGCGGCGGCAGCGGCCGGCGGGTCGGCGGAAACAGCGTCCAGGGTCTGCTGGAGTCTGCCCGTCGTGCCGGACATCGCGCTCACCACGACGACCAGCGGGCGGCCCTCCTCGCCACTGCGGCCCACCAGGTAGCGGGCCACGCGGCGGTATCCGTCGAGGTCCGCGAAGGCCGAGCCGCCGAACTTCAGCACCGGCGGGCCGCCGGGGGTGCGGGGACCGGTCATCACAGCCACCCGTTCTTCGTCGCGAGTGCCACGATGTCCAAGGCGTTCAGGGCGGCCCCCACCCACAGGTTGTCCGCGACCACCCACAGGGCCACCGCCCGGTCGTCCTCCGGCTCGACGCGTATGCGCCCGACGTGCACCAGGGCACGGTCCTCGGGCCGGGCGAAGACGGCGCGGGGCGTGGGGTACGAGGGACTGTCCGACCGGCCGTGGACGCGCAGTCCGGGCGTCGCGGCCAGGGCGGCCTCGACGGACTCGGTCGTGACCGGCTCGCGCAGCCGGACGTGCACGGCCTCGGAGTGGCAGTCGAAGACCGGTACCCGCACCGCCGTGGCGCTCACCCGGAGCTCCGGCAGACCCAGGATCTTGCGTGGCTCGCGGACCAGTTTGCGTTCCTCGTGGGTGAGCCCGGAATCGTCCCGCAGCCCTATCTCGGGGACGAGGTCGAAGGAGAGGGGCTGTCCGAAGCGCCCGCCCGGAGCGCCCTGGGCCCGGGGATCGTCCAGGATGGCCCTGGATCCCTCCGCCAGTTCGCGCAGGCCCCGCAACCCGCCACCGGACGCTGCCTGGTAGGTCGCCACCACGACGCTCTCCAGGCCCGCCAGTCCATGCAACGGGTGCAGGGCCCGGACCAGTTGGATGGTCGAGCAGTTGGGGTTGGCCACGAGGCCGCGCTCCGGTCGGTCGGCGAGCACGCCGGGGTTGACCTGCGGTACCACCAGTGGGACGTCAGACCGCATCCGGAAGTACGAACTGTTGTCGACGACCAGCACCCCGGCCGAGGCGAGCCGCTCCGCCTCCCGGCCGCTCACCTCCGCGCCCGCGGAGAACACGGCGACGTCCAGGCCCCGGAGGTCCAGGTCGTCGAGGGTGACCAGGTCGGCCATCGGCAGCGAGATCCCCAGCTCGGTTCCTAGATCCCGGCCGACGCTGCGGGCCGAGCCGACCGGCACCACCTGTTCCACGGGTACGATCCCGCCGTCCAACAGGGCCAGGCACTCCCGGCCCACGGCTCCGGTGGCTCCCACTATCGCGATGCGCAGCATGCGTCGTCCTCCGTTCGGCCCCGGGCCGGGGCTCACTACCTGGTCGTGCCGGGTGAGCGGCCCCGGAAGGCTCGCCGGTAAGCGTTGGGGGTGATGTCGAGGGAGCGCACGAACTGGTGCCGCAACGCCGCGGCGTTGGGGAATCCCGTACGCACCGCCACGGCCTCCATCGTCGCGTCGGTGTTCTCCAGCAGCCGCTGGGCTCCCAGCAGCCGCTGGGCGAGCAACCAGCGGTAGGGGGTGGTCCCCGTCTCCATCCGGAAGCGGCGGGCGAAGGTACGCGGCGACATGCAGGCCAGCGCCGACCACTGGTCGACGCTGATCTCCTGGTCCAGGTGCTCCTCGGCCCAGGCCAGTGCCAGGCGCACACCGACTTCCCCGAAGTGCGCCACGGGCCGTTCGATGTACTGGGCCTGGCCGCCCTCCCGGTGGGGGGGCACCACCATGCGCCGGGCGATGGCGTTGGCCACGTCGCTGCCCTGGAGCTTGCGCACCAGGTGGAGACAGGCGTCGATTCCCGCGGAGGTGCCGGCCGAGGTCAGGATCGGGTCCTCGTCGACGTAGAGCACCCCCGGTTCGACCTCGGCCTTGGGGTAGCGCTCGGCGAGTGCCGCGGCGTACCTCCAGTGCGTGGTGCAGCGCCGTCCGTCGAGCAACCCGGCGGCGCCCAGGACGAAGGCCCCGACGCAGACGCTGACCACCCGTGCTCCGCGGGCCACCGCCTGCCGCAACGCCTCCAGGAGCGCGGGCGGGAAGTCCCGGGTGTGGAAGTCGTCCCCCACGGGGATGGCGATGAGGTCGGCGGCGTCCAGCCGGTCGAGCCCGTGGGGCGTGCTGATGGTGAATCCGGGAACCGCCCGCACGGACGAGGATTCCGCGGCGACGAGGGCGAAATCGTAGCCGGGCAGCCCTTCTTCCTGGCGGTCGATCCCGAATACTTCGCATACGACACCCAGCTCGAACGGGTGCACGTTGTCGAGCAGAACTGCGGCTACGTTCTTCAGCATGGGGCCCAATGTGGCAGTAAACCATGGGGATCTGACAGCCCATCCGCTGTTCCGCGTCCGGATCAGGCCTCATACTCATGGCATGGCCCTGAAGCAGCCGGCAGCCGTTCACCCGTAGCCATGACCACACAGTCGTCATCGAGAGACGCGCCAATGTGCAGGAACCCGCAACGAATTCCCATGACCACGGCCTGGGTACGATCGGATGCCCCGATCTTCGCGAAGACGGCGGACAGGTGATTCTTCACCGTCTTCTCGGAAATGCCGAGCTCCTTCGCCACCTGACGATTCGCATTTCCCTGCGCGATGAGCACGAGAATCTCCCGTTCGCGGTTCGTCAGCAGCGCGAGCGCCTCCCGTGCCTCCACCAGCCCCTCGGAGGAACCCGGGTGGGCGGGGGCGGCGCGAAGGCTCTTGTGCAGCTGCTCCTGCGCTTCGAGGGCGCCCCTCATCTCGTCGAGCGCCTGCTGCGCCCTGGTGACGATCTCGGCGAGGGCCGCCGCCGGCTGTGCCACCGCTCCACAGAACGGGCACGGCTGATGGGCTCTCACCGCCACGGCCGGACCGTGCGCGACATGCGACATCAGATGGACTCCCTGCACCGAAGTGGACGAACTGGATCGCTCTTCTCCTCAAGTGCCCCGGGGCGGTTCGGCGCCCCGGTACGAGGGGTCAGGAAGGCAGCCGTGCGTGAATCGCCACGGTCTTGCACCGCGTGTACTCGCGCAGCGCCTCCAGCCCCTTCTCCACTCCCACCCCGGAGCGGCGATAGCCGCCGAACGGCAGCTCGACCCCTCCGGCCGCGCTGTAGTTGTTCACGAACACCTGCCCCACCCGCAACCGCTGGGCGAGCCAGTGGGCGGCGGTCACATCCCGCGTCCAGATACCGGCGGCCAGGCCGTACGTGGTGTGTTCGGCGAGTGCGACCGCCTCGTCCATCGAGTCGAACACGGAGACGCACAGGACCGGGCCGAAGATCTCCTCGTTGAAGACCCGGTGCTCCGGGGTCACCCGATCGAGGAGGGTCGGTTCCACGTAGAAGCCGTCGGCGAACGCCTCTCCCCCGGGTACGCCGCCGCCGGCGCGGACCTCGATGGAGCTGTCGGAGACCTCGGACAGATACCCCAGGACCCTGTCGCGCTGCTTCGCCGAGATGAGGGGGCCCATGTCCGGGTCGTCGAGACCCGGGCCGAGGCGCAGCGAACGGAACCTCTCGGCGAGCGCGGCCACCAGCTCGTCGTGGACGGAGCGGTGGACGAGCAGCCTGCTCCCGGCCGAGCAGTTCTGTCCCGCGTGCTCGGTGATCGACTCCACGATCTGCGGCACCGCCGACGCGGCGTCGTAGTCGGGGAACACGAGGTGCGGCGACTTCCCGCCCAGTTCCAGCGTGACCGGCACGATGTTCCGGGCCGCCGCCGTCATCACGGCCTCGCCCGCCTCCCGCGAGCCGGTGAAGGCGAGGCGGTCCACGTCGGGATGAGCGGCCAGCGCGGCTCCCGCTTCGTCCCCGTATCCCGGGACGACGTTCAGGGCCCCTGCCGGGAGACCCGCCTCCTCGGCGATCCCGGCCAGGCGGAGCGAGGTCAGGGGCGCGTCCTCGGCCGGCTTGAGGACGCAGCAGTTGCCGGCCGCGAGGGCCGGCGCCAAGGTTCGCGCGGCGATCTGCAGCGGGTAGTTCCAGGGGATGATGTGCCCGCACACACCGTAGGGTTCCCGCAGCGTGAACGCGAGGCGGTCGGGCCGCTGCTGGATCGTCTCCCCGCCCAGGGCCTCCAGGGCGTTGGCGTAGAACTCGAAGTACCGGGCGGCGATGCCGGCGTCGGCCAGCGACTGACCGAGCGGCTTGCCCGTGTCGAGTGTCTCCAGGCGGGCCAGCTCCTGGCGCCGGGCGCGCAGGCCCCCGGCGATGCGGTGGCAGACAGCGGAGCGCTCCACCGGCGAGGTGAACCGCCAGGTCGTCTCGTAGGTGTGCCTGGCGGCCTCCACCGCCGCCCGGACCTCGGCCGGGCCACAGCGGGCGACACGCGCGAAGGGCCGGGCGGTCGCCGGGTCGACGACGTCGATCCAGCGCGCCGTCGGGACCTTCCTCCCCGCGATGACGGCCGAGTGCTCGGGCAACTCTGCTTCGCTCGCGTGCCTCATCCAGCTCCTTGCGTGGTGGGAAGCACTGCTTCGGTGTCAGCCGGTCATCGAGCCGGCGAGCACCCTGTGGAGATCGGCCGGGGCGACGTCGCGCGGACAGCACACCAGCAGACGCCGCTGCTTGAGTGCTCCGGCGACGAGTTCGGGCAGGTCCTTCGCGGTGTAGCCGAAGTCCCCCAGCCCGGCAGGCCCTCCGGTGTCCGCCACGATGCTCCGCAAAGTGGCCGGAAGGACGTCCGAGCCGTTGGCACCGGTCACCCCGTCGAGATTCGCCCCCAGCAACTCGGCCGCCCTCAAGTGCCTTTCGGGAGCGGTCGGATACGTGAACTCGAAGGCGGCGGCGGCCGTGGAGACGACCGCGGCTCCGTGCGGCACCATCGCGTGCTCGACCTCGTAACCCCGCGGCCGGTACTCGCGGACCAGCCCGGCCACCGGATAGGCGCAGGCATGCGGAATATGGGTGCCGGCGTTGCCGAACCCCATCCCCGCGAAGCTCGCGGCCCTGCTCATTCCGGTACGCGCCTCCAGATCGTCCGGGTTGAGCACCGCCCGCCTGAGGTAGCGTCCCACCAAGCTCAACGCCTGCTCCGCCCAGACATCGCTGATCGGGTTGGCGCCGATGTACAGGGGGCGGTCCTCGGGAGTCGCGTACGCGGGCCGCCGGTCGAAGGCCCGCGCCGTGTACGACTCGCAGGCGTGCGTCAGGACGTCGTACCCCGAGGCCGCGGTGACCGCCGGCGGCAGGGACAGGGTGTTCGCCGGGTCGACCAGTGCCAGCGCGGGGAGCAGCCGCGGATCGCTGATCCCCGTCTTCACGTTCAGGCCCGTCACGCCGAGCGCGACCATGGCGGTGCACTCGCTGCCGCTGCCGGCCGTCGTGGGCACGGCCACCAGTGGTTTGAGGGGGCCGGGGACCGGGGCTCCGGCCCCGATCGGCGCGTTCAGGTAGTCGCGTACCGGGCGGCCGGGATGGCTGAGCAGCAGATTCAGCATCTTGGCGGTGTCGATCGAGCTGCCGCCACCGAGACCCACGTAGCCGTCCACCTGGAGGGACGCGAGCTCGCGGGCCGCCTCGGCGCAGCTCTCGTCGGTGGGCTCCACGCGGGCCCGGTCGAAGACCGTGACCTCGATCCCCTCCTGCTCGATCGACTTGGCGACTCGCGCGGGCAGTCCGAGAGAGGCGAGAACGGGGTCGGTCACCAGCAGCACCGAGGTGATCCCCGCGCTGCGCACCGCGAAGCCGATCTCCCGGGTGGCGCCGACACCGAATTTCAGCGACGGAGCCCGCCAGTCGATTATCCGTTCCCGTTCGGGTACTGCTTCACCGCCCCAACCGGATAACATCATTTGCCCCCTCTGTTTTCATGGAATGAATCGAGAAGTGCGACTGAATACAGTAAGGGAACAGCGGCGCGCCGCCTGCGGCGAACACGGCCTCATGAACGGTATCGCCGTTCATATCTGCGCGGCTGCCGGATGCGGCCTCATATTAGCCAGCCGTTTTCCGCGCAGCCATAGGACCGGAGTCCTATGGCTGAATCGGTCAGTCCTGCCGCGGTGAACCCGGTGCTCCCACTGCCCCCTCGCGCGGCGGACGACCGCGAACCGGCAGCGCTCATGGTGCGGAGACTCGGGGTATCGCGCCTCCGGGACGGTGTCCGACCTGGTAGTCAACAGGTCCCGCGGGTTTTCGCGCCGCTGTCCCCCGACCGCGTCCGAGGCCCGAGGCTTCGCGACGGCACCTCTGCGACAGGAACCAGTTCAAGCCTCAGGGGCGCCCGCCCGCCTCCCGGAGACGGCCGGGGGCGGCGGGGTTGTCCCGGTAGGCGGGGGGTCGGTGGCGGTAATTCCCGGTTGCTTGTCCGTGCTCACACTGTTGGCGTTGCGAACCCTTCCGCACAGTGAGTCGCATGGCACAGGACAACGCGACGAAACCGTCGAGCGGGGCCGGGAAACAGCACGCCGGAGTACGGCAGGTCTGGCGAGAGTCACCGGCAGCGGTGAAGTCCCTGCTGGCCGGCACGATGATCAATCGGCTCGGCGGCTTCGTACAGGTATTCATGGTGCTGTACCTGACCCAGCGCGGATTCTCCGACGCCCAGGCCGGTGCGGCCCTCGGTGTGTACGGCGCGGGCGCCGTGGTCGGGACCCTGGTCGGGGGCTGGATGTCCGACCGGCTCGGACCGCGGCTGACGATCGTGTCCACCCTGGTGGGCTCGGCGGTGCTGCTGCCCTGCGTTCTCTATCTGGACGACTACGCGGCCATCCTCGCCGTCATCGCCATCAGCGGTGCGGCGAGTCTGGCCTATCAGCCGGCCTCCACCAGCATGATCAGCAACCTCACCCCGCCGGAACGCCACATGATGATCTTCGCCATGGGGCGGCTGGCGATCAACCTCGGCAGCACGATCGCGCCCCTGCTGGGCGCCGCGCTCGTCAAGATCTCCTGGGACTTCCTGTTCTGGGGGGAAGCGCTCGCCGTGGTGGTCTTCTCCGCGGTCGCCGCGACCACCCTGCCGCGCGGCACGGCTGCGGGCCCGACGGGGGACTCCACGGGAGACGGAGCGGGGGGCGGCGGGAAGAAGGCCCCGAAGGCCTCCTATCTGGCGGTACTGGCCGACCGCCGGTATCTGCTGTTCCTGCTCGCCATGTTCGTCAGTTCCATCATCTACATCCAGCACATCGCGGCCCTGCCGTTGACCGTGAAGCACCTCGGGCTGGGGATCGAGGTCTACGCGGCGATGATCGCGCTGAACGGCCTGCTGGTCATCACCTGTGAACTCCTCGTCGCCAAGGTGGTGCAGCGCTGGGCGATGCGCACGGCGGTGATCCTGGGTGTGCTGCTGACCGGCATCGGAATGAGCATGTACGCCCTGCCCTGGGGCGTGGCCGCGCTGGTGATCGCCACCCTCGTCTGGTCGCTCGGGGAGATCATCGGCTATCCGTCCCTGTTCTTCGCCTATCCCGCCCAGGCGGGCCCTCCCGGGCTGCGGGGACGCTATCTGGGAGCTTCGAACGCGCTGTACGGACTCGGCAGCGCGATCGGTCCGTTCATCGGCGTGATGATCTGGAATCGCTTCGAGGAGGGGCTGTGGATCGCCTGCGGGGTGGTGGGCCTCATCGCGGGGGCCGCCGCCTGGGGCGGTGTGCGCCCGGCCACCGCGGCGGACGAGGCCGGGAAGGACGGGCTCGGTGACGCCGGAGCAGCCGACGCCGAGGTCCGGGCTGGGCCCTGAGCGGCCGCCCGTGGAGCGGCGTGGACACGCCCGACGGTCCGACGGACCAACGGGCCAACGGGCCAACGGGCCAGCAGCGGGACCCATCGTAGAAGGGACGTAAGATGCCACGCCATGTAATCCTGGTCGATCCTTATTCCGAGGCTGCCGAGTACGCACACGCCTTTCGGGAGCGGGGCGTCGAATCGGTGGCCGTGCTGAGCACGCCGGCGCCGCTGAAGTCGTATCTGCACGGCTGGAAACCCGAGACGTTCGCCGCGACGCACTTCCATGACGGTGACTTCGCCAAGCTCACACGGATCGTGCGCGGCTACGACCCGGTCGCCGTCATCCCGGGCAACGAGCACGCGGTCAGACTCGTGGACGCGCTGATCGAGGAGCTGGCACCGGGGACGGGAAACGCCCCCGAGCTCTCCGCGGCGCGGCGGGACAAGTGGCCCATGGCCCAGGCCGTGGCGAAGGCAGGCATTCCGCACCTCCGTACGTTCGCCGCCGAGACCGAGGAGGAGGCGGCCGACTGGTTGCGGGAGACCGGCCTGGAAGGCCGGGCGCTGGTGCTCAAGCCCCGGTGCAGCGGAGGAACCGACGGGGTGCACAAGGTGGAGGCCGGCGATGACTGGCGGCCGGCGTTCCGGCGGCTGCTGGGCTCCGTCAACATGTTCGACCTGACCAACGACAGCATTCTGCTCCAGGAGTTCGCGGCGGGGACCGAGTTCGTCGTGGACACCTACTCCGTCGACGGGGAGCTCGGCCTCTCGGCCGTGGTCCGCTACAGCAAGTCGTCCCGGGGGGATCGCATCGGGGTCTACGACGCGGAGGACTACCTCCTGCCCGGTGATCCGCTGGTCGGCGTACTGGAGTCGTACACACGGAAGGTCGCCCGGGCGGTCGGCGTCCGCACGGGATGCACGCACACCGAGATCATGCTGACAGAGGACGGTCCCCGGCTGATCGAGATCGCGGCACGCCTCGACGGGGGCTGTGCGCAGCAGGCCGCACGGCTCGCGACCGGGGACTCCCAGATCGACCGCGCGGTACGGCATCACCTGGACTCCGTCTTCGTCCCCGGGTTCGAGATCGTGCGGCCCACCCGGGTGGCCTGGCTCTCCGCGGCGAACAGCGGCACCATGCGCAACGCGGAGGTGCTCGACGCGATGCGCGAGCTGACCTCGTTCCAGAAGCTGGGCTGTCGCTACCCCAACGGTTCCCGGGTACCGAAGACCGAGGACCTCTTCACCACTCTGGGCTGGGTGCTCCTCTCCGCCCCGGACCAGGAGGTGCTCGATCAGGACACCCAGCAGGTGCGGGAGATCGAGGCCAAGGTGGTCATCGACCCGTCGGCTCCGTGACGCCGACCGTGGTGCCGTGAGACCGGTGGCGCCCTGACAGCGGTCCCGCGGCGGCTCGTTCCGCGCGCCTCCCCGGCGGGGCGCGGAACGAGACGCACGAGCTACCCGCGCTCGCCGGCCGCGAGGCCGACGCGGGCCTGGTCGAAGACCTCGCGGGCCCGGTCGAGCACCTGCTCGCACCAACGGGCGTCGTCCGTGGGGCAGAAGGCGTCGCGGATCAGCCGCTTGCGGTCCGAGCGGACGGCCTCGGCCGGCGGAGAGCGCCGGTGCAGTCCGGTGTCGGCGCAGAGCGCCAGGAGCACCGCGGGGCCTGGCTGGGTGCCGAACTCCAGCGTGATCGCGGTGAGCCGGCCGTCCGCGCCCAGGCCGTCCGCCACCGCCGTGGCCGTGTTGCCCACGATCGGCGTGGAGGAGGACGTGCCGTGCTCCGACGCGGTGAGGGCGTCGCCGTACCAACGGCGTGCCCGCTGGTGGGCGTCGGCGTCCGGACCGCCGCGGAAGATGGGTTCGCCCACCCCGCGCTCGCCCAGTCCGGTGTGCAGGTCGATGTAGCCGATGTCGGCGGCGCCGGTGATCTGCTCGGCCACCACGGTCCGGAACACCTGCCGGGACCAGGCCGGCGCGTCTCCACCGTAGAACAGCCCGTCGGGGTGGCGGTACTGGCCCCGCGTGACCGCCTCCTGCAGCCGCTCCGGGCCGAGCTTCCCCCGGAGCTCCGTGAGAGCGGCCATCAGCTCGGCGTCGTCGGCGGCCCCCACCAGGGTGCCGTGCACGGCGTCGTAGGCGTTGTTGTGGGGCGGGGCGTCGTGGTCGACGAAGTTGCGGTTGACGTCGACGTTGTCCTCGTTGACCCGCCGCAGGTAGGCGAAGCCGTAGGGGTTGAGGGCGTGGACGAGCAGCACACCGGTCGTGGGCCCGGCGGCCGCCCTCGCGACGCCTTCCCGCAACAGGATCCCGGTCTGGCAGGCCGAACCGGCGAAGCCCTCGATCCCGTGGGTCCCGGATACGGTCACCAGGAGCTCGACCGGGTCGGGTGGCCCCAGGTAGGCGGTGTCGACGCAGAGCTCGCCGCCGTCGGGCCCCCGGTGTCCGGGCAGGGTGAAGGTTCTCAGGCGCGCTCCGGCCTCCTCGGCGGCGCCCAGGAAGCCGGAGCGGGCCCGGGAGTAGTCGAGGGGAAATGTCGCTGCCATGCTGCCTCGCGTTCTCGGGGGGTCACTGAGGTCGGTCGCGGGCGACGGCCCCGGACCCCGGCAGGTTCTGCCGGGGTCCGGGTGGCCGTGCGTCAGCTCCGTACGAGGGGCGACGGCACGCCCAGGGCCGTGAGGATCGAGCCTGCCGCCGCCCGGGTGGGCACGTGCAGCATGCAGAGGACCCGGTCACCTGGTTCGGTGTGGTCGGCGAAGTACCGGTTGGCCTCGGGGACATGGCTCAGCGGCCGTTCCCGGTAGAGGTCGAGAGGACGGCCGATGCCCGCGATGACCCCGCGCGCCGGGTCGAACACGGCCCGGGGAGCGAGGGCGGCGGCCACCTCGGCCGCCAGCGCGGACCGGCTGACGTCCCTGCCCGAGAGATCCGGGTACAGGGCGGTGTCCGGATGGCCGCTGAACGCCGACATCGCGCAGTGCACCACGGGGTTGTACGTCTTGAGCGCGATGACCTCGGGGAACGGGCGGCCCTCGGCGAGCAGCCGCGCGAAGTGCAGCGCCCAGCTCTCCTTGAACACCGTGCCGTTGCGGTAGGCGTCACCCACGAACTGGATCATGGTGTGCAGACAGGGCCGTCCCGACGGGATCTCCACCCAGCGCGAGGTGAGCAGGGTGACGACCCGGTCGTGCTCGCGGTCCACCCCGACGACGATGTGGTCGGCCTCGGTCAGCATCTCGCGGCGGAGCGTGAACAGCTGCCGGGCGCGCAGTCCCGGCATGGCGAGGACCAGGCCGTCCACGATGCGTTTCTCGGTGTCGGCCGGCAGGAGCCGGCCGGGCGGCAGGGCCAGGAGCTCCACCCCCCGCCGCCCGTCGGGCCGCCCGATGCGGTCTTCGGTCACCTCTTCCCGCTCAGCCCTCGGTCGCCGTGGGCAGCGGGATCTGTGCGTCGCTCCTGCCGAGGACGGTGAGCTGGTGCAGTTCCACGAAGTACAGCTTCCACAGCCAGTAGACGTGTTCGAGGTGCTCGACGACCTTTCGCTCGTCGGCGTCCGACGCGATCAGCGTGGACAGCACCCGCCACACGAAGTCGTCGTGGTCGTCGTCGAGGTCGGTGTTGACGTGGGCGCGGGCGCCCTTGACGTGCTCCTCGCCGAGGACGTCGCCCAGGTTGTCCAGCCACTCGGGCTGGGTCCGTGTGGTGACGTACTCCACGAAGTACACGCTGGTGATCAGCGCCAGCGGGCTGTCCTCGAACTCCATTCCGTACTGCAGGTATCCGGTGAGCAGTTTGGTGGAGAGCAGCGGCTCCGTGGAGTAGATCTGGTCCTTGGTGACCCCGACCTTGGCGAGGTCGGCGGCGAACAGCCGGTCGTGCAGCATCTCGTCGTCGGTGTAGTGCGCCCATGCCTTGGCCTGTACCGGGTCCACCTTGGTGAAGTACTTGATGGCCAGCGCGTCCACGGTCCGCTTGCGGCGGAGCCGCAGGATCGTCTCGATGTTGTGGCGCTTGTAGTAGTCGAGATTCAGCTCGGACGCGTTCCTCTGGTGCTGGGCGTAGGGGACCGTCTCGTAGAAGTCCTTGATGAAGGTGTCGAGTATCGCGTCGACCTTCGTGCGCAGTTCGGTCGTCATGGCGTGCTTCCCTTCTTGGGGTCAGTGACAGCCGCAACCGGCGCTGGAAACGCGCCGCATCCTGCCGCGGGGGGTCGCTTTCCGGGCGCCGAGGACAGGGGTCCCGTCCGATGTCACCAGGGAGCTGCGAGGGCACAGGAAGGCCAGGGCGAAGCGCGTGGCCGGCGTGATCCCCAGCCCGATGTTCACCACGCCGTCGGTCGAGCCGTACACCTCGTTGGGGCCGCAGTTCGCCGGAATGATCTCCGTGGTGGTGTTGATGCCGAAGCCGAGTTCCCAGATGACGCGGTAGCGCGGGTCGTCGGTGAGGAGCTTCTCCAGCTCCGTGGCGACCGGCGTCGCGGCGGGCGTCCCCGGGGAGAGCGCCTCGATCCTTCCGGCGGCGACGCGCAGCGTCACGGGGTGGGAGACGAGCGGCGCGAGCGCCGCGAACAGCCGTTGCTGGTCCTCGCCGTCGGCCGGGTCCTCGTGGCGGTGCACGACCGGCCATCCGCGCAGGGTCAGGTCCCCGTTCAGGCCGAGCAGCCGGGCCTCCGGTGCGAAGGTGGTGATCTCCGCGGCGGTGACGCTGAGCTTGCCCGAGGGGAAGATCTGCTGATCGCCCGGTTCCAGAACACCCGCCTGCTGGTTCCAGACGCAGTCCCCGACCGTGTGGTCGAATTCCGCCTCGGTACCGGAGTCGTCGTCGACGATCGTCAGCCGGTCGCTGCCGCCGACCAGGTCGAAGAACTCCTCGGCCACCCGGCTGTGCCGCGCGACGTCGGTGCGGGCAGCGGTACGCAGGAGGTACCGGACGTGTTCGCCGGTCAGCGGCGTGGACCCGGCCGGCAGCACGGCCAGCTTGCGCCCGCCCAGTTCCCGCTCGGTCGGCGAGTCGAGGAACCGCCCGGGGCAGACCGCCAGCACGTGAGCGTCCGCGGGGACGTCCCGGGCGATCAGCTCGCCCAGGCGTGTGCCGGGCGGAAGGGTCAGGTGGAGTACGTGCGAATATCCCTCGCCGGAAATCGGGGAAAGTATCTCGCCGTACTGTTCGCCGTGCGGTTCCCCCGTGATCAGGCAGAACGTCCCGACCGGCTCACCGAACTGCTCGAAGTCCTTGGTCGTGATTTCCAGCGGCGACACGGGAGCCCTCCCTAGGACATGATGGGGTACCCCGGGGCGGGGCATGTGACATGCCCCGCCCCGGGTCGGCGATCAGCCCAGGAGCGTGCCCAGGTAGTTACGGTTCTTCTGCACCTTGATCTTCTTCATGACGAGTCACCTCCTGTTTGTTTTATTTCCTTGCGTTCACCCCGGGGGGAAGGGATTCGTACATCCGCTATGCGGAGACGATCCTCTCCACCGTGGGGTGGTCCGGGTGGCCGATCACCGCGACTCCATTGCTGGTCAGCACGCGGGTGTCGGGCAGGATGATGTCCAGGTGGTACTGGGTGTACGGCGTGAGTCCGAGGCCGACGTGCAGGCACCCCTCGTCTCCGCCGTACACCTCGTTCATGGCGTGGTTGCCGGGCAGGATGTCGTGGGAGGTGTTGAGGGCGTGCCCGATCTCCCACACGATGCGGTAGCGGGAGTCCACGGCGAACATCTGCTCCAGCATCGCCACGGCCGGCGCCGCACCGGCGTCCAGGGCCTCCAGGCGTCTGATCCTGCCGTCCTCGACGGTGGCCTTGATCGCACTGTCGTGCATCGCCCAGAGCTGGGCATGGATGCGAGCCTGGTCCGCCCGGGAGAAGGAGGGGGTGCCACTGTGCAGGATCGGGTAGCCGCGCAGCGTGATCTCGCCCTCCAGCGGCAGTTTCAGGGCCTCGTCGAACTCCCTGATCTCCACCGGCAGCACACTGATCTCGCCGGAGGGGACGATCTGCTGGTCGCCCCAGTCCAGCGGTCCGGCCTGCTGGTTCCACACCAGGCCGTCGCGCAGGTGGTCGAGGGTGGCACGGGTCCCGTGGACGGTATCGACGTACGCCAGGTGTTCCGCGTCCTCGGCGAGCTCGAAGAAGGTGTCGCAGAACGCGGCCTGGTCGGCCGCCGAGGTCCGCTCCATCACACCGAGGAAGTGACGGATCTCCTCAGCGGTGGTGGGCGTCGAGTTGCACGCCATTCCCATGATCTTCCGCTGCCCGACCAGATCGGGATCCGGTGACTCGAAGAATCTTCCCGGCGAGATCACCAGCACGTGAGCCGGCTCCGGAATCTGCTTGTCGAGGATGTCCTCGAAGTGATCTCCGGCATCCATCGTGATGGTGAGGAATTCTCGGTAGGAAGCAGTTCCGGCGACTTCCAGCTGACCCACCAGATCAGAATTCGTGATCAGGCAGAAGGAACTACCAGTGGCTTCACCGAATTGGCTGAAGCGGCTGGGATCAATGGTTATCCGTGCGGACACGATCACTCCCGTCTCGGCTTCCGGCTATTCCCTCGCCGTGGTCACCAATATGTCGTGCGGAAAGGTGGACGGGCTATAGGAAGATGGTCCCGCTCCGGGCCCCGCCGCCAGGGGCGGACCCGGGAGCGGCCGCGTCACGGCTGGGCCGGGTCCCGCGGAGCCGGCGCTAGGTCCTGGACGAGAAGGCCGATCCCTGATCGCCCGCAGCTCGCCGGGGGCCGCACGGCGCACCCCCCGGACCAGGAACGGTCACCCCCGCGGGACAGCGCTGCCAGGACGTCCACGACACCGTCCGCGCGTAGATGCCAGACTGCCACGACCGCCCGCCCCGACCGCGAGGAGTCGCCCGTCCGATGAACAGCACCGAATTGGGCGATCTGTGGGATCGCGTCACCGGAACCCAGTCCGCTCCCGAGCAGTGGCTGGTGGTGGTGACGGCCACCTTGGCGCTCATCGCCGTCGTGCCGAATCCGATATGGCGGCTCGCGCGCAACACCATCACCATCGCGCACGAGGGCGGTCACGGTCTGGTGGCGCTGCTCACCGGGCGGCAGCTCTCCGGCATCCGCCTGCACTCGGACACGAGCGGCCTGACCGTGAGCCGCGGCAAGCCGACGGGGATCGGCATGATCCTCACGGCGGCAGCCGGCTACACGGCCCCCTCGCTCCTGGGCCTGGGCGGTGCCTGGCTGCTGACCAACGGCAGGATCACCCTCCTGCTGTGGGTGGCGACGGCCCTGCTCGCGGTGATGCTGGTGATGATCCGCAATGTGTACGGGGCCCTCACCGTCATCCTGACCGGCACCGCGTTCCTGCTGGTGTCCTGGCTGGCCTCCTCGGACGTCCAGTCGGCGTTCGCGTACGCGGTGGTGTGGTTCCTGCTGCTGGGCGGCGTACGGCCGCCGTTCGAGCTCCAGTCCAAGCGGCGCCACGGCGGCGCCCCGGACTCCGACGCGGACCAGCTGGCCCGGCTGACCCACGCCCCGGCGGTGCTGTGGCTGTTCCTCTTCCACGCGGTGTCGCTGTGCTCGCTGATCGGCGGCGGGCGGTGGCTGCTGGGGCGGTGAGGGCGGGTTGGGCCGCAGCGGTCCGCACCACTCCTTCACTACGGGACGGTTTCCGCCCTTTTGATCAGGATCCAGGTCGGCGGGAAGCCACTAAAGTGATGGCCATGACCGAGAGTTCCGTGCACCCCGCCCTCTGGCCCGCCCCCCACGCGAGCGGCGCCGTCGACGCGACCGTCGCCGTGCCCGGATCCAAATCGGTCACCAACCGCGCGCTCGTGCTCGCCTCGCTGTCCGCCGAGCCGGGCTGGCTGCGCCGCCCGCTGCGCTCCCGCGACACCCTGCTCATGGCCGACGCGCTGCGCGCCATGGGCGTCGGGATCGAGGAGACCGTCTCCTCCTCGTCCGCCTCCAGCCCGTCCGCCGCGGCCTCCCCGGACAGTTCGGGCGAGGCCTGGCGGGTCATCCCGGCGGGGCTGCACGGCCCGGCGGCGGTCGACGTCGGCAACGCCGGCACGGTCATGCGCTTCCTGCCGCCCGTCGCCACACTCTCCGACGGCCCGGTCCGCTTCGACGGCGACCCCCGGTCCTACGAGCGCCCGCTGACCGGCGTGATCGAGGGGCTGCGGGCGCTCGGCGCGCGGATCGACGACGACGGGCGCGGGGCGCTGCCGCTGACCGTGCACGGCGGCGGGGCGCTGGAGGGCGGCGCGGTGGCGATCGACGCCTCGTCCTCCTCGCAGTTCGTCTCGGCGCTGCTGCTGTCGGGACCGCGCTTCAACCAGGGCGTGGAGGTCCGGCACACCGGGTCCACGCTCCCCTCGATGCCGCACATCCGGATGACCGTCGACATGCTGCGGGCCGTCGGCGCGCAGGTGGACGAACCGGAGACGGGCGGCGAGCCGAATGTGTGGCGGGTCTCCCCCTCCGCGCTGCTCGGCCGGGACCTGACGATCGAGCCGGACCTGTCCAACGCCCAGCCGTTCCTGGCCGCGGCCCTGGTGACCGGCGGCCGGGTCACGATCCCCGACTGGCCCGAGCGCACCACCCAGCCGGGCGACGCGCTGCGCGAGATCTTCACCGCGATGGGCGGCAGCTGCGAACTGACCGAGCACGGCCTGACCTTCACCGGCACGGGCCGTGTCCACGGCATCGACGTGGACCTCGGCGAGGTCGGCGAGCTGACCCCGGGCATCGCGGCGGTCGCGGCGCTGGCCGACTCCCCCTCCACGCTGAGCGGCGTCGCCCATCTGCGGCTGCACGAGACGGACCGGCTGGCCGCGCTGACCAAGGAGATCAACGAACTGGGCGGCGATGTCACCGAGACGGCCGACGGGCTGCACATCCGCCCGCGCCCGCTGCACGGCGGCGTCTTCCACACGTACGACGACCACCGCATGGCCACCGCCGGGGCGATCATCGGCCTGGCGGTGAAGGGCGTGGAGATCGAGAACGTGGGCACGACCGCCAAGACCCTGCCGGACTTCCCGGACATGTGGACCGGAATGCTCGGGGCCTAGAAGATGCGCCGTTACGGGAAGAACCCCGACGAGGACGACATCCGCGTCCGCCCCAACCGCAAGGGCAACCGGCCGCGTACGCACATCCGGCCCAAGCACGAGGACGCCGAGGACGGCATGGTCCTCACCGTCGACCGCGGCCGGCTCACCTGCCTCGTCGAGGGCCGGACCGTGGTGGCGATGAAGGCCCGCGAGCTGGGCCGCAAGGCCGCCGTGGTGGGCGACACCGTCTCCATCGTCGGCGACCTCTCCGGCGAGAAGGACACCCTGGCCCGGATCGTGCGCATCGCCCCGCGTCGCACGGTGCTGCGCCGCACGGCGGACGACGACGATCCGTACGAGCGCGTGGTCGTCGCCAACGCGGACCAGCTGGCGATCGTCACCGCGCTGGCCGACCCGGAACCCCGCCCGCGCATGATCGACCGCTGTCTGGTGGCGGCGTACGACGGCGGCCTCACCCCGCTCCTGGTACTGACCAAATCGGACCTGGCGTCTCCGGACAAGCTGCTGGAGGCGTACACCCCGCTGGGCGTCCCGTACATCGTGACCAGCCGCGAGGAGCTGGAGAGCGGGGACGCGGCGGACCAGGTGCGCGAGTTCCTCAACGACCGCGTCACCGCTTTCGTCGGGCACTCCGGGGTCGGCAAGACGACGCTGGTCAACGCCCTGGTGCCGCCGGAGCGGCGACGGACCACCGGCATCGTCAACGCGGTCACCGGCCGGGGGCGGCACACCACCACCTCGGCCCTCGCGCTGCCGCTGCCCGGCGACCGGGGCTGGGTGGTCGACACCCCGGGAGTGCGCTCCTTCGGGCTGCACCACGTGGACCCGTCCCGGGTCATCAACGCCTTCCCGGACCTGCAACCGGGCACCGAGAACTGCCCGCGCGGCTGCACCCACGACGAGAACCAGCCGGAGTGCGCGCTGGACGCCTGGGTGGCGGAGGGACACGCCGACCCGGCACGCCTGGACTCCCTGCGCCGGCTGCTCGCGACCCGGGAACGGCGCGAGGGCGACTGACGGCGCGTCCGTCCGGATTCGGCCGGGGCGGCGCGGGCATGTTTGCGGGCTTCAACGATTGGTAAAGGCATAATCGCACCGAGCGGGCGGTGCATCTTGCCGCCCACCGGGTACGTTCCCGAACCGATGCCGGTCACCTACGCGGGAGGCAACTCACGATGCCCTGGCTGCTGGTCGTGGTCGCAGGACTGCTGGAGACCGGCTTCGCCGTGTGTCTGAAGCTCTCCCACGGATTCACCCGGCTCTGGCCGACGATCGCGTTCGCCGCGTTCGCGCTGGGCAGTTTCGGTCTGCTGACCCTGGCGCTGAAGAAGCTCGACGTCGGTCCGGCGTACGCGGTGTGGACCGGGATCGGGGCGGCCGGGACGGCGATCTACGGCATGATCTTCCTCGGTGACGTGGTCTCCACGCTGAAGCTGGTGTCGATCTCGCTGGTGATCATCGGGGTGATCGGCCTCCAGCTGTCCGGCTCGGCCCACTGAGGCCCACCGGAACCGCGGCCCGCGCCCCTTCCCGTACGAGCCCGAGCGCACGGTTGTCCGCGGCGTCGTCGCCCGGCACCGGAACGATCACACAGGACAGCGCGAGACGTAACGCGATCTCGCAGCGCCCGGCGGCGGCCCCGGGCGACACCGCCACCATCCGGTCCCGTACGAGCGCGAGCAGCTCCCCGGGGGCCGGCGGCGGTCTCCCGCCCGTACCTCCCCCGGGGCCCGGCAGATGTTCCGGGCGGGGCAGCCCCTCCGCCCAGTACCCCGTGAGCAGCGCCTTGACCAGCGCGTCCTGGCGGGCGGCCCGCACGGTCCAGAGCGCGACGGCGGCCGGACGGTCGGGGACGGGGGCGGTCAGGGCACGGTCCACCCCGGCGAGATAGCCGTCGGCGGCCCGTCGCAGCAGGGCCCCGGCCAGTCCGCCCTTCGTGCCGAACTCGTTGTAGAGGGTCTGCCGTGAGACTCCTGCCAGGGCCGCGACGTCAACCATGCGCACCGTGCGCCAGGGCCCCTCGTCCAGCGCCCTGAGGGCGGCGTCCAGCAGTGCCTGCCGCGCTGTCGGCATCGTCGCCTCCCCGGCCCCGGGACCCTGCGGTTCAGAGTTGACGCGCTCCCGTGGGCTGTCAAGGGTCCCGGGAGGCACGGGGGCGCTGTAGCCCGCGCCCGGCGGCGCTGGATACTGTGACGGCATGCCCGACTACCACGATGATCTGCGCCTGGCCCACGTACTGGCGGACGCCGCCGACGCGGTGACGATGGACCGGTTCAAGGCTCTCGACCTGAAGGTGGAGACCAAGCCGGACATGACGCCGGTGAGCGAGGCCGACAAGGCCGCTGAGGAGCTGATCCGGGGCCACCTGCAGCGGGCCCGCCCGAGAGACGCGATCCTGGGCGAGGAGTACGGGATCGAGGGCAGCGGACCGCGGCGCTGGGTGATCGACCCGATCGACGGCACCAAGAACTACGTGCGCGGCGTGCCGGTGTGGGCGACGCTGATCTCGCTGATGGAGGCGGGCGAGGAAGGCTTCCAGCCGGTGATGGGCGTGGTCTCCGCGCCGGCGCTGAACCGGCGCTGGTGGGCGGCGAAGGGCGCGGGCGCCTTCACCGGCCGCAGCCTCACCTCCGCGACCCGGATGCACGTGTCGAAGGTGGAGCGGATCGCCGACGCCTCGTTCGCGTTCTCCTCGCTGGCCGGCTGGGAGGCGCAGGGCCGGCTCGACGGCCTCCTGGACCTCACCCGGGCCTGCTGGCGGACGCGGGGGTACGGGGACTTCTGGCCGTACATGATGGTCGCCGAGGGTTCCGTGGACATCTGCGCGGAGCCGGAGCTCTCGCTGTGGGACATGGCGGCGACCGCGATCATCGTGCAGGAGGCGGGCGGCCGGTTCACCTCGCTGGACGGGGTGGACGGTCCGGGCGGCGGAAACGCGGCGGCCTCCAACGGGCCGCTCCACGACGAGCTGCTGGGCTATCTGAACCAGCGGTACTGACCGCCCCTTTCGGGTCTGTCCGAAACCGTACGGTCCGCAACTGTACGGTCCGCAAGACGTGCCGGGGGCGCGTTGTGTGCTTTTCGGGCGCCCTCCCCACGCTTCACCCACCCCTTGTCGACCCGCCCCAAGGGTGCAACTCTGAGAGTCCCCCCACTTGTGAACTTGTGAATCGACTCACAGAGTCGGCTCGCCGAGGAGGTGGCTCGTTACATGCTCGTCCGTGACGCCATGAGCACGGTGGTCCTCACCATCGGCCCCACGCATACGCTCCGCCAGGCGGCCCGGCTGATGTCGGCCCGCCGCATCGGGGCAGCTGTCGTCCACGATCCGGACACCTGCGGGCTCGGCATCATCACCGAGCGCGACATCCTCGACGCGCTCGGATCGGGGCTGGACCCCGACCGGGAGACCGCGTCCGCCCACACCACCACCGACGTGGTGTTCGCCGCCCCGGCCTGGACGCTGGAGGAGGCCGCGGAGGCCATGACGCACGGCGGGTTCCGGCATCTGATCGTGCTGGACGGCGACGGGCCGGTGGGCATCGTGTCGGTGCGCGACATCATCCGCTGCTGGGCGCCCGTCCGGCGTACGGTCGCGGCCGCCGGCTGACCGCTCGCCCGGCGTGCGGTCGGCGCGGGAACGACCGGTGGGCCGGACCCCGCGAGGGGATCCGGCCCACCGTCGACGGCAGGCGTCCGGTCAGCCGCGGAGGGCCTGGACCGCGGCTTCCAGCCGCTTGCCGAAGTCGCCGTCCGCCTGGCGGAAGTTGTTGATCGCGCGCTCGGCGATGTCGTCGCGCGAGACCTTGGCGATGAAACCGGCGAGGTTCTCGATCAGCCGGGTCTTCTCGTCCTCCGAGTAGAGCCGGTAGAGGTTGCCCGCCTGCACGAAGTCGTTGTCCTCGGCGTGGACGGGGGCCTCGGTGTTACCGGTGGTGCCGGTGACCGGGAGCGGCTGCCACAGCGGGCGGTCCGTCTGGGACGGGCCGCCGAAGCTGTTCGGCTCGTAGTTCTTGGCGCCCTGGTGACGGCCGTCGTAGAGGAAGCCGTCCCGGCTGTTGGTCCGCGCCTCGGTGGCGTGCGGGCGGTTCACCGGCAGGTGGTCGGCGTTGATGCCGACGCGGTAGCGGTGGGCGTCGCCGTACGCGAAGAGCCGGCCCTGGAGCATCTTGTCGGGGGACGGGCCGATGCCCGGCACGAAGTGCGCGGGGCTGAAGATCGACTGCTCGACCTCGGCGAAGATGTTCTGCGGGTTGCGGTTGAGCTCCAGCTTGCCGATCTCGATCGGCGGGTAGTCCGCGTGCGGCCACACCTTGGTGAGGTCGAACGGGTTGAAGCGGTAGCCGGCCGCGTCCGCCGCGGGCATGATCTGGACCTGCACCGTCCAGGACGGGAAGTCACCGCGCTCGATCGACTCGCGCAGATCGCGCTGGTGGCTGTCGGGGTCGACACCGGAGAGCCGGACGGCCTCCTCGGTGGTGAGGTTCTTGATCCCCTGGTCGGTCTTGAAGTGGTACTTGACCCAGAAGACCTCGCCGGCCTCGTTGTTCCACTGGAACGTGTGCGAGCCGTACCCGTTCATGTGGCGCAGCGTGGCCGGGATGCCCCGGTCGCCGAAGAGCCAGGTCACCTGGTGCGTCGACTCGGGCGAAAGACCCCAGAAGTCCCAGACGTTGTCCGCCTCCTGCGAGCCGGTGTACGGGTCGCGCTTCTGGGTGTGGATGAAGTCGGGGAACTTGATGGCGTCCTTGATGAAGAACACCGGGGTGTTGTTGCCGACGAGGTCGTAGTTGCCCTCTTCGGTGTAGAACTTCAGCGCGAAGCCGCGGGGGTCGCGCGCGGCGTCGGCCGAGCCGAGGTTGCCCGCGACGGTGGAGAAGCGCAGGAAGGTCTCGGTCTGCTTGCCGACCTCGGAGAGGAACTTCGCCCGGGTCCACTGCGAGACGTCGCGGGTCAGCGTGAAGGTGCCGTACGCGCCGGCGCCGCGGGCGTGCACGATCCGCTCCGGGATGCGCTCGCGGTTGAAGTGGGCGAGCTTCTCCAGCAGCGCCTGGTCCTGGACGAGAACCGGACCGCCGACGCCAGCGGTCTCGCTGTTCTGGTTGTCGGCTACCGGCGCGCCGGCCTCCGTAGTGAGCGGTCCCTGCGTCACGTGCGCCTCCTGCGTCATGTCCTGCACTTTCCGGGATCGGCCGACCTCGATCGTCGGTCCGATGTTCCGCACAGCCTGTCCCTTGGCGTATGCCGGTCTCGATCCTACAATGGACATTGTCCAAGTCAAGTGAACATCCAAAGTCACACCCGATCGGGACTCGGTTCCCCCACTGTTAGGCTGGGCTCCATGAGCGACCTGCTGGAACGACTTCGTGGACGCGGCTGGCGTATGACGGCACAGCGGCGCGTCGTGGCCGAGGTCCTCGACGGGGACCACGTACACCTGACGGCGGACGAGGTCCACGCGAGGGCCGTTTCCCGGCTGCCCGAGATCTCGCGCGCCACCGTCTACAACACCCTCGGCGAGATGGTGTCCCTCGGTGAGGTGCTGGAGGTCTCCACCGACCGCCGGGCCAAGCGCTACGACCCGAACGCGCACCACCCGCACCATCACCTGGTATGCGCCCGGTGCGGCGCCATCAGGGACGTACACCCCGCGGGCAACCCGCTGGCAGACCTGCCGGCGGACGAGCGCTACGGCTTCATGGTCTCCGGCGTCGAGGTGACGTACCGCGGCATCTGCCCGAGTTGCGCCGCCACCGCCTGACCCGAACGCTTCTTCGGGCCCGCCTCCGGGCGGGCCCTGCTTCTCAGGTCGCCGGACATGACGAAGGCCCGGATCTCCATGAGATCCGGGCCTTCGTCTTTTCAGTAGCGGGGACAGGATTTGAACCTGCGACCTCTGGGTTATGAGCCCAGCGAGCTACCGAGCTGCTCCACCCCGCGTCGGTGAATGCAACATTACGTCAGCAGGTCGGGCGGCGCAAATTCATTCACGCCGGTCCGTGGGCCCGACGGGGCTACACCGGGTTACGCCGTCAGCTCCTGGTGCAGCGCCTCGCGCAGCCGCGCGGCCCGCTCGGCCACCTCGGCCGGGCCCAGCTCCACCGCCCGGGCGCACCAGCGCTGCCCCTCGGTCAGCTCGCCCCGGCGGGCGGCGAGGAGCGCCAGGCGCAGTGCGGCACGGCCGTGCCCGGCGGCGGCCGCACGGCTCCACCACAGGGCGGCCTCGCGCTCGCTGCCCTCGCGGGCCAGCAGCAGCCCGAGGTTGAAGGCCCCGTTGCGGCTGCCCGCCTCGGCGGCCTCCCGGTACCAGTGGGCGGCGCTCTCCACGTCCCCGCGGGCGGCGGCGAGCATGCCGACCCGGACCTGGGCGCGGCGGTGACCCTGCTGGGCGGCCCGCTCGTACCACTCCTCGCACTCGGTCTTCTCCGGCATCGGCTCGCCCAGCGCGGGCGGTCCCGGCGGCGGCTGGCGTGCGTCCAGCACTCCGGCCAGCCGGAACGCGGCCTCGGCGCTGCCGCCGCCCGCGGCGCAGCGCAGGTGCCGCTCGGCCTCCCGGTCCTCGCCGTCGCGCAGCAGGGCCATGCCGACCTGGAGCGCGGCGTCGGTGTGCCCGGCCGCCGCGGCGCGCTCGTACCAGCCCAGCGCCGTACGGTCCTCGTCGCGTCCGGCGTGCAGGATGCCGAGGTTGAAGGCCGCGTCGACGCTGCCCGCCTCGGCCGCCTTGGAGAACCAGGGCTCGGCCCCGGTGTGGTCGCCGGCCTGGAGGAGGAGCACCGCGAGCGCGTTGGCGGCCTCGCGGTGTCCGGCGTACGCGGCGCGGCGGTACCACTGCTCGGCCTGCGGGGTGCGGTCCTGGGCGGCACAGAGCAGGCCGAGGTTGTACGCCCCGTTGACGTCGCCCGCGTCCATGGCGGCCCGGTACCAGCGCTCGGCGGTCTGCTGCTCACCGCGTGCGGCGTGCAGCGCGCCGAGCGCGTTGGCGGCGTTGCCGTCACCGTCCTGGGCGGCGCGCAGCCACCACACGGCGGCGCTCTCCTCGTCGCCGGCGTCGCGCAGCAGGAACCCGAGCGCACAGGCGGCGCGCGGCTCGCCGTCCTTGGCGGAGGTGAGGTACCAGCGTCCGGCCTCCTTGAGCTCGCCGCGCTGCTCCAGGATCGCGCCGAGGTGCAGAGCGGCGCGCCGGTGGCCCCGGGCGGCGGCCTGGCGGTACCACTGCTCGGCCTCGCCGACCCGGCCGGCGGCGGGTCCCGCCACGGGGCTGTCGCCGTCGGCCGCGTTCCTGACGCCCGCGGGGCCCGCCGCCCGGCCACGAGCGGATGCGGGCGGGTCGCCCGGCAGGCCGAGGCCCGTTCCGGTTCGCCCGGAAGCGGGGCCTCGGCCCAGGCCGAAGGCCTCGTGCGGGTCCTTGACGGCCTTCCGCTCCAGGGCGCGGGCCAGCCGGTAGGCGGCCTCACGGTGCCCCTGTTCGGCGGCGGCGCGCAGCCAGCGCTCGGCGCCGACGTCGCCGCGGTGCTCCAGCAGGTCGGCCAGCGCGTACGCGCCCAGCGCGTGGCCCTGCTCGGCGGACTGGCGCAGCCAGTACTCCGCGCCGGGCTCGTCGCCACGCTCGCGGAAGTGCCGGCCGAGCGCATGCGCGGCGGCGGCGGATCCGGCCACGGCGGCGATACGCCACCAGCCGGCGGCCTCGTCCGGGTAGCCGCGCTGGTGCAGCAGGACGCCCAGGTTGTTCGCGGCGGCGCGGTCCCCGTCGGCGGTGGCGGCGCGCAGATACCGCTCGGCGCCGTCCAGCTCGCCGCGGCGCAGCAGCAGCGCGCCCAGGACGCTCATGGACGCGGTGTCCCCCGCGTCGGCGGCGCGCCGGTGGCGCGCCTCGCTCTCGGCGCTGTCCGCGGCGTCGACCGCGTCCGTGGTGTCCTCGTCGGACGCGGTCGCGGTGGCGCTCGCGTCGATGGCGCCGGTCCGCTGGACCGGTGCGCCCGCCCCGGCGATGGCAGCAGCGAAAGCCGCGTCTACCGCGCTTTCCCCATCTTGGCCGCGCCGCTGCACAAACCGCCCTGTCTCCAACAGAGTTGCCCTGTCCCCCATAAATACCATCGTCGCACCACCTGTAACCCGCGTACACCTGGTATATCGCGGCCAGTGAGGTCACTACAGCGTTTTGTCGACATGCCCACAGAGAGACAAGTCAAACACGTTCGGAAGCAACTGCTGCCCAGCGAAACGCACTTCACGCCCACAGCTTGGGACCGACACGGCTGCACGCACAACAGGCACGACGAAGGCCCGGATCCCTTGGGATCCGGGCCTTCGTCTTTTCAGTAGCGGGGACAGGATTTGAACCTGCGACCTCTGGGTTATGAGCCCAGCGAGCTACCGAGCTGCTCCACCCCGCGTCGTTGTGTTCAAACCGTACCACGACGCGGGATGGACTCTGCTCAGCTGCCCTGGTCGGAGCCCTTGTCGGCCCCTTCGGCCGCATCCGGCTTCCTCGCCGGATCCCCCTTGTCCGCGTCCGCCGGCTCACCGGCGCTCGCGGGCTCGGCCGAGCTGTCCGGCTTGGCATCGCCCGCCGGCTTCTCGGCGCCGTCGGCCTTGTCCCCCTCACTGCCCGCCTTGGGCTGCGCGGCGGCGGCTCGCTCCAGGGCGTCCTGAAGAGCCTCCTGAGCCTTGCCGTAGGCCGGCCAGTCCTGCTCCTGCAGCGCCTTCTCACCGTCGGAGTACGCCTTCTGGGCGTCCGCGATGGCCTTCTTGAGCGCCGCGCTGCCGGTGGCCGGCGGCTCATCGGTCTCGCCCGGCGGCACATCGGGGTCGGGCGGCGTCGTGGCCCCGTCGTCCTCGACCCCGAAGACGGCGTTGAGCGCCTCCCCGAGGCTGTTCTCAAAGACGATCTTCGAACCGTACGAGGCGGCCACCTTGCGCAGCAGCGGGTAGTTCTGGTTGCCACCGCGCGTGTAGACCGGCTCGATGTAGAGGAACCCGCCCTCCAGCGGAACCGTCAGCAGGTTGCCGTACTCGATGTCCGAGTCGGTGCCCTTGAGGTTCCTCACGAACTCGGCGACGTCGTCGTTGCCGTTGAGCTCACTCTGCACCTGGCCCGGGCCCTTCACGGTGGAGGTCACCCGTAGCAGCCGCATCTCGCCGTAGTCCTTGCTGGCCGCGTCCGCGTTCACCGCCATGAAGGCACCCAGGTTGGGACGCCCTCGGGGAGTGAACGTGGTGGTCAGCGAGAACTGCTGCTCGTCCTGGCCCGGCATCTTCATGCTCAGGTAGTAGGGCGGGACCGAGCCGGGCTCCTTGTTGGTCGGGTCGTCCGGCACCTGCCACGCGTCACTGCCGCTGTAGAACTGCGCGGGGTCCTCGACGTGGTAGCGGGTGAGCAGCTCGCGCTGCACCTTGAAGAGGTCCTGCGGATACCGCAGGTGGTCCATGAGCTCCTGCGGAATCTCCCCGCGGGACTCGACCGTTCCCGGGAACGCCTTGCGCCAGGTCTTGAGAACCGGGTCCTTGGTGTCCCACTCGTAGAGTTTGACCTTGCCGTCATAGGCGTCGACGGTGGCCTTCACCGAGTTGCGGATGTAGTTGACCTGGTTCTGCTGGGCGACCACCGCGCGCTGGTTGGTGGTCAGCGAGTCGGCCGTGGTGTCGCCGAGCGTGGTCCGGGACGCGTACGGGTAGCCGTTGCTCGTGGTGTACGCGTCGACGATCCACTGGATCCGACCGTCGACGACCGCCGGGTAGGCGTCGCCGTCGATGGTCAGCCACGGGGCGACCGCCTCGACGCGCTCCTTGGGCGTGCGGTTGTACAGGATCCGCGAGCCTTCACCGATGGCTCCCGAGTACATGATCTGCGGCTCGCTGAACGAGACCGCGTACGCGGCACGGTTGAAGGTGTTGGAGAGGTTGACCCCGCTGTCGCCCTTGTAGCTGGTGGTCTTCTCGCCGTCCTCCTCGTAGTCGAGCTCCTTCTGGGGCCCGCCGACGATGGAGTACTGCTGGGTGTTCTCGCCGTAGTAGATCCGCTGCTCGTACTTGCCGAGCTCACCGGTGGTGGGCAGCCCCGACTCGCTGAAGTCCGGAGACCCCGGCGGATTCGTCCCGGTGGTCGTGCCCCGGGCCGCGATGGCGCCGTAGCCGTGGGTGTACGTGAAGTGGTCGTTGATCCAGTTCCGCTTGGGCAGGCCCTGGATGTTCAGCTCACGCAGACCGATGACGGTGTCCTGCTCCTTGCCGTCCTTGTCCTTGTAGCGGTCGACGTCCAGCGTCTTGGGGAACTGGTAGTAGTTCCTCCGCTGCTGGAGCTGCTGGAAGGCCGGGGAGACGACGTTGGGGTCCATCACGCGGTAGCTGGCGGCGGTGTTGGCCGCGGCCCGCAACTTGGTGTCGTCCTTGGTGGTCGCCTGGCCGTCGTAGTCGTCCACCTTGGCATCATCGATGTCGTACGCGTCGCGTGTGGCATTGATGTTCTTCTGGATGAACTCGGCTTCCTTGGCCTGCTCGTTCGGCTGGACCTGGAACTTCTGCACGATCGCCGGGTAGAGCCCGCCGATCAGGATCGCCGAGAGCACCATCAGGCCGAAGCCGATGACCGGGAGCTGCCAGGTGCGGCGCCACAGCGTCGCGAAGAACAGCACGGCGCAGATGGCCGCGATGCAGAACAGGATGGTCTTCGCCGGGAGGTAGGCGTTGGCGTCGACGTACCGCAGGCCCGTCCAGTTGTCCGCGGCCTTGAAGTCACTGGACTTCACCGCCAGCCCGTACCGGTCGAGCCAGTACGCCACGGCCTTCAGGGAGACGAAGATGCCCAGCAGCACCGAGAGGTGGCCGGTGGCCGCCCCGGTGGCGCGGGCGCCGGGGCTGGTGATGCGCAGCCCACCGTACAGATAGTGGGTCAGCGCGGCGGCGATCAGCGAGAGCACGGTCGCCGCGAAGCCGAAGCCCAGCATGAAGCGGTACCACGGCAGGTCGAAAGCGAAGAAGGCGACGTCCAGCTGGAACTGGGGGTCCTTCTGCCCGAACGGCACGCCGTTGACGTACAGGAGCCACGTACGCCACTGACCGGAGGCGGAAGCTCCGCCGATCAGCGCGACGAGCGCCGTGACGGCGAGCAGCACCCACTTCTTGTAGGGGGCGATGCTCATCCGGTAGCGGTCCAGGCTCTGCTGCTCCAGGGACATCGCGCTCAGCGGCGGCCGGAGCCGGTGCGCGAGCCAGATGTTCACTCCGATGGCGACCGCCATCAGCAGTCCGAAGACGAGGAACAGCCCGATCTTGGTCCACAGGGTGGTGGTGAAGACGGATGAATACGCGACCGACCTGTACCAGAGCCAGTCCGTCCAGAACCCGGCGAACATGACGAAGGCCATGGCGAGAACCGCCAGGACACCCAAAGTCATGAGCAGGGTACGGGCGCGCCGGGACGGGCGGCCGACTCTGATCCGTGGCCCGGTCGGGCCTCCGCCGCGGTCCGGCATCTGGAAAGCCAACGTGCGCACCTCGTAGTTCGCGGTCGTGTGGACGGGCCCAGCGATCCTGGAGCCCACCTATGCAACTTACTGAGGCTTTACCTAGTTCCCGTTCCGGGGGCGGAAGGAGGCAGGATATTACCCATGCCCAACGTTTCCCCCGCAGGACCCCCGATGGCCGCGAGTCCGCTCACCGTCGCCGTCCTCGAAATCGACGCCTATGCCTCCAACCTCGGCTGGGACCAGCCCGCCCGGCTGTTCGCCCTGGTCGACACCGCCCAGCTGCGGGTCCAGGAGCCCGGCCTCGCCCGTCAGCTGGGCCTTGAGGACCCCAGCTCCTCCGTCGCGGCACTCACCCCGATCGAGCAGGACGAACTTCCGCCGGGCACCGCGCTCGACGACTTCCTCGGCACGATCGCCTGGCCCGACGCCGTGGTCGGCTGCGCCATGACGGTGGAGCGGCTGATGCTGCCGCCGTCCGCCGAGACCTCCGTGCCGGACGGTCTGAACGACAAGCAGCTGACCCAGTGGGTCGCCAAGCACCCCGACCGGCAGGAGGTGCGGATGACCGTGGCCGTCCTGCGGGACGGGGCCCGCGAGTCCGCCGTACGGCTGCGCGAGAAGGACTCCCCCACCGAGGTGCTGACCGGCGCCGGTCTGGTGCCCGGCCTCGCCGAGGCGCTGGCGGCGACGTTCGAGTCCTGATCGGGCCGCTGCCCGGGGCCGTCGTACGGTTCCCGGGCGGCGCGGCCGTCAGCCGGTCGAGCAGCTCGGCAGACCCGCGGTCTTCCCGTTGCGGATCTGTTCCATCGACTTCGTGGCGTCCTCGATGGTCTTGACCCGCACCAGGGTCAGCCCGTCGGGGGTGTCGGCGGCGGCCGACGCGCAGTTGTCGTCGGGCGTGAGGAAGTAGCGGGCGCCGGCGTTCCGGGCGCCGACCAGCTTCATGTTGATGCCGCCGATCGGGCCGACCGCGCCCGCGTCGTCGATGGTGCCGGTGCCCGCGACGAACCTGCCGCCGGTCAGGTCACCGGGGGTGAGCTTGTCGATGATGCCGAGGGAGAACATCAGGCCGGCGCTCGGCCCGCCGACGTCGGCGAGCTTGATGTCGATCTCGAACGGGAACGTGTGGTCCGTCCCGGCCCTGATGCCGACGATCGCCCGGTCCTTCCCGCCCGCCTCGCCGTCGCCCTCGGCGGCGGGGGCTTTCGCGGTCCTGATGGTGATCTCCTCGCCGCCCTCGGGGGCGCGCCCGGCCTTCTCGGCCGCGGCGGCGGTCTTCGCCGGGATGATGGTGAAGGTGACGTCTTCGCCGGGCTGGTGCTTGGTGACGAGTTTCGCGACGTCGCCGGGCTCCTTGACCGCGGTGCCGTCGACGGCCTTGATCACGTCGCCCGCGTGCAGCTTGTCCTCGGAGGGGCTGTCCTTGACCACCGTGGAGACCACGACCTGGGTGGCGACCGGGATGTCCAGCTCCTTCAGGGCGGCCACCTTGGCGCTCTCCTGGGACTGGCTGAACTCCTCGGCGTTCTCCTGGGTGGACTGCTCCTCGGTCTTGCCGTCCGGGTAGAGCGTGTCGTGCGGCACCACGACGCTGTCGTGTGCCAGCCAGCCGTAGACCGCCTCGAAGATGTTCATCCGGTAGTCCGCCCCGGTGACGCGGACCGTCGTCATGTTGAGGTGCCCGGATGCCGGGTACGTCTTGCGACCGGAGATCTGCAGGACGGGCTCGCCACGCGCGTCGCCCAGCGTGTTCACCGTCGGTCCGGGGGACATCTCCGAATACGGCACTTTGACCAGCACGCCTGCGCAGAGCAGCGCGATGAGGACGAGGGCGGAGGCGAGCATCGTCGCGGTGCTGCGTGGCATGGAACGACAGTACGGGAAGGGCCTGTCAGTGCACCGCCGGGGCCGGTCCGTACGGGGAGACCGGAACGCGGCGGAAGGTGGTCACGCGGCGTGCGTCGGTCTTCAGAGAGCCCCGGAACCGGAGTGCGATTTCTCCATCGCGTCACGGAACCTGGCGTAGCCGGCGAGTTCGGTGACATCGCCGGTCGTGCGATTGCGGGCAGCCCAACTCGCCCATATCGCACCACCGACAGCAGCGAAAAGTGGAATCAACAGCCAAGCGAGTGCCGCCATCACGACCTCCCTACCCCATGAGCGACCGGATGCCCGATCAGCAGATTAACGATCCGGAAGACCAACGCTCATGGCGGGGGTGCCGTTACGCAAATCGGGGCGGATGCGCTCCGGTCCGGTTTGCGCTCAGCAAGCTCCGACCCACTCCTCCGTGCCGTCCGAGAAGCGCTGGTGTTTCCAGATCGGAACCTCGTGCTTGAGGTCGTCGATGAGCTTGCGGCAGGCGTCGAAGGCCTCGGCGCGGTGCGGGCAGGCGACGGCGACGACCACGGCCAGGTCGCCCACCTCCAGTTCACCCACTCGGTGGACGGCCGCCAGTGCGCGGACCGGGTGGTCGGCGACGACCTTCTCCGCCACTCGGCGCAGTTCGTCCCCGGCCGAGGGGTGACAGGAATAGCCGAGCGCGCCGACGTCCTGTCCCGCGTCGTGGTTGCGCACGGTGCCGACGAAGAGCGCGATGCCGCCCGCCGCGTCGTCGCCGACCGCGCGGAAGACCTCGTCGACGGAGAGCGGGGTGTCCCGGATCGCCAGCAGCCGGATGGGGTCGGCCGCCGCGTGCTCGCCGGGATGGTCGTGGGTGGGTGCCATGCTCCCATCGTGCCGTACGGCTCCGACATCCCGGAATTGCCTGTTCTTCCGGCGGCCGGCCGGCCGCTTTGGAGCCTCCTACAGGGCCTCGGGCGCCGTTGGGCGGTCAGATGCGGCGACGGGCCTTGCGGGCGCGGCGCACCACGGCGGCCGCGCCGAGCAGGGCGACCGTCGCTCCGGCGGCTCCTGCGGCGGTGGCGTCCTTGCGCCCGAGGCGGCGCCCGGCGAGCGTGTGGCGGCCCTCGACCTCTTCGAGGAGGGCTCCGAGCACCGCCTCGTTCGTCCACTTCGGCCGCCAGCCCACGTCGTGCAGCCTGCTGACGCTGACCACCCAGGGGTGCATCGTGTACGCCAGGTCACCGGCCGGGGACGGGGTGAGGCCGATCCGGTGCAGCCGGGCGGCGGCCCCGAGCGCCACGGCGGAGGGCAGCTCCATCCGTCGCACACCGCTGAGCTCCTCGACCTCCTCCTGCTCCAGCCAGCCGTCGCAGCCGACCGCGAACTCGCCGTCGATCTTCTCCAGGGCGGCGTACTCCAGCGCCGTCACCAGGTCCTCGACGTGGCAGAACTGCCAGGTGGGGCGCGATCCGGCGACGACCAGGAGGCGCGGTGACTCGAAGTAGCGGGTCAGGGCGGTGTCGGTGCCGCCGACCAGGACGGTGGGGCGCACGACGGTGACATGGAGCCCGGGGTGAGCGCGTGGGGCCCGGCGGCCGAGCCGCTCGATCTCCAGGAGGTCGCCGACGCCGGTGGCCTCGGCGGTGGCCCGCAGTTCGGCGTCCTCGGAGAGCGGCACATCGTTGTCGGCGAGCGCCCCGTAGACCATCGCCGAGGTGCACAGCACGACCCGGTGGACCCCGACGGCCGCCGCGGCGGTGAGCACGGTCTGGGTACCACGTACGTTGTACGCGGTGCGGGCCGCGGGGTCGGTCTCCAGGTCGAGGTCGAGGGCCAGGTGGACGACGACGTCCGCGCCGCGCAGCTTCTCGGCGATCGCCGGATCGCGTACGTCCAGGATGTGCCACGTCGCCTCGGACACCTCTCCCCGGCGCTCGTCGATCGCGATGACCTGCTTGATCGCGTCGGATGCGGCGAGATGGGCGGTCAGCAGTTCGCCGATGCCGGTGGCCGCGCCGGTGACCGCGACGACGGGGCCCCGGTTTCTGGGGGTCCTGGGGCGTTTCGTCTCGGGTGTGCTCTCGGGCGAGGGGTCGGTCAGGTTTCGCGCTGCGCGAACCTGCGGATCTGGGGAACTCACCGGGCGTCTCCAGCGGTTGTCTTCAGTACGTACCCGAATGACGCGTACGTACCAGGTGGCGTCCATCCTGCCGCAGGCCGGGAGTCGGCGGAGCACTGAGGCCCGAAGCGGGCGTGGTGTCTACGCTGGATGGTGATGTCGGGCAGTCGCCGTCGGTTCGAGCCGGCGGCCCTACGAGCCGAGGAAACCCGTGAGTGACACCCCATTCGGATTCGGCCTTCCGCCGGAGGAGCCGGAGAACGGCGACGAGGGCAAGAAGAAGGACCCCACCGAAGGTGGGCAGGGCGCTGGCGGGCCCGGGGGCCCGTTCGGATTCGGGCCGGGAGCGGGCGGGGACAACCCGTTCGCCGCAATGTTCGGCTCGATGAATCCGAACGATCTCGGTGCGGCCTTCCAGCAGCTCGGTCAGATGCTGAGCTATGAGGGCGGTCCCGTGAACTGGGACATGGCCAAGCAGATCGCCCGCCAGACGGTCTCGCAGGGCGCCCCGGACGGCTCCAAGGACGCCAGTGTGGGCCCGTCCGAGCGCACTGCGGTCGACGAGGCGCTGCGGCTGGCGGACCTGTGGCTGGACGGCGTGACGTCGATGCCGTCCGGTTCGGTCTCCACCGTGGCGTGGAGCCGCGCGGAGTGGGTCGAGGCCTCGCTGCCGGCCTGGCAGCAGCTGGTCGACCCGGTGGCCGAGCGGGTGGGCCTGGCGATGGGCGATGTGCTGCCCGAGGAGATGCAGGCCATGGCGGGCCCGCTGATCGGCATGATGCGGTCGATGGGCGGCGCCATGTTCGGCCAGCAGATCGGGCAGGCCGTGGGCGTGCTGGCCGGTGAGGTGGTCGGTTCCACCGACATCGGGCTGCCGCTGGGACCGGCGGGCAAGGCCGCGCTGCTCCCGCTGAACGTGGAGAAGTTCGGCAAGGACCTCAGCGTCCCGCAGGACGAGGTGCGGCTGTATCTGGCCCTGCGCGAGGCCGCTCACCAGCGGCTCTTCGCCCATGTGCCGTGGCTGCGGTCGCATCTGTTCGGTGCTGTCGAGGCGTACGCCCGCGGCATCAAGGTCGACACCAGCAAGCTGGAGGACGTCGTCGGCCAGTTCGACCCCTCCCAGCCGGAGCAGTTGCAGGACGCCCTTCAGCAGGGCATGTTCCAGCCGGAGGACACACCCGAGCAGAAAGCCTCCCTGGCCCGTCTGGAGACTGCTCTCGCGCTGGTGGAGGGCTGGGTGGACGCGGTGGTCCACGAGGCCGCGAAGTCCCGGCTGACCTCGTCCGACGCGCTGCGCGAGACGATGCGCCGGCGCCGCGCCTCCGGGGGACCGGCCGAGCAGACGTTCGCCACGCTCATCGGTCTCCAGCTGCGCCCGCGCCGGCTCCGGGACGCCTCGCGCCTGTGGGCCTCGCTCACGGACGCCCGGGGTCTGGAGGGCCGGGACGCGCTCTGGGCCCACCCGGACATGCTGCCGACGGCCCACGACCTGGACGACCCGGACGGCTTCGTCCATCACGAGCAGGCCGACTTCTCCGAGCTGGACAAGATGCTCGGCGAGGCGGCGAAGGGCTCACGGAAGCCCGCGGCGGAGGACGAGCCGAAGCCGAAGCCCGTCGAGGGCGAGGACGACGGCGACGAGGGCACGGGCGAGGGCAAGGACGGCCGCGACCAGTGACCCTGCGCGACGACGCCGTTCTCGTGCTGAAGGGCTATGCCCCTGAGGACGAGGCCGGTGACCAGGCGGAGCTGCGTCAGGCCTATCTGGATCACCTGGCACAGCATGAGGACGGCATGTGGAAGGCGTGCGGGGCCGGGCATGTCACGGCAAGCGCCCTGGTGATCGATCCGGAGCGGGAGAGGGTTCTGCTGACCCTGCACCGGAAGCTGCGGATGTGGCTCCAGATGGGCGGCCACTGCGAGGAGCGGGACGTCACCCTGGAGGCGGCGGCGCTCCGTGAGGCGACGGAGGAGTCCGGCATCACGGGGCTCACCCTGCTGCCCGGCGGACCGGTCCGGCTGGACCGGCACCCGATTCCGGCTCCCTGCAACTGGCACCTCGATGTGCAGTACGCCGCGCTGGCCCCGCCCGGAGCGGCGGAGCGGATCAGCGAGGAGTCCCTGGAGCTGCGCTGGTTCGGCTACGCGGACGTGCCGGGGGTGGCCGACGCGTCCGTGGTGCGCCTGCTGGAGGCGACGCGGTCCCGGTCGTAGCGGCAGGTCGCAGGGATGTGCGTAAGGGGCGGCCGCTGGAGGCCGCCCCTTACCGCTCTGGCTTGCGGGTGCGGGTCAGTTCCAGGCGTTGTTCTGGTTCTGGCCGTGGGAGCCCTGCTGGCCCACGCCGAACTGGGCGCGGGCGCCCTGGCCGATCTGGGCGTTCTGCGGCGGCATGACCTCGCTCGGCTGGACCAGGGCGAAGCCCTGGCCGAGGAAGCTCAGCTCCCAGCCCTCTCCGGTGTTGCCGCGACGCCTGAGGACACCCGAGGAGTGCGTCTGGGCCTGCATCTGCACACGCAGGGAGCTGGACCAGGCGACGATCGCGTCCGCGTCGACGTTGACGTACTTCTCGGGCGTGACCTGCATCATCAGGGGCTGGCCCGAGGTCATGAGGGCGACCTTGCCCGAGCCGGAGATGTTGAGCTGGTACTTGCCGCTGCCGGAGATCCCGTACTGGCTGTCCACCGCGATGACCTCGGTGTGCAGCGAGGAGTCGAGCGCGAGGACGTAGGAGCTGTCCACGGTCATCCCCTCGCGGTCGACGTCCACGACGTGGATGTACTGCGCGAGGTTGGCGAGGTAGACGGTGCCCTGGCCGGACACGCGCATCAGGTCGAGGCCCTCGCCGGTGTTGGCGCGGGCGCGGCGCTGACCCTGGGACTGGTATTCCCCGTCGAAGTCCATCAGACCCTGGTAGGCGACCATGGCGCCCTTGCGGGCGAGGACGTCGTCGTGGCCGGTCAGCGAGACCCGCAGGAGCTGCGGGTTCTGGATCGCGTAACGGTCCTGGGTCTGCTGCTCGGTGTGGCTGAAAAGCGGACTCTGCATGATGTGTTCTCCCTCCCCGTCAGTTCCGGATCCGCAGCCGGTCCGTACTGTCCTCGCTCGGCTGGACGACGACGATGCCCTGGCCGGAGAAGGCCATCTGGTACGCCTCTCCGCTGCCGCGGCCGATCAGCGAGCCGGCCTTGAAGCTCCGCTTGCCCTTCACCTTGAGGTTCGGGGACCAGGCGACGAGCGCGTCCGGGTCGACGTACGTCTCGTCCTCACCGCGTCCGCAGTCGACGACGATCGGCGTGCCGCGCGAGGTGACGGCGACCCATCCGGTGCCCTGGACGACGACGTTCCACAGGCCCTGTCCGGCGAACTTGGCGAGCCCCTTGACCTTCTCGACGCCCCAGGTGAGGTGGGCGTCGAACGCGAGGAGGTTGGAGCCGTTGACGGAGATGGAGTCGTTGTCGAGGTTGATGACGACCACGTCGGCGCCGTAGTCGGCGAGGTAGAGCAGTCCGTCGCCGGAGCACTTCATGACGGGCGCGCCCTCGCCGGTGATCCACTGGGAGGCGATCTGCCGGGCGGCGGGCGGGTTGGGCTCGTACTGGATGAAGCCCTCGTACGCGACCATCGAGCCGGTGCGCGCGAAGAGGTCCTGCCCGGAGGCCATGGCGACCTTGAGCATGGTCTTGCCGTGGTTCTCCATACGGGCCGTGACAGGGGTCGGGGCGAAGCCCGCGAGTTGCTGGTTCATGACGGGCTCCCTCAGACCTCGTAGGGCTGGACGACGATGAAGTTGCCGGGCGCTCCCCGGAACTGGAGGTTCACGGTCTCCCCGCTGTGTCCGGGGTACGCGTTGCGGCGCAGCCGGACCTGGCTGGAGACGATCACCTGGGAGGCTGCCGACCAGGCGACCACCGCGTTGCAGTCGGCGAACGTGGTGGGCGTGACCGGCAGGACGACCGGGGTGCCGTGGGTCTTCACGATCACGGTGCCGGTGCCCTGGAACTGCATGGTGAACAGGGCGCCGCCGGGGATGCCGTGCCCTTCGACCCTGCGGACCTCGTAGTGGAGGGATTCGTCGAAGGCGAGGACGCTCTCGGCGGAGACGCAGATGGCATCGCCCTGCAGCTCGATCGGATGCAGGTGCGAGCCCTCCTCGGCGAGGAAGACCTGGCCGCGGCCCGTGCAGCGCATCAGCTGCATTTCCTGGCCGGTGGCGTTGCCCACGGCGCGGCCGACGAATCCGGCGCTCTTGTATCCGAAGTCCACCTTGCCCTGGTACATCACCATGCTGCCCTGGCGCGCCAGGACCCCGGATCCGCCCATGGTCAGGTCGACCCGCATGAGCTGCTGGTTCTGCGGGGTCCAGCGCTGCCCGGTCGCGGTCTCCTTGTACGGCTGCAGAGCCGCCTGGAGACCCGCGCCCGTGGCCGGCACTCCCTGGGGCACGCCCTGCGGGGCACCCGGCGGCATACCGACGGGAGGCTGCTGGCCGTACGGGGCCGGCGCGGGCTGACCGTAGGGGGCGGGGGCCTGCTGACCGTAGGGAGCCGGGGCCTGCTGGCCGAAGGGAGCGGCGGGCGGCGCGCCCTGGCCGGGGACCTGGCCGAACTGGGGCTGCTGCGGCTGCTGGGGTTGGCCGTACGGGGACGGCGCCTGGGGAGCGAGCGGGGCCGCGATCGTCGGTGCCGCGTGCATCGGCTGCTGCGGTGCGGGCGGCGGCGTGGGCACGGACGGGGCGCCGAAGGCCGGTGCGGGCTGCGGGGCCGGGGCCGCGGGCGGCGCGCCGAAGGCGGGGGGCGCTGCGGCCTGGGCCGGCGGGGCGAATCCCGGAGCGGCGGCCGGCGCGGCGGCGGGCGGCGCCTCTTCCTCGGCGACCTCGCCCCCGAAGTTCTTCAGGAGCGCGTCGAGTCCGCCGTCGAAGCCCTGGCCGACGGCGGCGAAGCGCCAGACGTCCTTCAGGTAGAAGTCGCCGAGCATCACGGCGCGCTCGGTGGTGAACTCCGACCCGGTGAAGGCGTACCTCACCACCTCCTCGCCGCCCGCGACGATCCGGATGTATCCCGGGCCGATCTGCGACATCTGACCGGAACCGTCGAGCGTCGCGGTGAAGGAGAGCTTCTGGATGGCTGCCGGAATACGGTCGAGCGTGACGCGGAAGGACTCGGTGTCACCGGACTGCGCGCCGAGGAGCTGAATGGACTCCTCGGGCGATTTCGGCTGATTGAAGAAGATGAAGTACCGGTCGTCGGAGAGCTGCTCATGGGCGTCGAGGCCGAAGCAGCTGATGTCGAAAGTCAGCCCCGGGGCCGCGATCTGCACGCCTACGTACAGATCCGTCCCTGGCGTGAGATCACTGATCTTGGCCTTGTGGCCGCGTTGGAATTCCCTGGCCATGCGTAACGACCGTCCCCCATCCAGAAGGTAAATGCGTCGCGTCAGGCTAACCGCAAACGACGACATCGGGCCAAGCCGGTACACACCCGGTACAGAATCGGCGAACGCGACCGGCCCCGGTCACTCCTCGCGGGCGGCGGGCAGGTGGGGCAGCCGCCCGGCCGCCACGACGCCCTCCAGGTACCCCCGGGCTCGCTCGGTGCGCGGATAGGCCTCCAGCAGCCGCCAGAACCCGGGACCGTGTCCGGGAACGAGCAGATGTGCCAGCTCATGGAGGAGTACGTAGTCGACCACGTACTCCGGCATGCCCTGCAGGCGGTGCGAGAGCCTGATGCTGCCCTCGGCAGGGGTGCACGAACCCCAGCGGGTGTTCTGGTTGGTCACCCAGCGCACCGAGACGGGCCTGGCGCGGCCGTCGAAATACTGGGCGGACAGCCGCCCGGCACGCTCGACGAGTTCGGTGTCGCCCAGGACGCGCTTGCTCTCCTGGGCGGCGAGCTTGTCCAGCATCACGCCCACCCAGCGTCGTTCCTCCGCCTCCGACATGCGGGCGGGGATGAGCACGATCGTGCGGTCGCCCTCGCGGTACGCGGAGACCGTTCTCCTGCGCCGGGTGCTCCTGCGGACCTCGACCGCGCTCGTCGCCGAAGCGCGGGCCTGATGGGCTGCCGCGCTGCGCTGATGGCTTCCGGCGCTGGGCGCGGGGGTCTCCCCGGCGAGGCCGGACGACGGGTCGGCGGACACGCCACGACGTTACCCGCTGGCCGCGGGGGAAGTCCCACCCCCGGCGACGGTCGGCGGCGATCCGCACTACGGCACACGCCATGCGAACGACCACACGCTTGAACGATCAAGGGCTTGAATGACTAATGACCTGCGCCTGTGGACAACTCCGGGCGAGGTTCGGCGCCGGCCCGCATTCTGGCGGAGGTCCTACGGAAAGGCCCGTGGATCAACCGGTCTGCGGGCACCGCTGTGCCCGCGACACCGCTCAGGGGGAGAAATCATGTATCCGATGCTGAAGCCCGCACTGCGCCGCGCCTGGCGCGGACGGAACACCGTGCAATTCGGTGTGACACCCGCACATGCCGTGACGCTCGGCCCGGTGGACCTCGCCACGGGGAGCTTCCTGGAACTGCTCGACGGCACGCGAGGACTGCCGCTGCTGCACGAGGAGGCCCGGGCCCTGGACCTGTCGGAACGCCATGTGGACACCTTGCTCTCACGGTTGGCGGAGGCCGGGCTCCTGGACGACCCGAGGTCGGCCGGTCCGGGAGCCGATGCCCTGTGCCGTCGCGCCGAGGTGATGGACCGCCAGCGTCCCGATCTGGCCTCCCTGTCGGTCGTCCGTCCCGAGCCGGGCGGCGGCACGCGCCGGATGGTGGCCCGGCGGGCGATGCGGGTCCAGGTGCGAGGCGCGGGCCGGGTCGGGGCGTCCATCGCCTCGGTGCTGTCGGGCGCCGGGGTGGGGCACGTGGAAGTACTCGACGGGGGCCGGGCCGAGCACGGGGACGTGGCGCCCGGGGGGCTCCCCCCGGCATCCGTGGGGGAACGGCGCGACGTGGCGGCCCGCCGGCTCGTCCGCCGGTGCGCGCCCGGGCCCGCTCCCCGGCGGGCGAGGACGGACGGAGCGGCGGCCGACCTGCCGGGGAGCGCCGGGCAGCCCGGTCTGTCCCTGATCGTCGTCGCTCCCCGGGACGGCCTCGCGGTGTACGCGCCCGTCGCGGACACGGCCGGACCCTGGATCGCGTCGGGCACTCCCCATCTCTATGCGGGAGTGATCGAGGCCACCGGCGTGGTCGGGCCTCTCGTCCTGCCCGGGGGCACCGGGTGCGCGGGCTGCCTGGAGCTGCACCGCGCGGACCGGGATCCGCAGTGGCCCCGGATGCTGGCGCAGTGGCGTTCCGGACGGCGGGGAGCGGTGCCCGCCTGCGATCTGGGGCTCGCGACGGCGGTCGCCGGTCTCGCCGCCGCACATTCCCTGGCCTTTCTGGACGGTGACCTCCCTGCCAGTACCGGAGCTCGTTGGGAGGCCGCTCTGCCCTTGCTGGACTGGCGTTCCGAGCCGATCGGCCCACATGCGGACTGCTCCTGCGGCGCGGCCGGGGGCGCTACGAGGGAACGGCCCTCCGGTGTTCTTCCGGCGCAGGACACAATGGCGGGGTGACCGCCGTCGTCGGAGAGATCCCGGAGGCACGAGCGGCACGGCAGTCTGGGAACTGGAGGGGCACATGTCTGATCTTCCCCGGAAGGCGGTTACGCGTACGGCCAAGCTGGCCGCGCTTCCGCTCGGCTTCGCCGGCCGTGCCACATGGGGTCTGGGCAAGCGGATCGGCGGAAAGTCGGCCGAGCTGGTCGCCCGTGAGGTGCAGCAGCGCACGGCGGACCAGTTGTTCAAGACTCTGGGCGAGCTGAAGGGCGGGGCCATGAAGCTGGGCCAGGCCCTCTCCGTCTTCGAGTCGGCCCTGCCCGAGGAGGTCGCCGGCCCGTACCGGGCCGCGCTGACCAAGCTCCAGGAGGCCGCGCCGCCGCTGCCCGCACGCACGGTCCACGGGGTTCTCGCGGAACGGATCGGGGAGGACTGGCGGGAGTATTTCCTGGAGTTCGAGGACACGCCGGCGGCCGCCGCCTCGATCGGGCAGGTGCACCGGGCGGTGTGGCACGACGGCCGCGAGGTCGCGGTGAAGGTGCAGTATCCCGGCGCGGGCGAGGCGTTGCTCTCCGACCTCTCCCAGCTCAGCCGCTTCGCCCGGCTGCTCGGCCCCCTGGTCCCGGGGATGGACATCAAGCCGCTGATCAAGGAGCTGCGGGACCGGGTTTCGGAGGAACTGGACTACGAGCTGGAGGCCCGGGCGCAGCAGGAGCACGCGGTGGAGTTCGAGGGCGACCCGGATGTGGTGGTCCCTCAGGTGGTGCACCAGTCCGATCAGGTGCTGGTGACGGAGTGGATCGATGGGATCCCGCTGTCCGAGGTCATCGCGGAGGGGACGGCGGAACAGCGGGACCGTGCGGGACAGTTGCTGGCCCGCTTCCTCTTCTCCGGTCCGGCACGCACGGGCCTGCTGCACGCCGACCCGCACCCGGGCAACTTCCGGCTGCTGCCCCCGGCGCCGCGGAACGCCGAGCATACGGAGAACGCGGAGCATACGGAGGGCGCGGCGCTCACGGAGGACGCGACGCTCACGGAGGAGGACCGCGGTTCGTTCGGGTCGTGGCGGCTGGGGGTGCTGGACTTCGGCACGGTCGACCGGCTGCCGGGCGGGCTGCCGCGGAACATCGGCGACTCCCTGCGGCTGACGCTGGAGGGCGACGCGGCGGGGGTGTACGGGCTGCTGCGCGAAGAGGGCTTCGTGAAGGAGTCGATCGACCTGGACCCGGACGCGGTGCTCGACTATCTGCTCCCGATCATCGAGCCCACGCAGGTGGAGGAGTTCACCTTCAGCCGGGGCTGGATCCGTGAACAGGCAGCCCGGATAGCCGATCCGCGCTCCCCCGCCCATCAGCTCGGCCGGCAGCTGAATCTCCCGCCGTCCTACGTCCTCATCCACCGGGTGACGCTCAGCACGATCGGGGTCCTGTGCCAGCTGGGCGCGACGGTCCGGCTGCGCGACGAGCTCGAGGCGTGGCTGCCGGGGTTCCTCGCGGAGGACGTCGAGGACGTCGAGGACGTCGAGGACGTCGAGGACGTCGAGGACGCCGAGGACGCCGAGATGGAGGGGACGGAGTACGCCGAGGAGGAGGGCGAGCCGGAGGGGGAGCCCGCCCAGGCGTAGGAGAGGTCAGGGAGCCTCGGTCACCACCAGAGTGAGTCGAGGCGGCTCTCGATGGCGCGGATGTGGAGGCGGGCACAGCCCTCGCAGAAGAGGAGACGGCGTCCGTCCTCCACGGAACAGAGCCAGGTCGGAGGGGCGGTGTCGCCCTCGGCTGCGGTGCCGCAGCGGGCGCACACCACGCTGTGATCGGCGGGTTGTTCGGGGGGATGGGTCTCCTCGTCCACCTTCTGACGATATCCCCGTGACCGGATGGGCGGCGGTACAACGCACTGCGGGGCCGCCCGTGTCCGGACGGCCCCGCGGTGACGTGATGGGTGCACGGTCAGTGCATGACCGCCATGGCCAGCGCGCGGCGGGCGCGCAGCGAGGCGCGCTCCGCTCGGCGCTGCATCCGGCGGGCGGCGATCAGGCGGGCCGACTGGCGGTCCTCCTGGGCCTCCCGCAGGCGGTCGCGCATATGCGCACGCGCCATGGCTTCTGGGATGAGTTGCATTTCGCGGGTCCTGTTCTGACGCGAGTCGTTCGCGCCGATGATGGTGACGTCGGGGGTTGCGGAGCCGACGGGCTCCTTCGTGGGGGTGATCATCGGTGCCTGATTCCGGGGGTCATGGGTCTGGGGACGGTCGATCGTTCCGAGGCGGAGCCTGCGTGTGGGGGCGGGGACCCCACAGGTCGCGGTCACGCTGCGACCGGGTTCTTGCGCGGACGGCCACGCGGACGCTTGCGGGCCACGACGACGCCCTGGACGAAGAGCTCGCCACCCCAGACACCCCACGGCTCGCGGCGGTCCTTCGCCCCGGCGAGGCAGGCCTCGACGAGCGGGCAGGTGCGGCAGAGGGACTTGGCGTACTCGACGTCGGCGGGCGACTCGGCGAAGAAGACCTCCGGGTCGTAGGAACGGCAGGGGACCGGTACGCCGAGGTTCTCGATGGCGTCGTCGAGCGCGGTGAGCGTGGTGAGCGGGGTCAAGGCGGAGTCCTCCGTGGAGCCGGGCGGCGAGATCGGGGTGGAAAGCGGTACTGACGGGGCGTGCGTTTCGATGTGCACGGTGGGTGGTGTCCTCGTCTGGTCGTGCCGGCCTGTTGGCCGGTTGGCGGCTGCTGGTACCAGGTCCTGCTTGTCCCGAGGCTCCTTCGCTCCGTCCTGTCCGTTCGGACAAAACAAAAGGGCCGCGGATCCCGAGTGGGGTTCCGCGGCCCTGAAGGCGCCGGCCTGATGCTGGATCAGGCTGGATCGCTCCAGGGTTCAGGCCCACGGAAGGCCCACATCGTGTGGTGGTGCTGCGTCTGCTTCTCGGCTCCGGCACCGGCTGCCGCAAAGGCATAGGCCTGAGCCTGTGCTGCCTTCGCTACTGCTGCCGCCGGTGCCTCGATCGGTCGCTCATTACGCTCCCGCGTCACGGGCAGGCTCACCAGGGACAGCGGACGGACGGCGGAGACGCCGGACAGACCGGTGGCGCGAAGCGAGGCGACCGAGGAGCGGGTGAGGCCGAGCGAGCAGGCGGAGACGACCGAGAGATCGGTCATTTTCTGGGTTTCGATGATGCTGATCACTTCAATCGCCTCCTCTCGGCGTCTCAGGGGGACCGGCCGGGACCGGTCCTGCGTATTCGGATAAGTACAGCACGGAATCTGGGCTTCAGAGAAGTCGCTGTTCCCGTGGTTAAGAACCTATGGTGACGACTGGGGCGGGCGCAAACTATTTTCTGGACGAGTTTTCCTCAGGAGTCGTCCGCGCCCTCCTCGGACTCGCCGTCAATCGCCTCACCTGCGCAGATGGCCAGAACATCGGTGCCGAAGCGGCCCAACTTCCGGTTGCCGACGCCGGCGATGACGACCAGCTCGCCCGCGGTGGACGGCACGGCCTCGGCGATCGCCATGAGCGTCTTCTCGGTGAACACGCAGAAGTCCGGCTGCCCCAGCAGGGCCGCCTGCGCGGCACGCCAGTCGTACAGCCGCCCGTACAGCGCCTCGTCCATGTCCGAGGGGCACTCCTCGCAGCGCATCAGTTTCATCTCGCCCGCGTCGGTGAGCGTGCGTCCGCAGACCCGGCAGCGCACCGGGCTCCTGGGCTTGCGCTCGACGGCCGGGGTCCGCTCGACGGCGGCCCGGCCGGATCCCCGGTCGATCCCTCCGCCGCCGCCCGCTCCGCTCCGCGCGCCCGAGGCCGTCGAGCCCGGGCGCAGCCCGTTCAGGAAGCGGGTCGGCCGTCGGCTCGCCCGGCCGCCCGGTGACCGGGACAGGGCCCAGGAGAGCGAGAGGTGGACGCGGGCGCGGGTGATGCCGACGTACATCAGGCGCCGCTCCTCCTCGACCTGCTCGTCGGTCTTGGCGTAGGCGATCGGCATCATGCCCTCGGTGAGTCCGACCAGGAACACGGCGTCCCATTCGAGGCCCTTCGCCGAGTGCAGCGAGGCCAGGGTCACCCCCTGGACCGTCGGGGCGTGCTGGGCGGCGGCCCGCTCGTCCAGCTCACGGACCAGGTCGGTCAGGGTCGCCCCCGGTCTCGCCGTCTCGAAGTCCTCCGCGAGGCGCACCAGCGCGGCCAGCGACTCCCAGCGGTCACGCACGGCTCCCGATCCCGCGGGCGGCCGGCTGGTCCAGCCCTTGGTGGAGAGCACCGCCCGCACCTGGGCGGCCAGGTCCTCCGCCCCGTCGAGGAGCGAGTCGTTGCCTCCGGCGCGGGCCGCGCCGCGCAGGGCGGTGCCCGCCTCGCGGACCTCCGCCCGCTCGAAGAACCGCTCGGCGCCGCGCAGCTGGTAGGGCACCCCCGCGTCCGCCAGTGCCTGCTCGTAGACCTCGGACTGGGAGTTGACGCGGTAGAGGACGGCGATCTCACCGGCCGGCACGCCCGCGGCGACGAGATCGCGGATCCGCCGGGCGGTGCCCTCGGCCTCGGTGGGCTCGTCCGCATACTCCGCGTAGACGGGCTCGGGCCCCTTGTCGCGCTGCGAGACCAGCTCCAGCCGGTGGTCGGCCGCCTTGCCGTGGGCCTGGCTCAGCAGGCCGTTGGCAAGGTGGACGACCTGGGGGGTGGAGCGGTAGTCCCGCACCAGCTTGACCACGGTCGCCCCGGGGTGGCGGGTACGGAAGTTCAGCAGGTGGTCGGGGGTGGCTCCGGTGAAGGAGTAGATCGTCTGGCTGGCGTCGCCGACGACGCAGAGATCGTCCCGGTCCCCGACCCAGAGATCGAGCAGCCGCTGCTGGAGCGGGCTCACGTCCTGGTACTCGTCGACGACGAAGTGCTGGTACTGGCCGCGCACGTGCTCGGCGATGTCGGTCCGGTCCTGGAGGATGCCGACGGTGAGCAGCAGCACGTCCTCGAAGTCGATCACCGAGCGGTCGCGCTTGAGCTGTTCGTACGTGGAGTAGATCTGGGAGAGGACCGCCGGATCCCGGGGGGCGTCACGCTGGGTCTTGGCGACGACCGCCGGATAGTCGGCGGGGACGGTCTGGGTGACCTTGGCCCACTCGATCTCACTGGTGACGTCCCGCAGCTCGTTGCGGTCGAGACGGAGCTCGCAGCGGGCGGCGGCCTCGGCGACCAGCTGCACCTTCCGCTCCAGCAGCCGGGGCAGCTCGCCACCGACGGCTTTCGGCCAGAAGTACTGGAGCTGGCGGAGGGCGGCGGAGTGGAAGGTCCGCGCCTGGACGCCGGTCGCGCCGAGCTGTCGCAGGCGGCCGCGCATCTCTCCGGCGGCCCGGTTGGTGAAGGTGACGGCGAGCACCGTGGCCGGCTGGAGGATGCCCGCACGCACCCCGTAGGCGATGCGGTGCGTGATCGCGCGGGTCTTGCCCGTACCGGCTCCGGCCAGCACGCACACCGGTCCGTGCAGGGCCAGAGCCACCTCGCGCTGCTCGGGGTCGAGCCCGTCGAGCACGGCGTCCGGGGTCTCGGGAACCTGGGGGAAGAGGGTGGAGTGCGTTGCTGCTGTCACCCCGCCATGCTGCCAGGTCCCACGGGGCGGATGCGGCGGTTGTCCACAGGGGTGAGGTATTCGTCGTACCGGTTACGGCGGCACGGGGGCCGGTATGGGGCCGGTATGGGGCCGATACGGGGGCGTGGTGGGAATGGTGGCCGCGTCCCGTACGTTCCCTATCCATGCGGAGGGGCCGTCGACAGCGGCCCGACCGCTGGTGACGCTGCCGGCCGCGCAGCGTACGGACGAGACGAAGGAGCGCCAGCGACATGGCGGGCACTGTGACGATGTACAGCACCACCTGGTGCGGCTACTGCCGTCGGCTGAAGAGCCAGATGGACCGCGAGGGCATCGCGTACAACGAGGTCAACATCGAGCACGACCCGGAGTCGGCCGCCTTCGTCGAGAAGGCGAATGGCGGAAACCAGACGGTCCCCACGCTGCTGATCGTGGCCCCCTCGGGCACCGAGTCGGTCATGACGAACCCGTCGCTCGCCCAGGTGAAGCAGGCGCTCGCCGCCTGATCCCGGCCGGTGGACGACCGCCCGTCGCGCCCATCACTGCCCCCGGCACCGCCGGGGGCAGTGGTGTGTCCGGGGGTGCTCAGTCGGTCCGCTTCGCGCTGCCGGGCCTCGGGAGCGGCTTGCCGTACCAGAGCTCGATCAGGCGGGCCGCGATCGAGATGCCGAACGGGGGCATGACCTCGCCCGACTCGAAGGCGGCGGTGAGGTCCTCGCGGGAGAACCATCGGGCCTCCTCGATCTCCTCGCCGTCGACGGTGATGTCGAAGGTGGTCGCCCGCGCCATGAAGCCGAGCATCAGGCTGGAGGGGAACGGCCAGGGCTGGCTGGCGATGTACTCGACCTCGCCGACGGTGATCCCGGCCTCCTCGTACACCTCGCGGGCAACGGACTGCTCGATCGACTCCCCCGGCTCGACGAACCCGGCGAGCGTGGAGAAGCGGCCCTCGGGCCAGTGCACCTGGCGGCCCAGCAGGGCCCGGTCCCGGTCGTCGGTGACCAGCATGATGACCGCCGGGTCGGTGCGCGGGTAGTGCTCGGCGCCGCAGGCCTGGCAGCGGCGGATGTGACCGGCCGCCGCGATGACGGTGCGCTCGCCGCAGCGGGAGCAGAAGCGGTGCAGCCGCTGCCAGTTCTCCAGGGCGACGGCGTGCGCCATCAGGCCCGCGTCGCGGGGGCCGAGGAGAAGCCCTGCCTCGCGGAGCCCCGCGGGCCGGGCCGACTGGTCCATGCGGCCGGGCAGCGAGTCCTTCTGGAGCGCGAAGTAGCTGACGCCGCCCTCGTCAGTGCCGAGGAAGTACCGGTGGGTCTCGGTGACCGGGGCCTCGAAGGCCTGGGTCATGACGATCTCGGTGCCCCCTTCGGGGGTGTCGTCGATCAGCACCTGCCCGCCGGAGACGACGAAGACGCGGGTCGTCGGGTGGCTCCACGCCACGGCCAGCCACGCCTCGTCGAGGCGGTGGTGTGCCGCGCGGTCGATGCCGCTCGGCGCGGTGAGGCCGATCGGGCGGTCTGCGGTGGCGTTGTCGAAGGTGCTCACAGGTGCTTCCTACTCCCCCTGGGTGGATCGGGTGTGCACAGATACGTGGAGGGTGTGCAGAGGATTCAGCGAAGTTCCGGTTCCGGGCGTGCGGTGGCGGGCATTCAGCGGGTACGGGCGTTCAGCAGGGACAGGGATTCAGCGCAGTGCCGTGGCCAGCTCGCCCCACAGGTGGGCGGTCGTCTCCACACCCTTGAGCAGCAGGTCGAGCTCCACCTTCTCGTCGGGGGCGTGCCAGCCGTCGGAGGGTACGGAGATGCCGAGGAAGAGGACGGGTGCGCCGAGCACGTCCCTGAGGTCGGCGGCGGGGCCGGAGCCTCCTTCACGGGTGAAGAGGATCTTCTTCCCGAAGGCCCGGCCCATCGCACGGGCCACCGCCTGGAGGGCGGGGTGGTCCAGCGGGGTCAGGCAGGGGCGGGTGGCCGGCTGGAAGGCGATCCGGTGGCGGACGCCCGCCGGGATACGGGACTCGGCCCAGGACTGGACGGCCCGCTGTACGCGGTCGGGGTCCTGGCCGTCGACCAGCCGGAAGCTGATCTTCACCAGGGCCGAGGAGGGGATGATCGTCTTGCTGCCGGCGCCCTGGTAGCCGCCGCCGATGCCGTTGACCTCGGCGGTGGGGCGGGCCCAGACGCGCTCCAGCGTGGAGTACCCGGCCTCGCCGGCCGCGGCCTCCGACTTCGCGGTGCGCAGCCAGGTGGCCTCGTCGAAGGGCAGTGCGGCGAAGAGGGCCCGCTCGGTGTCGGTGAGGTCGGTGACCCCGTCGTAGAAGCCGGGGACCGCGACCCTGCCGTCCGCGTCGTGGAGGGCGGCGACGAGGCGGGCGATCTCGGTGGCCGGGTTGGGGACGGCTCCGCCGAACGATCCGGAGTGGATGTCCTGGGCGGGGCCGTACAGCTCGATCTCGCACTCGGCGAGGCCGCGCATGCCGGTGCAGACGGTCGGGGTGTCCTCGTCCCACATGCCGGTGTCCGAGACGATCACCGCGTCGGCGGCGAGCCGGTCCGCCCGCTGCTCGGCCAGGGCGCGGAAGTGCGGGGAGCCCGACTCCTCCTCGCCCTCGATCAGCAGCTTGAGGTGGACGGCGGGGGTGGAGCGGCCGGTCGCCGCGAGGTGGGCGCGGACCCCGAGGGTGTGGAAGAACACCTGGCCCTTGTCGTCGGCCGCGCCGCGTCCGTACATCCGGCCGTCCCGGATCACCGGCTCGAACGGGTCGGTCGCCCAGCCGTCCTCGCGCGCGGCGGGCTGCACGTCGTGGTGGCCGTAGACCAGGACCGTCGGGGCGTCCGGGTCCTCGCTGGGCCACTCGGCGAAGACCGCCGGCGCCCCGGGGGTCTCCCAGATCTCGGTGATCGGGAAGCCGGTCTCCTTGAGCTTGGCGCTCAGCCACTCCGCGCTGCGCCGGACGTCCTCGTCGTGCTCCGGCTGCGCGGAGACGGACGGGATGCGCAGCCACTCCGCGAGGTCGTCGAGGAAGGCTGCGCGGTGCTGTTCGGTGTACGTACGGACGGCGCTGTCCGGGGTCTCGCTCATGCTCTTGAGCCTATCCGTCCTCGGGGGCCGGCTCGTCCAGCAGGATCCGCTCCAGCTCTGCCCGGCCGGGCAGTCCCCGCGGCTGGACGGTCTCCCCGCTGCGTACGTAGAGGAAGGTGGCGGTGACCTCTTCGAGCGGCAGGTCGTGCAGTTCGGCCCAGGCCAGCCGGTAGACGGCGAGCTGGAGCGGATCGGCGGTGCGGTGGCGGGTGGTCTTCCAGTCGACGATCTCGTACCGGTCGCCCGTGCGGTAGACGGCGTCGATCCGGCCCCGGATCACGCGGCCCGCCAGGGTGATCTGGAACGGCGTCTCCACCCGGTACGGCGTGCGCCGGGCGTACGCGGTGCGCTCGAACGCCTCCTTCAGCTCGGCGAGGTCCCGCTCGTCGGCGATCTCCGCGTCGCTCTCGTCGCCCCCGGGCAGTTCGTCGGGGCCGAGCATGGGCAGCGGCAGTTCCTCGTACCGCGATTCCACCCAGGCGTGGAACCGGGTGCCCCGGCGGGCGGCGGGCTGGGGCGGGCGGGGCATGGGCCGGGCCAGCTCCCGGGCGAAGGCGTCGGGGTCCTCGGCCAGGCGCAGCAGCTGGGTGGCGGAGAGCGCGGCGGGCACGAGGACCTCGCGCACGGTGGCGCGGGCGCGGCGCAGCTCCCCGGCCAGGGAGTCCAGGTCCCGGTCCCAGGAGGCGAGGGTGCGGGCCTCCTCGGGGGTGAGCCGTTCCGCGGGACCGGCCTCCTGGGGGTGGCGGGCGGCCGGGATGTGCGGGGGCGGGGGCGGTGCGGTGTCAGGTGCCGGGTCCGGTGCCGTCCCGGGTGCGCCCGGGGGGCGTTCGGTGGGGAGCGCGTCCCAGTCCCACTCCTCGTCGGCCGGCTCCGAGTCGAGCGGCTCGGCGTCGACCCACTCCTCGTCGGCCGGCTCAGCGCCGAACAGTTCCGCGTCGAACAGTTCCTCGTCGGCGGGTGTGTCTTCGGGCTCGTGCGAAGCCTCACCGGTGGCCAGCCGCTCCAGGTGGGCCAGCACCGTGTCCCGGGCGGCGCGGCGGCGGGCCAGGGCGTCGGCGTCCAGCGGGAGCGGCCAGGCCAGGTCGGCGTCCCGTTCCGCGAGGGCCGGGTTCTCCTCGTCCTCCGCGGGCTCGTCCGCCCAGGCCTCGATCTCGCCGTGGCCCGCCGCGCAGTGCTCGTACAGCGCGTCGAGGAAGGCGGACGGGCCGCGGGTCTTCTTCTGCGACGGGCCCCACCAGTGGCCGGAGCCGAGGAGCAGGGAGCGGGGGCGGGTGAAGGTGACGTAGCCGAGGCGCAGTTCCTCCGTGTGCTGGTGTTCCTTCATCTCCGCCTTGAACGCCTTGATCCCCTTGGCGTCGAGGCCGTCGCGAGCGTCGAGGGCCGGGAGCGTCTCGGCGTCGCCGCGCAGGGCGTGCGGGAGCACCTGGGCCTGGGCGGTCCACGCCTCCCGGGCCCGGTCGCTCGGGAACTGGCCCGTGACCAGTCCGGGTACGGCGACGACGTCCCATTCCAGGCCCTTGGACTTGTGGGCGGTGAGGACCTTGACGGTGTTCTCGCCGCCGGGCAGCGCGTTGTCGAGGCCTTTCTCGTACTGTGCGGCGGTCCGCAGGAAGCCGAGGAAGGCGAGCAGGGTCGCCTCGCCGTCCAGGGAGGCGAACCGGGCCGCGGTGTCCAGGAAGTTGGCGAGGGTCTCCCGGCGGCGGGCGGCCAGCGCCTGCGGGGACGCGGACAGCTCGACCTCAAGGCCGGTGGTGGCCAGGACCCGGTGCAGGACGTCCATCAGGGGGTCCGCGAGCGAGCGGCGCAGGTCGCGCAGCTCCCGGGCGAGGCGGGCGAAGCGGACGCGGGCCTCGGCGGAGAACGGCAGCCCGTCGTCGGCCGCGTCCCCCACGACCAGGAAGGTGTCCAGCGCGTCCGCGAGCGATATCACCTCGGCCGGGTCCGTGCCCTCGACCGCGTCCGCGAGCCGCTGGTCCGCGTCGGCGTCGTCCGCGTGGCCGGCCCGGTGGACGAGGAGGCGGGCGCGGCGGCCCAGGAGCGCGAGGTCGCGGGGGCCGATGCGCCAGCGCGGTCCGGTGAGGAGGCGGACGAGGGAGGCGTTGGCCCCCGGGTCCTGGAGCACCTCGCAGACGGCGACCAGGTCCGCCACCTCGGGCAGGTGGAGCAGCCCTGCGAGGCCGACGACCTCGACCGGGATGTCCCGGGCGACGAGCGCCGCCTGGATCTCGGGGAAGTCCCCGGCGGTGCGGCACAGGACGGCGATCTCGCCCGGCGGGGTGCCGGTGCGCACGAGGTGGGCGAGGGAGTCGGCGAGCCAGTCGATCTCCTCGGTGTGCGTGGTCAGCAGGGCGCAGCGGACCATGCCGTCCCGCTCGGCTCCCGGGGCGGGGCGCAGCGCCTCGACGCCCTCGTGCATCGCCCGGAGGGGTTCGGCGAGGCTGTTGGCGAGCTGGAGGAGACGGCCGCCGCTGCGCCGGTTCTCGCTGAGGCTGTAGCGGGTGGCGGGGGCGCCGTCCGCGTGCGGGAAGTGTTCGGGGAAGTCGTCGAGGTTGGCGACGGACGCGCCGCGCCAGCCGTAGATCGCCTGGCAGGGGTCGCCCACGGCGGTCACCGCGTGGCCGGTGGGCGTGCGGCCGCCCTCGCCGGACTCCGTACCGCTGCCGAACAGCGCCGAGAGCAACAGCCGCTGGGCCACCGAGGTGTCCTGGTACTCGTCGAGGAGGACCACCCGGAACTCCTCGCGCAGGATCTTCCCGACCTCGGGCCGGGTCAGGGCCAGCTCGGCGGAGAGGGCGATCTGGTCGCCGAAGTCCAGCAGGTCCCGGCTGCGCTTGGCGGTTCGGTAGCGCTCGGTGAGGGCGAGGAGGGAGCGGCGGGCCTCGGCGGCCTCGGGGATCTTGCGGAGGTCGGCGTTGCTGAGTTTCGTGTGCTCCAGGGCGCTCAGCAGCTCGGTGTCGTGACGGTGCAGCGCGCCGGGGCTCACAAGGTGTTCGGACAGCTCCCCGTCGAGCGCCAGGAGATCGCTGACCAGGGTGGGGAAGGACCGGGTGAGCGCCGGATAGGGGCCCGGGGCCTCGCGCAGCACCTTCGCGGCGAGCTGGTAGCGGGTGGCGTCGGCGAGGAGGCGGGTGGTCGGCTCCAGGCCGATGCGCAGGCCGTGCTCGGTGAGGAGGCGGCCGGCGAAGGCGTGGTAGGTGGAGATGGTGGGTTCGCCCGGGGGGTTGTCCGGGTCGATGACGTCGGGGTCGGTGACCCCGGCGGCGATGAGCGCCCTGCGGACGCGCTCGGCCAGTTCGCCCGCCGCCTTGTTGGTGAAGGTGAGGCCGAGAACCTGCTCCGGCGCGACCTGTCCGGTGCCCACCAGCCAGACCACACGGGCGGCCATCACCGTGGTCTTGCCCGACCCGGCTCCGGCCACGATCACCTGCGGGGCGGGCGGCGCGGTGATGCAGGCCGTCTGCTCCGGGGTGAACGGGATCCCGAGGAGCTCCTTGAGCTGCTCGGGATCGGTGAGGGGTGGGGACACGTGAGAAACGGTAACCGGAGCCGCTGACAACCCGGGCCGATGCCCACGAAAGGCCCTACTCCACCACCTGTCGGCCTTCCGGCTGAGCGCTGCACGAGGCGCGGAAGGCGCAGTGGGCGCAGTGGGCGCCGGTGGTGGGCGTGAAGCGTTCGTCCAGGACCTTTCCGGCGGCGGTGGCGAGCAGGCCGGAGACCCACTCCCCCGCCAGTGGTTCCTGGGCCTGGACCTTGGGGAAGGCGTCGCCGCCCTCCTTCTTGGGGGCGGGCTGACGGAGCTGGACCAGCTCGGCGCCGCCCGGCTCGGGGCGCCGGCCGTCGAAGACCTCGTCGACCGCGCCCTCGCGGACGGCGAGCTGGTAGACGGCGAGCTGGGGGTGGGCGGCGACCTCGTCCTTGGTGGGCGCGCTCTTGCCGGTCTTGAAGTCGACGACGTACGCCCGGCCCTCGGCGTCCTGTTCGACCCGGTCCATCGAGCCCCGGATGCGGACGGCGTACTCGCCCGCCTCCAGCGTCACGTCGAAGTCGTGCTCGCTCGCGGTGGGTGTGCGGCCGCCCCGGTCCAGGACGTGCCACTGGAGGAAGCGTTCCAGGGCGGCGCGGGCTTGGTCCTTCTCCTGGTCGGACTTCCAGGGGGCGTCGAAGGCGAGGCCGTTCCACACGGAGTCCAGGCGTTCCATGAGGACGTCCAGGTCGGCGGGGGTCCGGGAGGAGGCGACCTCGTCGGCGAGTACGTGGACGACGTTGCCGAACCCCTGGGCGGCGGTGGCCGGGGCGTCGGCCTTCACCTCGCGGCCCAGGAACCACTGGAGGGCGCAGGTGTTGGCGAGCTGGTCCAGCGCGCTGCCGGAGAGGGTGACGGGCTGGTCGCGGTCGCGGAGCGGCACGGCGGAGCGGGTCGGCTCCTCCAGACCCCACCAGCGGTACGGGTGGGCCGCGGGCACCAGCGGCTGCCCCTCGTCGTCGGTGAGCGCGGCGAGCCGGGCGAGGCGGTGGGCGGCGGCCTCGCGCAGCGCGTCGGAGGCGGCCGGGTCGACCGTGGTGGCGCGCAGTTCGGCGACGAGCGCGGCGACGGCGAGGGGGCGGCGGGGGCGGCCGGTGACGTCGCGGGGTTCGACGCCCAGCTCGGTCAGGAAGCGGGAGGGCTGGTCGCCGTCGTCGGCGGGGGCCTTCACGGCGGTGACGACGAGGCGGTCGCGGGCGCGGGTGGCGGCGACGTAGAAGAGCCGGCGTTCCTCGGCGAGGAGGGCCCCGGGTGTGAGGGGTTCGGCGAGTCCGTCGCGGCCGATCCGGTCGGCCTCCAGGAGGGAGCCCCGGCGGCGCAGGTCGGGCCAGACGCCTTCCTGGACCCCGGCGACGACGACGAGCCGCCACTCCAGGCCCTTGGAGCGGTGGGCGGTCATCAGGCGTACGGCGTCGGGGCGGGCGGTCCGCCGCGAGAGGGTGTCCGCGGCGATGTCCTGGGCGTCGACCTCTTCGAGGAAGTTGAGGGCCCCGCGCCCGCCGGTGCGCTCCTCGGCGCGGGCGGCCGTCTCGAACAGGGCGCACACGGCGTCGAGATCGCGGTCGGCGTTGCGCCCGCCCGCCCCGCCGCGCAGCGCGGCCCGCTCCAGCCTGCCGGGCCAAGGGGTGCCGTTCCACAGGGTCCACAGGGCCTCCTCTGCGGTGCCGCCGCCTTCGAGGAGCTCGCGGGCCTTGCGCAGGAGCGCGCCGAGGCGCTGCGCGCCGTGGGCGTACGCCGGGTCGTGGGTGACGAGGCGTTCGGGCTCGGCGAGGGCGCGGGCCAGCAGTGCGTCGGAGGGTGCGGGGACCCGGATCCCGGCGGCGCGCTCCTCGTCGCGCAGGGCCCGGCCGAGGCGGCGCAGGTCGGCGGCGTCCATGGAGCCGAGCGGGGAGGTGAGGAGGGTGAGGGCGGTCTCGGAGTCGAGCCAGGGGGCCGCCGCTTCGTCCTGCTCCTCGACGCCGCGGGCGGTGTCCGGCCCCTCGACGCCGCGGGCGGTGTGCAGCGCGGCCACGGCCACCGTCCGCAGCGCCGTCAGCAGGGGGGCGACGGCCGGTTCGTGGCGCAGCGGCAGGTCGTCGCCGTCGACCTCCAGGGGGACTCCGGCGGAGGTGAGAGCGCGGCGGACGGCGGGCAGCGAGCGGCCTCCGGCCCGTACCAGCACGGCCATCTCCTGCCACGGCACCCCGTCCTCCAGGTGGGCGCGGCGCAGCAGGTCCGCGATGTTCTCCAGCTCCGTGGACGCGGTCGGGTAGGTGTACGTCTCGACCCGGCCGCCGTCCCGGACGGCGGCCGGGTCGCGGTGGGCGCGGACCATGTCGGCGGGCAGCCGGGTCAGCGGCATCCGGCGAGTGAGCAGCCGGGTCGCCGCGAGCAGTCCGGCCCCGGAGCGGCGGGAGGTGGTGAGGACGCCCACGGGCGCGGGCCCCCCGTCCGCCCGGCGGAAGGTGTCCGGGAAGTCGAGAAGGCCGTTCACATCGGCGCCCCGGAACGTGTAGATCGACTGGTCGGGGTCGCCGAAGGCGATCAGCGTCCGCCCGCCGCGCGCTGCCGCCCCGCGCTCCTCGGCGTACCCCGGCGCGCTCCCCTGGTTGCCCGCCAGCGCGTGCAGCAGGCGCACCTGGGACGGGTCGGTGTCCTGGTACTCGTCGACGTACACCGCGTCATAGCTCCCGGCCAGCCGCTCCGCCACCTCGGGGCGCTCCGCGAGCAGGACCGCGCGGTGCACCAGCTCGGCGTAGTCCAGGACGCCCTGGGCGTCGAGGATGTCGAGGTACTCGGCGAGGAACCGGGCCGCCGCCGTCCAGTCCGGGCGGCCGGTGCGGCGGGCGAAGGCGGCCAGCGCGTCCGGGCCGAGGCCCAGTTCACGGCTGCGGGCGAGCACGGCGCGCACCTCGTCGGCGAAGCCGCGGGTGGTCAGGCAGGACCGCAGCTCGTCCGGCCAGCGGACGTGGGCCAGGCCCGCCTTCTCCAGGTCGAGCTGGCCCGCGAGCAGTTCGCGGACGGTGACGTCCTGCTCGGGTCCGGACAGCAGGCGCAGCGGATCGGCGAACAGGTCGGCGTCCTGGTGGGCCCGGACCAGCGCGTAGCAGTACGAGTGGAACGTGGTGGCCTGCGGGCCCCGGGCCGCCCCGAGGCGGGCGGCCATCCGGTCGCGCAGCTCGACGGCGGCCTTGCGGCTGAAGGTGAGGACAAGGATGCGGGCGGGGTCGGCGCCCCGGTCGACCCGCGCGGCGACGGATTCGACGAGGGTGGTGGTCTTCCCGGTGCCGGGCCCGGCGAGGACCAGCAGCGGGCCGCCCGGGTGGTCAACCACCGCGCGCTGGCCTGCGTCCAGGAGGGGGGGATCCACGGAACCCGGCGGAGTGCGGACCAGGCGGTACGCACCCGTGGTCCGCGGCCGTGACTCACGGTGCGGACTGTGCCGGATGGAGGAGGAACTCACGTGGATCGCCGGTCCTGGTGGGCGTACGCGGATGTACGAGTGATGGGTGAGGGTCGGGTTCGGTGCGGACGGGGTCGGTGCGGACGGAGAAGAGGGGAGGAGCGGAGCGTGCCGCGCGATGACGACGCTACGCCAGCGACGGCACGGGAGGCAGCGGCTGTGCCGCGTCGCTCATCACGTGCGCTGCCGCCATCACGTGCGCTGCCGCCGTCACGTGCGCTGCCGCGTGGGGCCGTATCCGTCGGGGGCCGATGGCGGAAGCTGTCAGGTGTGAGCTTTCTCGCCCCGACCGCCCGCACCGCCCGCGTCACCACCAGCGCCGTCGGCGTCACCGTCCGCACCGCGCCCTTCATGAGGCACGGCTCCCGTCTGTCCGCCCTCCGCACCGCCACCGCCGCCGTCCGGTCGCACACCGCCGTCCCAGCGGGCACGCCGCATGTCGATGCGCGGAATGTGCCCCTCCGCCCGGTGCGACGCCTCGCGCAGCGGGGTGCCCTCGGCGCGGTAGTGGTCCAGCGCCCGCAGCTCGTGGGCGGGGAGCAGGGTCCCGTCGGAGCGGACGACGCGCCACCACGGCACGGCCGATCCGTACAGCGCCATGACCCGGCCGACCTGGCGGGGTCCCCCCTCGCCCAGCCACTCCGCGATGTCGCCGTACGTCATCACCCGGCCGGGCGGGATCAGGTCGGTCACATCGAGGACGCGCTCCGCGTACTCCGGCAGTTCGGCGCCGGTCGGGGCGGTACCGGAGCCGCTCTCGTCCGTCTGGTCCTGGCTCATCCGTCCCATCCTGCCGTACGCCACCGACAGCCCGGCCGAAACGGTAGCCGTCCGGGCACACCGCGTGCACCCGGGCGGAAAGGAGCGTATGTTGCGCTTCCCGCGCCCGTGCGATGCACCCTGATGCCCCCCTCTGTCTACGGGCCGTGCCACCATCATGCGGGCGGTGACCGGTGATACCAGAACACGAAGACGGACCAGAGGCGATGAAGGAGCAGGGCGTGCAGCCACCGAAGGCGGCGGACGCCTCCGATGCCGGGGAGCGCCCGCAGGGTGATTCCGAGTCCTCCGGAGCGCCCCGTGCCGACGGCCCCACGGCGTCCGCCACCGGACATCTGGCCGGCTCGACACCGGCCTCGGCCGAGGCCGCTCTGACGGACCGCGTCTCCGGCGACGAGCCGCTGCTCCCCGCCCGGGTGCACCGCCCCTCCGACCTGATGCGGCTGCTCATCGGGGTGCTCGCGATCGCGGTCCTGTTCTCGATCGCCGCGTTCGCCCAGGGCACCACCACCGGCCTGGAGGACGACATCTCCAAGGGCACCGAGCAGGCGCCCGATCTGTTGATCAAGATCGCCGGCCTGGTGTCCAGCATCGCCGTGCTGCTGGTGCCCGTCGCCTTCGCCATCGAACGCCTCATCAAACGCGACGGGCTGCGCATCGCGGACGGTGTGCTCGCGGCCGTGCTCGCCCACGGGGTGACGCTCGCCACCGACCTCTGGGTCTCGCGGTCCGCGCCCGGCACCATCCAGGACGCGCTGACCCAGCCGCAGACGGCCGGCGGTCTGACCGACCCGGTCCACGGCTATCTCGCGCCGGTCATCGCGTACATGACGGCGGTCGGGATGGCACGGAGGCCGCGCTGGCGCGTGGTGCTGTGGGTGGTGCTGCTGCTCGACGCGTTCGCGATGCTGGTGGGCGGGTACACCACCCCGTTCTCGATCATCCTCACCGTGCTGATCGGCTGGACCGTGGCGTACGGGACGCTGTACGCGGTCGGCTCGCCGAACGTCCGCCCCACCGGCCAGCACCTGATGGCGGGGCTGCGGCACGTGGGCTTCCGCCCGGTAGCGGCGATGCGCACCGAGGACGCCCCGGACCACGCCGACCAGAGCGACCGGGGACGGCGCTATCTGGTCACCCTGGAGGACGGCCCCCCGCTGGACGTCACCGTCGTCGACCGGGAACAGCAGGCCCAGGGGTTCTTCTACCGGGCCTGGCGGCGGCTCACGCTGCGCGGGATCACCCAGCGGCGCTCGATCCAGTCGTTGCGCCAGGCGCTGGAGCAGGAGGCGCTGCTCGCGTACGCGGCCATCGCCGCCGGGGCGAACGCGCCCAAGCTGATCGCCACCTCGGAGCTGGGCCCCGACGCGGTGATGCTCGTCTACGAGCACATCGGGGGCCGGACGCTGGACTCGATGGAGGACGAGGAGATCACCGACGATCTGGTGCGTGGCACCTGGCGTCAGGTGAAGGCTCTCCAGTCGCGCCGGATCGCGCACCGCAGGCTGACCGGTGACGCGCTCCTGGTGGACCGTTCCGGCAGGGCGTTCGTGACGGATCTGCGCGGCGGTGAGATCGCCGCCGGTGATCTGGTGCTGCGGATGGACGTGGCCCAGTTGCTGACCACGCTGGGGCTGCGGGTGGGGGCCGAGCGGTCGGTCGCCGGGGCGCTGGCCGTGCTGGGCCCGGACGCGGTGGCGGACTGTCTGCCGCTGCTCCAGCCGATCGCGCTGAGCCGTTCCACCCGGGCGACGCTGCGCCGGATCGCCCGCGAGCGTTCCCAGCGCGAGCGGGAAGCGGTGGTGGAGGCCTCGCAGGCGGCCAAGCAGGCGAAGGCGCAGGCCGCTGAGGACTCCACCGCGGACTCCGCCGGGGAGTCCACCGGTGGGACTCCCCCGCAGCACGGCGCGGACCGGGGAACCGAACCGAAGGCGGGCCCCAGGACGAGCCCCAAGCCAGACCTCAAGGCGGACCACAAGGCGGAGCGCAAATCGCTGCGCACCGAGAAGCAGGCCGAGAAGCGCGCCATGGACGACGCGCTGGAGGAGGCCCGCGAGGAGGATCTGCTCGCCCAGATCCGGCGTCAGGTGCTGCTGATCCGCCCGCAGGCCCCGGTCGAACCGGTCCGCCTGGAGCGCATCAAACCGCGCACCCTCTTCAGCTTCATCGCCGGGGCCATCGCCGCGTACTTCCTGATCTCACAGGTCACCCAGGCGAACTTCGGGGTGGTCGTGGAGCAGGCGGAGTGGGGCTGGGTGGCGGCCGCCCTCGGATTCTCGGCGCTGAGCTACGTGGCGGCGGCGATGAGTCTGCTGGGCTTCGTGCCGGAGCGGGTGCCGTTCTCGAAGACCGTGCAGGCGCAGGTGGCCGGCTCGTTCGTGAAGATCGTCGCGCCGGCGGCCATCGGGGGCGTGGCCCTGAACACCCGCTTCCTCCAGCGCGCCGGGGTGCGCCCCGGGCTCGCGGTGGCGAGCGTCGGGGCCTCGCAGCTCTTCGGGCTCGGCGCCCACATCATGCTGCTGGCGCTGTTCGGGTATCTCACCGGTACGGAGCGGACCCCGGACTCGCTGACCCCGTCCCGGACGGTGATCGCCGGTCTGCTGACGGTCGCGGTGCTGGTGCTGGTGGTGACGGCGGTCCCGTTCCTGCGGAAGTTCGTGGTGACGCGGGTGCGCTCGCTGTTCGCCGGGGTCGTGCCGCGCATGCTGGACGTGGTGCAGCGGCCGCAGAAGCTGCTGACGGGCATCAGCGGCATGCTGTTGCTGACCGGCCTGTTCGTGCTCTGCCTGGACGCCTCGATCCGGGCGTTCAGCGGTCCGGACGTGCCCCAGCTGAGCTACGCGAGCATCGCGGTGGTCTTCCTGGCCGGGAACGCGATCGGCTCGGCGGCCCCGACGCCGGGCGGAATGGGCGCGGTCGAGGGCGCGCTGACGCTGGGCCTGATCGCGGTCGGCCTGCCGGCGGAGGTCGCGGCGCCCGCGGTGCTGCTCTACCGGGTGATGACGCTGTGGCTGCCGGTGCTGCCGGGGTGGATCGCCTTCAACCAGCTGACCCGCAAGGGCGAGCTGTAGCCGGAGGCCGTGGCCGGGCGAGCAGCCCCGCCCGCCGGGCCCCCGCGGGCGAGCTGCGGCCCCGGCCCTGTCGTCGAACTCCCGTCGCCGCCCGGAGGGCAGCCCGGCAGCAGCGGGCCCCCGCCACCCGCATGGACCGCGCCCGGCCGCGCTCCCCGGCGCCCCGCCGCACGATGGGGGCATGAGGACTTCCCCCGCTCTGCGTGCCGCCGCCCTCGCCGCCACCGTGCTGCTGCCGCTGGCCGCCTGTTCGGGCGACGGTGACGGGGAGGGGTCCTCGACGCCCACCGGGGCCTCGACCGCCTCTCCGTCCTCCACCGCCGACGATCTGGCGTCGCAGCAGCTCGCATGGTCCCCGTGCCCGCCCCCGAACTCGGCCCAGGGCGGCGGCGAGTCGCCGTCGCCGCTGCCCGGCGGCGTGGTGTGGGAGTGCTCCTTCATGGACGTACCCCTCGACTACGCGGAGCCGGACGGCCGCACGATCGAGCTGGCGCTGGTGCGGGCGAAGGCCAAGGAGCCGAAGCGGCGGATCGGCTCGCTGGTGTTCAACTTCGGCGGACCGGGCGCGTCCGGCGTCGCGACGCTGCCCGCGTTCGGCACCGAGTACGACAAGCTCCGTACCCGGTACGACCTGGTGAGCTTCGACCCGCGCGGGGTCGGCCGCAGCGAGGGCGTCGAGTGCGCCGACGACGCCCAGCTCGACGCTTTCTACCAGGAGGACTCCACCCCGGACGACGCGGCCGAGGAGAAGCAGTTCGTCCAGGGGCAGAAGGACTTCATCGCGGACTGCGAGGAGAACTCCGGCCCCGAACTCCCCTTCGTGGGCACGACGAACGCCGCCCGCGACATGGATCTGATGCGCACGGTGCTGGGCGACGACAAGCTGCACTACTTCGGCATCTCGTACGGTACCGAGCTGGGCGGCGTCTACGCCCACCTCTTCCCCGACAAGGTCGGCCGGGCGGTCTTCGACGCGGTGGTCGACCCCACGAAGGACGCCGAGCAGTCGGCCATCGGCCAGGCCCAGGGCTTCCAGTTGGCCCTGGACAACTTCACGAAGGACTGCGCGGAGCGCGACGACTGCGCGCTGCCCGGGGCCAGTCGGCAGGAGGTCGAGCAGGGCATCGCCGATCTGCTGGCCGAGCTGGAGGAGGAGCCCGTCGACGGACTCGGCGACCGGGCGCTGACGCAGACGCTGGCCACCACCGGCATCGCGTCCGCGCTGTACTCCAAAGAGACCTGGCCGCTGCTGGAACAGGGCCTGGACGAGGCGGGCGGCGGGAACGGCGGGCTGCTCCTCGCCCTGGCCGATTCGCTGAACGGCCGCTCGGAGGACGGGCGGTACGACAACTCCAACGCCGCCAACATCTCCATCAACTGCGCGGACAGCGAGCAGCGGTTCTCGCTGGAGCAGACGAAGGCGGCGCTGCCCGCGTTCCGCAAGGCGTCCCCGCTGTTCGGGGACTACCTGGGCTGGGGCCTGATGAGCTGTACCGGCTGGCCGGTGGCGGGCGCCTGGAAGACCCCGGATGTCAGCGCCCCCGGCTCCGCTCCGATCCTGGTCATCGGCAACACCGGTGACCCGGCGACCCCGTACGCGGGTGCGAAGGCGATGGTGGAGAAGCTGGGCGAGGGCGTCGGCGTCGAGCTCACCTACGAGGGCGAGGGGCACGGGGCGTACAACAGCAAGGACGCGTGTGTGCAACGGACGGTGGAAGGCTATCTGTTGAACGGTACGGTGCCGAAGTCCGGCACCGTCTGCGGGTGACTCCGACCCCCGACTCCCTTGTCGCGCATGCCGGTTAGCATGGCCGCACATCTCAGCCGCCCGACGCGTCACCACCGGCCTCGGGCAGGACGCCCCCCAGGGAGGGAAGCCGGATCATGCGTGCGCACCGTCGTGGCCAGCGGGCCGCCGTCTCGACAGGAGCAGCCCTCCTCGCGGTGGGACTGCTGGCCGGCTGCGGCTTGTTGAGCTCGGAGCCGGAGGCGAGCGATCCGGCGGGCGGCGGTCCCGCCGGCGCCTCGGCCGCGCCCACGCCCACGAACCTCAAGGACTCCCCCAAGACACCGGAGCTGCCCTCCGCCCTCACCTCGCAGCGCCTCGACTGGAAGCGCTGCCCGGCCCCCCGGGGCGGCGAGGCCCCCGGCTCCGCCTGGCGTTGCGCGAGCGTGGAGGTACCGCTGGACTACGCGGAGCCGACGGGGGAGACGCTCTCCGTCGCGCTGGTCCGAAAGGAGGCCCGGGACAAGGGGCGGCGGCTCGGCTCGCTGCTGTTCAACTTCGGCGGACCCGGCGGATCCGGCGTCGCGATGCTGCCGCGCTCGGCCGACGCGTACGCAAACCTCAACTACCGCTACGACCTGGTGAGTTTCGACCCGCGCGGGGTCGCGGCCAGCTCCGGGGTGCGCTGCCGCACCGACAAGGAGCAGGAGCAGGCCCACCGGAACGTCGACCTGACTCCGGACACGGCGGCCGAGGAGACGGCGTTCATCGAGGACGCCGCGGACTTCGGCACCGGCTGCGAGCGCCGCTCGGGCGCGATCCTGCCGCACGTCGGGACGGTCGACGCCGCCCGCGACCTGGACCTGATCCGCGAGGTCCTGGGCGACGAGAAGCTGTCCTACTTCGGCTTCTCCTACGGTACGGAGCTGGGCGGAACGTACGCGCACCTCTTCCCGCACAAGGTGGGACGTACCGTGCTGGACGCGGTCGTCGACCCGACGGCCGACGGGACCGGGCACGCCCGCAACCAGACCACGGGCTTCCAGCGCGCCCTGGAGAACTACCTCAAGGACCGCGGCCAGGACCCGGAGGCGGGCTCCGAGCGCATCGCCCGGCTGCTGGCCCGCATGGACCGGAGCCCGCTGCCGACCGATTCGGGCCGCGAACTGAGCGAGTCGCTCGCCATCACCGGCATCGTCACCCCGCTGTACTCCGCATCGGACTGGCCCGCCCTGACGGCCGCGCTCGACGAGGCGGAGAACGCCGGAACGGGCAATGGTCTGCTCCGGCTCGCCGACTCGTACAACGGCCGGGACGAGCAGGGGCGTTACGACACCCAGAGCCACTCGCAGCGGGCGATCTCCTGCGCCGACTCGGCGTCCCGCCCCACCGTGGACGAGGCCCGCGCGCTGCTGCCGGAGTTCCGGAAGCTGTCACCGGTCTTCGGCCCGTTCCTGGCCTGGGACACCGTGGGCTGGTGCGCCCAGTGGCCGGTCGAGGGGGAGCACGAGACACCGGAGACCAGCGCACCGGGCGCGGGCCCGATCCTGGTCGTCGGGACGACCGGCGACCCGGCGACCCCGTACGAGGGGGCGCGGCGGATGGCGGACGAGCTGGGCAAGGGCGTCGGCATCCTGCTGACCAACAAGGGCGAGGGGCACGGGGCCTACGGCGGCAACGACTGTGTGACCTCGACGATCGACGACTACTTCCTGGACGGGAAGGTCCCCGAGGACGGCACGACCTGCTCGTAGGAGGGGCCCGGGAGTCCGGGCATACGGAAGGGGCCGGTCCGCGCGTGCGCGGACCGGCCCCTTCCGTACGGCATCGGTACGGAACGCTCTAGTACACCGGCTTCTCGGGCTCGATCTGGTTGACCCAGCCGATCACGCCGCCGCCGACGTGCACCGCGTCGGCGAAGCCCGCGGACTTGAGGACCGCGAGGACCTCGGCGCTGCGGACGCCCGTCTTGCAGTGCAGGACGATGCGCTTGTCCTGCGGGAGGTCCTGGAGGGCGGTGCCCATGAGGAACTCGCCCTTCGGGATCAGCTTCGCGCCGGGGATCGAGACGATCTCGTACTCGTTCTTCTCGCGGACGTCGATGATCTCGATCTTCTCGTCGCCGTCGATCCACTCCTTGAGCTGCTTGGGAGTGATCGTCGCGCCGAGCGCCGCCTCCTGCGCCTCCTCGGACACGACGCCGCAGAAGGCCTCGTAGTCGATGAGCTCGGTGACGGTGGGGTTCTCGCCGCAGACCGCGCAGTCGGGGTCCTTGCGGACCTTGACCTGGCGGTACTGCATCTCCAGGGCGTCGTAGATCATCAGGCGGCCGACCAGCGGGTCGCCGACCCCGGCGAGCAGCTTGATGGCCTCGGTGACCTGGATGGAGCCGACGGACGCGCAGAGCACGCCCAGCACGCCGCCCTCGGCGCAGGAAGGAACCATGCCCGGCGGCGGGGGCTCCGGGTAGAGGCAGCGGTAGCAGGGCCCGTGCTCGGACCAGAACACGGAGGCCTGGCCGTCGAAGCGGTAGATCGAGCCCCAGACGTACGGCTTGTTCAGCAGCACCGCGGCGTCGTTGACGAGATAGCGGGTGGCGAAGTTGTCCGTGCCGTCCACGATCAGGTCGTACTGCGCGAAGATCTCCATCACGTTCTCGGCTTCGAGCCGCTCTTCGTGAAGGACCACGTTGACGTACGGGTTGATGCCCAGCACGGAGTCCTTGGCGGACTCCGCCTTGGACCGGCCGATGTCGGCCTGGCTGTGGATGATCTGGCGCTGCAGGTTCGACTCGTCGACCTCGTCGAACTCCACGATGCCGAGCGTGCCGACACCGGCCGCGGCCAGATACATCAGGGCCGGCGAGCCGAGGCCGCCGGCGCCGACACACAGCACCTTGGCGTTCTTCAGGCGCTTCTGCCCGTCCATCCCCACATCCGGGATGATCAGGTGGCGGGAGTACCTGCGGACCTCGTCGACGGTGAGCTCAGCAGCTGGCTCGACCAGGGGTGGCAGCGACACAGGAACCTCAACAATGCAGGTGGTCGGATTCTACGTAGACCGGCTTCTTACGGTCGACTACGTACGGTTGTTCTCCCCGTAACACTGCCACGCCCCTCCTCATTCCGAGATACCAGGTCCGATCCGCGAGACGATTTCGTCCCAGTACCTGGGCAGCGCGGCGAATGGGTCGCTTTGTCCGCTTCGGTCGTCCCGGTCGTTCCGGTCCGTGAAGAAGATCGTCCCGGCGCCCTGCCAGCGGGCGATGCGCATGGCCTCCTCCAGGTGGGTGCGCGGCACCCCGTGGACAAGGTGGGCGAACCGCTCCGGTGGATACTCGGCCGTCCACTCGGCCACCTGGGACCAGCGGTAGTCGGTCCACGGGCCCTGGAAGGTGACCAGCTGGTCGGCCGCCTCCGCGTACCCGGGATACGGGTGCCTGCCGTGGCCCAGCACCAGCCGGCCCCCATCGTCGGCGCTGTCGCTCTCCGCCAGCAGGGCGTGGAGCGTACCGGTGAGCCTGCGGACGGCCGGCAGCTCGGTCCGCTCGGCGGGGCAGCGGGCGAGGTAGAAGCCGCCGATCCGGTACCAGTCGATGAAGGACCGGGCGTCCGCGATCAGCTCCTCGAACGGCCGCTCGCCCCAGGCCAGGTCGAGGTGGCCGAGCAGCCTGCCGCCGGAGGCCCGGACGGTGTCGTCCGGGGAGCAGCCGTGCAGGGCGCGTTCGCGGGCGTTGCGCAGCCTGCCCGCCGCCTCCAGGCAGTGCGGGTCGGGCCGGGAGCCGGGGCCGTCCGCGATGTTGAGGACGGCCCAGTGCAGCGGGGTGCCGGGGCGGGCCAGTTCGGCCCATTCGGCGGGGGCGAGCAGCGGGTGGGCGTAGCCGGGGACGCCGAAGCCGAGCTGTTCGCCGCCCGCGGTGCGGCGGGCGTCGGCGGGAGCGGTCAGATACGGCACGCCGCCTCCATCCAGATGTCCGCCAGGGACTCCTCCAGATTGATCCGGGGCCGCCAGCCGAGCCGGTCCCGCGCGGTACGGACGTCGGCCTGCTGCCAGGCGCCGCAGCCGTCGGGATACGGGGACGGGGTGGCGGCGAGGTGCTCCATGACGGACTCGGCGGAGGTGCGCGGAGCCCCGATGGGCAGGCGCGCGGGGGGCGTGTCCAGCTCGTGGAGGGCGCCCGCGTACCCGGCGACTCTCGCCAGGACGGCGGCGGCGTCGCGGAGACGGACGGCCCGCCCGGTGCCGATGTTGACGACGCCCTGGGCGGCGGAGAGCGAGGCGGCGTGGACGGCCCGCGCCACGTCCCGTACGTCGACGAAGTCCCGCTGCACGCCGAGACCGCTGAGCTTCAGTTCGCCGTCGCCGGACTGCATGGCCCGGCGCATCGCCTCGGCGAGCCGGCCGAGCGGGGAGCCGGCGGGGGTGCCGGGGCCGACGGGCGAGAAGACCCGCAGGACGACGGCGTCGAGGCCGGAGCCGAGGACCAGTTCGGTGGCGGCGAGCTTGCTGACGCCGTACGGGCCGCCGGGGCGCGGGACCGCGTCCTCGGCGGTGGAGGACCCGGGCTGCGAGGGCCCGTACTCCGAGGCGCAGCCGACCTGGACGAGCCGCGCCCCGCAGCCGCTGCGGCGCAGGGCCTCGCAGACCGTGGCGACGGCGACGGTGTTGTGCCGGGTGAGGTCGCGGGCGCCGCCGCGCGTGGCGCCCGCGCAGTTGACGACGACTCCGGGATGGACGGCGTCCAGGAAGCGGGTGAGCGCCCCGGGACTGCCGCCCGCGAGGTCGAACCGGACGTCGGCGTCGTCGCCGCGGCCCAGAGCCGTGAGGTGGACGGCCGGATCGGCGAGCAGACGGTCGGCGACGAAGCGGCCGAGGAATCCGTTGGCTCCGAGCAGCAGCACCCTCATCGCGCACCGCCTCGGTGCCGACGGCTCACTGCCGGTGCGGGGGGTTGGGGGGTCATGGCGGGTTTCTCCTAGGTCATCGAGTCGGTCGTGCGGTGCTGGACGAGCCCACGGCGTCGGCTCCGCGGACGTGGGGCGGTGAAGCGGTGGAACGGTCGGAGGGGCTGGTGCGGTAGGCGGGTCGTGCGGTGGTTCGTGGGTACGTCGGGCGGAGGTACGTCGGTGGGTCGGGCGGAGGTACGTCGGTGGGGCCGGCTCAGGTCCGGGTGTGGGCGGAGGCGCGGGAGAGCGCGAACGCCGCGTGCAGCAGGAGGCCGACGGCGGCCCCGCCGCAGGCGAGGGCGGACACGGCTCCGGTCCCGCCCACCGAGACGAGGGCGTTCACGGGCCGGGCGAGGGGTTCGAGTCCGGGGAGCCGGGCGGCGAGGACGAGGGCCGTGGCCCCGGCCTCGACGGCGCAGGCGGCGGCGAGCGCGACGGTTCCCGGTTCGGGCAGCCCGTGCGCGGCGAGCAGCCGGGCCACGAAGAACAGGACCCCGAGGGCGGCGGCCGCGACGGGCGTGCCGCCGCCGAGGCCGAGGTCGGCCAGGTACAGCAGGGGCAGCAGCGCGCCGAGGAAGAGGGTGACGGCCGCCAGGAGCAAGGGCCGCACGCCCGCGCCGAACTCCTCAAGGGCGCGGCTGCCGGTCAGTTTGCGGTGGGCGTGGACGGTGAAGAGATGGACGCACCAGGCGGCCGGGGCGACGGCGGCGGCGAGACCGAGCAGCGGGGCCGGGGTGCCGTCCCACGTACCGTCCGGCCCGCCGGTCATGACCTGGGCGAGCAGTTCCTCGCCGTACACCGCGTAGCTCAGCAGCCAGCAGCCGTACATCCCGGCCCGGCCCGCTCCGTCGGGGGCGCGCAGAGGGCCCCGGCCCAGGCACGCCCGGAGGGCCAGGCAGGCCAGGACGGCGCCGACGACGGTGACGAGGGCCCGCGTCCCGTCACCGAGGGCGCCCTCGGTGACCCGGAGCACCCCGGCGGTCGCCAGGCAGGCGGCACCCGGGAGCAGGGCGAGGAGCGTCCACGCGGCTCGCGCGTCGGTGTCGGGACCGGGGCCGGGAGGCCCGTCGGCGACGCGCTCCCGCGTACGGGGCGGGATGCGGGCGTACAGCTCCTCGGCGAGGGCGAAGACGTCCCGGTGGCGGTAGCGGGCGGCGGTGCGGTCGGTGAGGCCGTGCGCCTCCAGTCCGGCGGCGATCTCCAGGGGGTCCACGGCCCGTTCGCACAGGTCGCGGTGGTGGTGCAGGAGGGACTTCACCGGGTCGGCCGGGCCTCGGCGGGCGGCGGCGCCCGGCGCCCGGCGCGCCGTGGTGCGGGGCCGGATCTCCGCGGGGCGTTCCGGGGCGGGCGCGGTGCGTTCCGGGTCGTCCGGACGGGTCATCGGGTGGTCTCCGTGGTCGGGGCGGCCTCCGGGGCCGGGGAAGCTCGCTTCGTGGAAGGCCGGTTCGTGGAAGGCCGGTTCGTGGAAGGCCGGTTCGTGGAAGGCCGGTTCGTGGAAGGCCGGTTCGTGGAAGGCCGGGTGGTCACGCATTGCTGTCTCCCGCCGGTCCGGACGCGATCGCGCAGACGCCCTCGGGCTCCGGCTCCCGCGGGTGCTGCGGCTCGGGCTCCCCTGGCCGGGCCGGCAGTCGGCTCCCGGGCGCGGACGCCCGGCTCGGCACGGAGGCGTCGGACTGCTCCGGGTCCGGCTGTGGACGGAGGTGCGGCCCGCGCTGGGTCCAGTGGCCGAGGAGGCGGGCTTCCGGCGGGGTGGCGAAGGGCAGCGGGTCGCCGTGGGCGTCCACGGTGTCGGCCTCGCGGCGCACCGGGGTGTGCGAGATCAGCTCCAGGTAAATGCCGCGAAATGCCGCGAGGTTCTGTTCGACGGTGAAGAGTTCGAGCGCGCGGGCCCTTGCGGCGGCCCCCAGGCGTGCTCGACGCCCGGGGTCGCGCAGCAGTGCGACGCAGGCGTCGGCGAGCGCCTTGGGGTTGCGCGGGGGCACCACCAGGCCGGTGCCGCCGATGACTTCGACGACCGCTCCCACGTCGGTGGAGACGGTGGCCCGGCCGCAGAACATGGCTTCGACGAGGCTCACCGGGAAGCCCTCGACGACGCTGGACAGCACGATCACGCCGCCCGCGCCGTAGGCCTCGGCGAGGTCGGGGACCTCGGGGCCGCCGATCTCCTCGAAGGTGACCGGGCTGACGCCCTCGGTGCGCGCGCCGGCGGCCTCGTCCGGGAAGAGCCGGGCGGCCAGGGCCGTGCAGTGGGCGAGGTAGGTGGTGGCCGCCTCGTCGCCGTCCGCCGGGGCGCAGAAGAGGCGCAGTCGGGCGCCGGGCTCGGCGCGGCGGACCTCGGCGAAGGCGTGGAGGAGGGCGATCAGGTCCTTGGCGGGCTCGATCCGGCCGACCCAGACCAGCGTGTCGGGGCCGCCCGCGCCTTCGCCCCCGCCGACCGCGGCGAGGCGCTCGGCGTCCTCGCCGACCTGGCCGAAGCGCTCGGCCGCCATTCCCGGGTAGACCGTGCGCTGCTTGGCGGGGTCCGCTCCGCAGCGCTGCTGCCAGCGCCGGACGTGGGTGTTGCCGGGGGTGACGATCGCGGCCTGCCGGTAGACCTCGGTGGTGAGGCGGCCGTGGAATCCGGCGAGGAGGGCGCGCACAGGGGTTCCGTACGGGGTGTCGCAGGCGGCCAGGTAGTGCGCGCGCAGCGGGACGCCGTGCTCGGTGACCAGCAGCGGCACCCCGAAGAAGCGTTTGGCCAGGAGCCCCGGGAGCGCGGCCGCTCCACCGGAGGCCGCATGGCAGAGGTCGACCGCTCCGAGGCTCTCCTGGTCGTACCAGTCCAGCGAGAGCGGGCGCAGCGCGCGCTCCAGCTCGGCGGCGAAGGCGAGGTGGTCGGGGACGGTGGCACTCTGCACGGTGCGGCCGGTGCCCCGGGCGCGGGAGGCGGCCTCCAGGATCCGGACGGTGTCCTCGGAGCGCAGGGCGAGATGGAGTCCGCCGCGCTCGCGGGCCAGCTCGGCGAGGCCGTAGAGCCCTTCGGCGAACAACTCCGCGCCGGTTCCCTCACCCGCTCCCGTACCGGCCTCGTCGGGGGTGCAGATCGCGGTGGCGAGGGCGGTGAGGCCGTCGGTGAACCGCCTGCGGTCGCGCCGCCCGTAGGACCGTTCGCCCCCGGTCACCAGCCGGGCCAGCAGGCCGCGTTCGCCGCTGCCGCGCAGGGTGCCGTCCTCGGGGGTCCACAGCGGCGCGGTGCGCACCCGGCTGACCTGGGACGGAAGCCGGACCCAGCCCTGGTCCTCCTGGTGGGCGGAGCGGCTCAGGGCGAACAGGTCGAACTCGTGCTGCGGCAGCCCGCGCACCAGTCGGTCGCACCAGAGTCTGGACTCACCGGTCGCATACGGATAACCACCGTCGGTGAGCAGTCCGATCCGCACGAATACACCCCCGATCTCCCTTGTGGGCGGCCGCCGTTGAAATGGCGACTCGCAGCGGGACGACCGTAAGCGGATACGTCGGTGGCGCGACGGACGGTTGTCCGTCGCATCCGCGAGGATGGGCGCATGACTGCCCAGATTCTCGATGGCAAGGCCACCGCT
>NZ_JBEZYG010000023.1:0-147235 GCF_040638385.1 Streptomyces sp. NPDC026589
CTTCTCGCTGGACTGACAGGAGGAGATCTCCTGTCCGGGCCCGCCGCGCTGTCCGGGGGTGGCCGGTGTCGGATACCTGCCCGGGGCAGCCGCAGTAGGGTGCGCCGTGCGAGGCGGTCGCCGTCAGACACGACCGTCCCGGGCGACCGCTGCCGAACGTGCTGCCCCTGGGCGACCGCCGTCAGACGAGGACGACGCAGGAAGCCGCGGGAACCTCGACGGAGCCCGCGTGCCGCGGGACGCCCGTCTCGGCGTCCACGGCGAACCAGCTGACGTTCCCGGAGTGCTCGTTGGCCGCGTACAGCCACTGGCCGCTCGGGTCGAGGGTGAGGTCGCGCGGCCAACGGCCGCCGCAGCCGACGGTGGCCACCAGGGCCGCCTTCTCGCCGCTCTCGTCGAGGGTGAGCACGGAGATGCTGTCGTGGCCCCGGTTGGCGGTCCACAGGAAGCGCCCGTCGTGCGCGACGACCACCTCGGACGGGTAGGTGCGCGCCGCGTCGTCGGCCGCCTCGTGCTCGGGCAGCACCGGTGTCTCGCCGAGCACGTCGAGACGGCCCGCGGCCGCGTCCCAGCGGCACACGGTGAGGGTCGGTTCCAGCTCGCCCAGGACGTAGGCGAACGAGCCCGAGGGGTGGAAGGCCAGATGGCGCGGACCGGTGCCGGGGCGCACGGCGGTCTCGCTGTGCAGGCGCAGGACGCCGGTGGCGGGGTTCAGGGCGCAGACGCGTACCGAGTCGGTGCCGAGGTCCACGCTGACCACCCAGTTACCCGAGGGGTCGGCGAGCACCTGGTGGGCGTGCGGGGCTTCCTGGCGGCCGGTGTCCGGGCCGTTGCCCTCGTGCTGGAGCACCGAGGCCGCCGCTCCGAGCGAGCCGTCGGCGAGGACCGGCAGGGCGGTGACGCTACCGGAGGTGTAGTTGGCCGTGACCAGGTGGTTCGCGGCGAGCGCGAGGTGGGTGGGCGCATCGCCGTCGACGGCGCGGACGGGCCCCAGGAGCGCCGGCACCTCGCCGTCGAGGGCGAAGGCGGCGGCGACGCCCGGGGCGCTCTCTCCGACCGCGTACAGGACCGCGCCGCCCGGGCCGACCGTGAGGAACGAGGGGTCGGGCACGGCGTCCGTGGACCCCAGCACCGTCAGCGCGCCGGTGTCCCGGTCCACGGCGGCGGCGGTGATCCCGCGCCCGCCCGCCGAGGTGAACGACCCTATGAATGCCCGCCCGGCGCTGTTGCCGATCATCGCGCTACCCCTCTTCACCGTCGCCGCGATCTTCACGGCCGACGGTAGCAGGCACCCCGCCGCGGTCCAGACCAATGCGGCCGGAAGGACTCGGCCGGCGCCGGCCCGCGGCCCCGGTGGTCAGGCCGGTTCGGGGGCCACGGCCGGCGCCCGGCCGCCACGGCCCTGGAGCGGTGCCGCCAGCGCGGCTAGTGCGCGCTCCAGGCCGTGCAGGTGGGCCAGGGCCGGGTCGGCGGCGGCCCCGGGCAGCTCGGGCAGGTGGAAGCCGCGGGAGCCTTCGGGCGCGGTCAGCGCCTCGACGGCCATCTCGACGCGGGAGCACGCGGCGGACAGCCGTGCGTCGTGCGAGGCGTCCGGGTCGGCGGCGATCGAGGCCAGGCCCCGGACCTCGGTCACGCAGTCGTCCAGCAGCGCGATCACCTGGCGGGCTCGCGCCTTGCGGGCCGGCAGCGGGCTCAGGGGGTGCACCAGCGGCGCGAGCGAGAGCCGGACCCGGCCGAGCAGCACCTCCAGTTCGGCGACGCGGGGGCCGGGGTCGGCGACCGTCGAGCCGGCGAGCCGGTCGGCGGCCTCCGCCGTGCAGGCGTGGACGCACCGCAGGGCCTTCTGGATCCACGCGTCGGTGATGGCGTGGGTGGTGACGGGGAGGACCAGCAGCACGGCGAGGACCGCGCCGAGGGAGCCGACGGCGGTCTCCGCGACGCGCAGCCAGAGCAGGGCGGCGTCCAGGACTCCCAGCGCCCCGTAGAGCATGCTGGCCATCACCGTCACGAAGAACATCATCCAGCTGTACGAGACCGCCGCCGTGTAGAAGATGCCGAAGACGCTGACCGCGACGATGGCGGCGGTCGGGGCTCCCGCGCCGTCGAGCGGGATGGCCACGGCGAAGCCGGCGACGATCCCGATCACGGTGCCCAGGACCCGCCGGAATCCCCGTACGAGCGTCTCTCCGCGCGACGTGGTGTTCACGAAGACCCACCAGGTGGCTCCCACGGCCCAGTACCACCGCTGGTCGGACAGAATCTGCCCCAGGCCCAGCGCGAAGGCCCCGCCCAGGGTGGCCTGGACGGCCTGCCGGGTGGTGATGCGCAGCGGGCCCGGGCCCTCCGGGGGAGCGGGAGCGGCCGCGACGGGCAGCCGCCGCTCGTAGCACCACAGGCCGAAGCGCACGGCGGACGAGGCCCCCAGGGACAGCAGCACGGCGACGTACAGCTCGGGAAGCTGACCGGGCACGGTGTGCAGGAACTGGGCGGCGAACAGCATCATGAACGCGAAGACGCCCAGCGCGTGCCCGCGTGGCCCCCAGCGCCGGGCGTACACGCCCGCCCCCATCACGGCGAGGAAGATCAGGTCGCGGGCGACCGGCTGGTCGTGCAGCACGGCGGCGACGGCGAGGACGGGCAGGCCGACGACGGGGAGCAGGACGGTGGTGACCGCCTGACCGCGCACCGTCGGGTCGGTCACGGTGAACAGGGCGAGCAGCGCCGCGAGGCCGCCCGTGATGGCCGCCACGAGCGAGTGCCCGGCGAGGCCGCACAGCGCGACCGCGAGGCTGATGCCGAGAACCCCACGGCCGGCGAAGCGCAGCCGCACCCGCCCCGGGTCCGGCGCCACGAACACCCTCTTCAGCACACTTCCGCCCCTTCCGCGTCTCCGCAGGACTCGCATGAAAAAGGCGCCGCGGAAGTCCGCAGCGCCATCGATGGATCCATTGCAGCATCTATCGGGCTCTTGGATCAAACGGGGAGGAGAACCTTGCACCAATGGCCCAGCAGATCGCGTGAACGTTCGGCCACCGGCGTACCAACGGACCACCCGGGGCGGGCACCACCGCACGCGCGGCGGACGAACGCACCGGACGGCCTGGCTCCGGTTCGGGGGGAACGGGGGGATGAGTACGCGTACTCATCCCCCGGACGGGACGGGCGGCACACCATGCCGCCATGGACATGGACCTGCACGCGGACGGGGCCCGGGAGGAACGCGAACCACGGAGCGGAGGGGCGAACCTCCTGGTGTTCCTGGCTCTGCTGCCGCTCGACGCGCTCGTCGGCGGCTACGCCTGGCTCGTGGTCGGCATCGGCGGCTGGGCCGCCGCGCACAACGGTGCGGAAGCCGCCGTTCCGGCAACGGAGCTGTTGGTGAGCGGCGGCGTGCTGGCGGCTGTGGGGCCGGCGCTGTGCTGGGGACGGTACTGGGGCGCCGCCGTGGCCCAGTTCGTCCTGACGGCCGTACTGATGGCCTGGCTGCTGTCGTTCTACGGGTGAGGCGCTGTCGTACCGCCCCGGCGGCGCGGGGCCCTCGCCCTGGGTACAGTCGGGGCCGCACCGGACGGCTCGGAAGGAGATCTGCGGATCATGGCGGTGGACGCTCTCGACACCCGGATCCTGCGCCTGCTGATCGAGCAGCCGCGTACCAGCGTCCGGGAGTACGCGCGCATCCTCGGCGTGGCCCGCGGCACGCTGCAGGCCCGGCTCGACCGGCTGGAGCGCGACGGTGTGATCACCGGTACCGGGCCGACCCTCTCCCCCGCCGCGCTCGGCCATCCCGTGCTCGCCTTCGTGCACCTGGAGGTCACGCAGGGGCATCTGGTCGAGGTGGGCGACGCCCTGGCGGCCGTGCCCGAGATCATCGAGGCGTTCTCGACGACGGGCGGGGGCGATCTGCTGACCCGCGTCGTCGCCCGGGACGCCGGGCATCTGGAAGACGTGATCCAACGGCTGATCCAGCTCCCGGGGGTCGTCAGGACCCGGACCGATGTGGCGCTCCGCGAGCGGGTGGCGCACCGGATGCTGCCGCTGGTCGAATCCGTGGGACGCGCGGCGGGCGGCCGGGACCGGCCGGGCCCCGCACCCGGCCGGGGGTGACCGGACCCGCCACTGGGGACTGCGGCATGCTGGGGCCATGACGTCCCGCCCCGTGACCGCGCCCGGCCCGCACGTGATCTTCGATCTCGACGGGACGCTGGTGGACAGCGAGCCGAACTACTTCGAGGCGGGGCGCCGGCTGCTCGCCCGGTACGGGGTGCGGGACTTCGACTGGGAGGCCCACACCCGGTTCATCGGCATCGGCACCCGGGAGACGCTGACGGTCCTGCGCGCGGAGTACGGGATCGACGCCCCGGTCGAGGAGTTGCTCGCCGGGAAGAACGCCCTGTATCTGGAGCTGGCCGGGGCGTCGACGGAGGTCTTCCCACAGATGCGGGTCTTCGTGGAGCGCCTGCACGCGGCCGGGGTGCCGATGGCTGTGGCCTCCGGTTCGTCCCGGGCCGCGATCGGGGCGGTCCTCGCGGTGACCGGGCTCGACGCGTACATCCCGCTGTACGTCTCCGCCGAGGAGGTCGCGCACGGCAAGCCCGAGCCGGACGTGTTCCTGGAGACGGCCCGACGGATGGGGGCGGAGCCGGCGGACTGCGTGGTGCTGGAGGACGCCCCTCCCGGAGCGGCGGCCGCGTACGCGGCGGGCATGCGGTGCTTCGCCGTCCCCTATGTGCCGGGGACGGCGTCCGACCCGGCGTTCGGGACCGCCGAACTGCTTTTCAGGGGCGGGCAGTCCGCGTTCACGGCCGATGCCGCGTACCGTCGGCTGCTCGACTGAACCGGGGCCCGGCGGGCGCTCCCGGCGCCGGGGCGGGCGCGGAGGAGTACCGGGCCGTCAGCAGAGCCCGGCGAAAGGCCCGTCGGGGCATCGGGACCCCGCCGGACCGATATCCTGATCATGTCGTTCGCCGCTCCGCCCCGGGCTCCGCCGGAGACCGGGAACCACGGGGCCCGGCAGCCGGAGCGGGCCGCCATTCGAGATAGGTGTACAGGTGCTGGTAGCTGGTCGGTACCGATTGGTATCCCCCATCGGTCGTGGCGGCATGGGCGAGGTGTGGCGTGCCACGGACGAGGTGCTGGGACGCGCCGTGGCCGTGAAGCTGCTGCTGGGGGACCAGGCGGACGCCTCGTCGACCGCCCGCTTCCGGCTGGAGGCGCAGACCGCCGCCCGGTTGAGCCATCCGCACCTGGTGGCCGTGTTCGACTTCGGGGCCTGGGAGGACCGGTTCTTCCTCGTGATGGAGCTGGTCGAGGGGCAGAGCCTCGGGGACCTGCTGGCCGCCCAGGAGCGGGTCCATCCCGAACAGGTCGCCCTGATCGCGGGTCAGGCTGCCGCCGGGCTGGCCGCCGCGCACCGCCAGGGCATCGTCCACCGTGACATCAAGCCGGGCAACCTGATGCTGGACGCGGACGGTTCGGTGAAGATCGGCGACTTCGGGATCGCCCAGTTCGTCGACGACCCCTCGACCGCGCTGACGACGGCCGGCCATATCGTCGGCACGAGCCTCTACCTGGCCCCCGAGCGGGCGCTGGGACGTACCGCCGACTCCGCGTCCGACATGTACTCCCTGGGCTGCGTCGTCTATCAACTGCTGCTCGGGCAGCCGCCGTTCCGCTCCGACACGGCGACCGCGACGCTGTACCAGCATGTCGATACCCCGCCGGTCCCGCTGCGGCAGCGGGGCGTGGAGATCTCCGCCGCCTTCGACTCGTATCTCCTCGGGCTGCTGGCCAAGCAACCGGAGGAGCGGCCCACCGCGCAGCAGGTCTCCGACTGGTTCCGCACCGACGCCTGGCGCGGCCGGCCGGAGCCCCTCCCCTTGCAGACGCCCACGTCCCACCGGGCGACCGCCCCCATGGCCCCGAAGCCCTCCCCCGCCGGGCCGCCGGCGCCGGTCGGCCCGACGACGTACCGGCTTCCGGGGCCCACGGGGCGAAGACGGCAGGCGTCGGCCCGATCGGCTCCGGCTCGTCGTCGCAGTACCCGTGAGGCGATACGGCGTCGGCCCAGGGTGGCCAGTGTCATCGCGGGCACGGCGACGTTCCTGGCCGCCGTGTATCTCGGAATGATCCTTTTCTCCCCGGACTCCAGCTCGGCCGGAACACCGGATCAGAGTCCGTCCTCGGGCCCCTCGCAGGACGTCGGCGACGGCAGCGGGCAGCAGCAGGACCGACAAGGCGGGCAGAACCCGCAGGGCCAACAGGACCAGCAGGACGGTGGTCGGCAGGGCGGGGACGACGAGCAGGACGACTGAGTCCCGCCCGCTCCCGCTCCTCCTCACCCGCCGGGGCCCCGATCGTGCCGGCCCCGCCCGCCGTCACCAGCGGTCGTGGACCTCTGCGCGGATCGACCGGTCGTACAGGTCCCGCACCGCGTCCAGCGTGGACTGCGGCAGCGGCGGCAGGGCGGCTGCCGCCGCGTTGGCGCGGGCCTGTTCCACCGAGCGTGCGCCGGGGATCACGCTGGTCACGCCCGGTTGCTGGATGATCCAGCGCAGCGCGGTCTGCGCGGGGGTGGCGCCCTCGGGGGCCAGTTCGGCGAACTCGGCGGCCGCGGCGACGCCCGTCGCGTAGTCGATGCCGGAGAACGTCTCGCCCCGGTCGAACGCTTCGCCGTGCCGGTTGTACGTACGGTGGTCCTCGGGGCCGAAGACCGTGTCCTGGGTGTACGTGCCGGAGAGCAGGCCCGAGGCGAGCGGCACCCGGGCGATGATGCCGACGCCCGCAGCTGCCGCCGCCGGGAGCACCTCGTCCAGCGGCTTGAGGCGGAACGGGTTGAGGATGATCTGCACGCTCGCGACGCCGGGACGCGCGATGGCGGTGAGCGCCTCGGCGCAGGTCTCGACGCTCACGGCGTAGGCGGCGATCCGCTGCTCGGCGACCAGGGTGTCCAGGGCGTCGTAGACGGCGTCGGAGGAGTAGACGCCGCTGGGCGGGCAGTGCAGTTGTACGAGGTCGAGCGTGTCGGTCCCAAGGTTGGCGCGGGAACGGTCGTTCCAGGTACGGAAGTTGTCCAGGACGTAGTTCTCAGCGACCTGGTCGGCGCGGCGGCCCATCTTGGTGGCGACGAGGACGTGGGCGTCGGGGCGGTTCTTGAGGTAGCGGCCGATGAGCTGTTCGCTGCGGCCGTCCCCGTACACGTCCGCGGTGTCGAAGAAGGTGACGCCGGATACGACGGCCGTGTCGAGGACTCCGAACGCGTCGTCCTCCGCGACCTCGCCCCAGTCGCCCCCGAGCTGCCAGGTGCTCTGTCCGACGACCGAGACGTCACGGCCGGTCCTGCCAAGTGTGCGCTGTTCCATGAGGATCACACTATTCCGCTCGCGGGCCGGGGGTGGGTGGACGGCGGCAGGAGCACCTCTGCCGCCGTCCACGTTTCGGGGCCCGCCCCGGGGCGGGCCGGTGATCAGTCGGTCGTCACCCGGATGTAGTCGATGACCATCTGCTGCGGGAACCGTGTGCTGGCGTCGGGGTCGCCCGGCCAGTAGCCGCCGACCGCGAGGTTCACGATGAGGAAGAACGGCTTGTTGAACACCCACTGGTTGCCGCCCAGGTCGGCCGGGGTGCGGCGCTGGAAGACCTGACCGTCGACGGACCAGGTGATGGAGTCGGGCGCCCAGTCGAGGGCGAAGGTGTGGAAGTCGTCGGCGAACGCCTGCCCGTTCGGCAGCGTGTACGCGGCTCCGATGCCACCGGAACCGGAGTATCCCGGTCCGTGCAGGGTGCCGTGGACGGTGCCGGGTTCGAAACCGACGTTCTCCATCACGTCGATCTCGCCGCTGTTCGGCCAGCCGACGTTGCCGAAGTCGTCGCCCAGCATCCAGAACGCGGGCCAGATGCCCTGGCCGCGCGGGATCTTGACGCGGGCCTCGACGTGACCGTAGGCGGCGGCGAACCTGCCGGAGGTGTTGAGCCGGGACGAGGTGTACTCGCAGGTTCCGTACCAGCACTGGTAGCTGCCCGGGTTCTCCTTCCGGGCGGTGATCACGAGGTTGCCCCGGCCGTCGAGCGCGGCGTTGTCGTTGCCCGGGGTGTAGTACTGCCGCTCGTGGTTGTCGACGTTGTCGCCGGTCTCGGTCTGCCACTTGCCGCCGTCCACGGCGGCGCCGGCCGGTCCGTCGAACTGGTCCTCGAAGGCGACGGCCCGCGCCCCGGGTCCGGAGGCCGGGGAGCCGGCGGCCGGTGCGGCGGACGCCCCGCCGGGGAGTGCGGTCAGGATGGCGGAACAGCAGAGCAGCGAGGCGGCGCAGAGGGCGACGCGGCGGCGGCGGGAAACGCTGCGCGCCGTGGGGTGCGTGGGGTGCACGGTCATCACATCACTTCACGTGGGGGGCATGTGCATGACAGATCGGCGCCGAGAGATGAACGGTTGGGGCGATCACCTCGGGCACATACTTCACTACTTGATTTAAGGGAGTGCCGCAGGAGCCGTCAATAACCCGGTCCGGACCGGAAGGGGAACGGCATGCCCCATGGGCATATGCGTCTGAAGGCGGCCGGCTCATCGTGCGGTTCGTGCCGGGCAGCCGCAGAGTGGAAACACGGGCCGGTGCGACGGGCCGGGGCACGAAGGGAGCACGACGTGGAGAACGACGGCACACCGCGGCCCCACTTCGTCGTGCAGATCCATGACGCGCGACGCCTGCACTTCGATTTCCGGCTGGAGGTCGAGGGCGTACTGAAGTCCTGGGCTGTGCCGCGCGGGCCGTCGGAGAACCCCAGCGACCGCCGGCTCGCCGTGCCGACGGAGGATCACGCGTTGGAGTACCGCGAGTTCGAAGGGGTGATCCCCCACGGCGAGTCCGGCAGCGGCACGGTCATCGTCTGGGACCAGGGCACCTACCGGCCGCTCGGGCACGACGGGCAGGGCGACTCCGTCCCCTTCTCCGAGTCCCTGGCGCTCGGCCATGCGACGTTCTGGCTGTACGGGTCGAAACTGCACGGCGAGTTCGCGCTGACCCGCATCCGGAAGGGCGACGAGCCGGACAGCGGCGGCCACGAGGCGTGGCTGCTGATCAAGGCGAACGACCGCTTGGCCGTTCGCGGCAGGCCCGGTTCCCCCGACCCGTACCACGCCAGGTCCGCCCGTACGGGGCGGACGCTGCACCAGGTCGCCGCGGCGGCGTCCCGGAGGGCCGGAGGCTGACCGCACGCCCCGGGTGACGCCCGGGCGCCCCGTCAGGCCCCCGCGCCGGAGATCTCGGCGAGCACGTCCGTGTAGAGCGGCCGCCGGTCGGGCCGGGCGTGGGCCGCCGTCCGGCGCAGGACCGGGACCGCCACGTCGCCGAAGCCGACGAGCGCGTCCCGGGCCGCTCTCCGGACCCCCGGCCTCGTGTGGTCGAGGAGCCGGGCGAGGTCGGGCAGCGCGGGCTTCCAGCCGGCGCGGCCGAGCGTCCGCGCCGCCATGCGCACCACGTCGGGCGAGGGGTCGGACAGCAGGAGCGCGGTGAGCCGGGCATGGGTGTCCGGGTCGAACAGGGCGCGCGAGGTCCGGTGTGCGTGGAGGCGTACTCCGGCGGTCGGGTGGCTCAGCAACTCCTCGATCCACGCGCGCAGTTCCGGGTCCGGACCGGCTCCGGGCGCGGGTCCGCGCTCCTCGACGAGGCGGGTGAGGGCCTGGCGGGTCCGCTCGGGCGTTCCCGTACGGGCGAGGTCGAGCAGCTCCGGCAGCGACGGAGGGCCCGCCGGGGCGGCCGTCGGGCTCCGGAACGGGGTGCGCAGAGCGTCGAGCGCGACGACGTCCTCGTGTGCGGCCCCGGGTGTGCGCAACGGGCCGTCGACGAGGACGAGCGCGTCGGCCAGGGCATCACGGCCTTCGGCACGCAGCCGACGCCCGGCCCCGGTCAGCACGGGGGTCCGGAGCAGCGGCCGCCCGATCAGCAGGTCGAGCAGCCCGAGGTCGCCCGCCTCGACGCGCGGTGCCAGGTGGTGGGCGAGGACGTCCGCGGGAACGTTGCGCAGCGTGGTGCGGGCCGCCTCGTGCACAGCGGGCGGACCGTGTTCCCACCACCCGACGACCAGCGGGACGAGCGGGGGCAGCTCGTCCTCGGGCAGCCGCGCCGCCCAGCGCAACGCCCGCTCGGGCAACACCCCTCGGGAGGTCAGTTCCACGACGGCGGGATGCCGGCCGCAGCCCTCTGCGGGGTGGGCCCCGGCGTGGCCCTCCGGGTGCGCGAGGAGATCCAGGGCGGCGGTGTCGGGAAGCACGTCGATCCGGCCGCGCAGATAGGCCCGCAGCACGGCGCGCGCCACACCCGGCTCCGGCCGGTCGAGCAGGGCCCGCGCGGCGGCGGTCCGGCGCTCCGGCCGCTTCGCGTCCAGCATGGCCAGCAGCCGGGTCCGCTGGGCGGCCGACCGGGGCTGGTCGAGATCGTCCGCCCGCACCGGGCGCGACGAGGCGCCGGAGGCCGTGCGCGCCGCCCTGGTCTCGGCGATGGTCCATTCGGGTGCGTCGATCGGCTGGAGCTCGGTCATCCAGTCGACGAGCCGCCCGCGCGCATCGGGCGCGGCCTTCGGGTACGCCTCGACGAGCGCGGAGAGCAGTTCTCGGGACTCGGTCGCGGCAGGAGCACGCCCGACACTGTCCGCACCTGCGGCACTCCGGGGCCGGACACCGGCGGAGACATCGCGTCCCCGGAACTCCGCCAGTGCTTCGGGCGTCCGTACCGACTCGGCCAACTCGGCGCGCCAGGAAGCTGATATGTCGACGTACGCCGGTTCATCCGGTACGCCGAACGCCTCCCGGAGCACGGCGGGCGCGGCGCTCCAGGGGTCGGCGCCGAGGTGGGCGGTGTCCAGGGCCCGGTCGAGATCGGCGCGGACGAGCACCGCGCCCAGCTGTCGGAGCAGCGTGAGGGCGGAGGCGGCGGTTCCGGGCCGGGGCAGGCTGTCCGGGCCGGCGGGCGGCAGGGCGCGAAGTCCTTCGACGACGGTGAAACGCCGGCCGGCGGACAGGTGCGGTGCGACGGCGTGCAGGACCTCGATCAGGTCGGTCAGCTCTCCGGCCGACCATGCCTCCGGCCTCGCGGCTGCGGCCCGGGGAGGCCGGCCCGCCGCTCCCCCGCAGGTGGCGGCGTCGAACGCGTCGGTCACCGTATCGGCGTGCCGGGCGAGCACCGTCACCTCGTCGGCGGACCACGGCCCCGGGCACAGGCGCAGGGCGCACCGCAGGAGGCGGCCGCGGAGCCCGGCCTCGACGGTGCTGTCGGCCAGGCCGAGCCAGTGGCCCAACAGGGCGCGGGCCGCCGGGCGTTCGTGGGCGGCAACGGTCTCCGGGGGCGTGGTCCGCCGGGCGACGCTCAGGGCGGTCGCCGGGTCCCAGCCGGAGCGCAGCAGAGCCGCCACCTCGGGGCCGGCCCCGTCCGGGGGCCCGCCCGGGGCGGACGGCGGCGTCGGCACACCGTGCCGGGCCAGTGGCTCCGCGAGGTCCTGGACGGAGCCGGCGGCGAGCCGCACCCCGCCGTCGGCGACGAGCGCCAGCAGGGCGGGGACGACCGGCGATCCCCCCACGTCGAGGGCGAGCACGGCGCGGGCGGTCACCTCGTGGTCGAGGGCGCGGAGCAGGAGGCGGCGGCTGCGCTCGTCGCGAGCCGCTTCGGCGGCGGCGAGGAGGGTCGCGGCGTAGGCGTGGCCCACGACGGTGCGCAGCGCCCGTGTCAGCGCGGACCGCAGCCCCGGGTTGTCGTCGCGGCCGAGCGCCCGCAGGAGATGCGGGACGGCGGCGGGCGCGCCCGCTTCGACGAGGGTGGCCGCCGCGGTCTTCCTGATGTTCATGTTCGGGTGGTGGAGACAGCCGGCGACCGCCTCGGCCGCCCAGCGTGCCCGTGCCGCGCCCAGCGCCGACAGGGCCGCGCGCACGGTGCGGATGTCGGGGTCGCGGGTGAGCGGGACGAGGGTCGCGGACAGGGCCCGCGCGTCCTGGCCCGAGGCGTCGTGGGCCAGCAGGGCGATGACGTGCTTGCGCACGTGCGGGTCGCGGTCGCGCAGCAGACGGTGCACCCGGGCCCGGGTGGACGGGGTCGCGGGGACCTGGAGCAACGCCTTGAGCAGCACCGCCCGTTCGCCGCCGGTGAGCCCGGGCCGCTCCAGCAGGCCGAGCACCGTGGCGGTGAGGTACGCGTGACCCGCTCCGGTCTCGTCCGGTGCGTCGAGCAGACAGACGGGCCTGATCCGCCGCCGCCTCCACAACCGGCTCCCGTGGGCGCGCATCGCGTCCAGCACCTCGGGCGGCAGCTCCGGTTCGCCGTCCGGGCGGGCCGGTCCCGCGGTTGCGAAGCCGGGGCCCGGGGTGACCGTCCCCGGCCGGAGTCGGCCGGCGGCGAGGTCGCGCACGATGCGCAGGAGCAGGTCAGCGAGGGGGACACCCTCCAGGGGCACGGTTCCCGTACCGGCGTGTGCCGCGATCCGACAGAAGGCCCCCACGGGGTCGTCCACGTCCACACGAGCGCGCAGGACGGCCAGTTCCCGCTCGTCGGGGGCTCCGAGATCGGCCTCGACGGCGCGCGGGAGGTCCTGGGGGGCGAGCCGGGCGAGCAGCTCCTGCCGCTGCCCGGGCCGGCGGGTGAGGTGCCACAGGAGTGCCAGCGGCCGGTCGCGTACGGGGCGCAGTTCGGGTGCGACCGGGAGGCGTGGTGGGCCGTCGGTGGCCGTGGGCGGTCCGTCCGCCGGGCCGCCGATGCCGAACGCGCGGGCCAGCGCCGATCGCGTACGGTCGCCGCCGATGGCCTCCAAGGCGTCCAGGGCGGCGGACGGGGCCGTGGGAAGCAGGGCCAGCACCGCTTCCTCGGCGGCCGCCGGCCGCAGGACGCGGATCGCGGCGAGGAACGGGCGCGGGGCTCGGGCCGCCGGGAGGAGTCGCGTGACGGCCTCGCCGATGGGGACGTCCGCGGCCCCCTGCCGCGACAGGGCGATGAGCAGCTCCAGGCGGCGTGGCCAGTCCGGGGCGGTGGGCGGAGCGTCGGTGAGGGCGTCGAACAGCGGGCGACGGGAGGTGTAGAGGACCGTGGCGAGGTCCTCCGCCGGAAGCGTGTGGTCGGCCAGGGCCAGGGAGAGGAGCGGGCCGACGTGCGGGTCCGCCGGGAAGTGGCCACGCCGGTGCAGTGCCCGCAGACAGGTCAGCACGGGCCCGGCGAGCAGGAGGGGGTCCGTCGCGGCCAGGGCCACCAGGCGGCCGACATCGGCGCGTCCCGCCCGTTCGCCCAGGAGTTCCACGGCCTGCCCGCGCAGGGCCGGAGCCTCGGCCGGATCCTCCGCCGTGCTCCACAGCACCGTGGGGTGATCGTGCCGGGCCGCGGCGAGGAGAGCGGCGGCCGCGAGCGCGGCCGACGCCCCGTCGCGGCCTGCGGACCGGCCGTCCAGGGCCCTCGTCGAGCGAGTCAGCGGTTGTGCGTCCACGGGGGTGACCGCAGCCCAGGGCTCGGCGAGTTCGCGCAGCACATCGGTGACGACGTAGGGGTCGGGCGAGTCGAGCAGCCGCACCAGCCGGCCGCGTACGAACGCCGGTGCGAGCAGTCCGGCGTGCAGCCCGTCGCGGGCCAGTCGCAGCGCCTCGGTCCCCAGGACCGGGTCCCCGGTGTCGACGAGTTCGGCCACCAGCCGGTCGGGGCGGCGCGCCCCGGCGGCTTCGCTCTCCCGCACGGCCCGGTAGAGGAGTTCGCCCGTCGGTTCCGTGCGGAGGACGGTCGGATCGCCGAGGATCTCCGCCCGCAGCCAGGCGATCCGTACCCGGGCGGGCAGCGCGACCGCACGCCAGTCGGGCAGCCGGGGCCGCGGCTTCCGCGCCGCGAGCCGGGTGTGGATCCCCGCGAGCAGAAGGGACTCCTCGGGCAACGCCCCGGGGGAATCCGGCAACAGGCGGGCCACCAGGGCAAGATGACCTGCTCCGGCCGCGTCTTCTTCCCCGCCCCCGGAGTCCGGGATGCCCGGGATATCCGTACGTTCGGTGAGGAGAGTGAGGCCGAGGTGCCTTATCCGGGGCGCGGGGTGCCGGACCATCCGGCCGAGCAGCTCCGGCGGGCAGGTGCGGGCGTCGAGGCGCCGGGCGAGGCGAGCGGCGTCGGCGCGGTCGAGGGCGTCGATGATCGTTTCGTCCGGCGCAGTGGTCACCGACGGAGCGTAGACGGCCTGGTCACCCGGCCGCCCGAGGTTTTCCGACGCCTGGTTCCGCGTCGGCCCGTCCTGATCGATGATGTTGCCCTGGGCCGCCGCCCTGGCAGGAGCAACGGCCCGTGGGACGAAAGGGGTGGTGATGCGCGAACTGCCGCCGGACCCGACGACGGACGCACGGGAGACTCCCCGTACGGGAGCCCCGCGGGAGACTCCCCGTACGGAAGACGCGCGGGAGGCGTCCCGTACGGGAGAGGACGCCCAGGCGATCGTGGTGAGGGCGGGGCCGGCCGGCTCCTCGGCCGCGTATCACCTGGCGCGGGCCGGAGTGGACGTGATCCTCCTGGAGAAGGCCCGCATCCCCCGGGAGAAGGTGTGCGGTGACGGTCTCACCCCGCGCGCGGTGCACCAGCTCATCCGGATGGGCGTCGACATCACCGCACGGGGCTGGACGCGTGTCCGCGGTATGCGCTGAGTGGCCGGGGAGCACCGCATGCATATCGACTGGCCCGCGCTGGGTCGCTATCCGGACGTCGGGTCTCCCGCAGCCGGCACGACTTCGACGACATCCTGGCCCGGCACGCCGTGGCGGCCGGGGCCCGGCTGTACAGCGGCTGGAAGGCGGAGCGCCCGCTGACGGACCGGGCGGGCCGGGTCACGGGGGTCGCCGCGTCCTCGGATTCCCCGGGCGTACCGGAGCCGGTCGATTTCCGCGCGCCGGTCGTCATCGCCGCCGACGGGGCCTCCGCCCGCCTCGCCCTGGCACTGGGGCTGGAGCGGGACCCCCGGCGTTCCGCCTCGTCCCGGCCCCGAGGCCGAGGCCGGGGCCCGCGCGGCAGAGGGCCCATAAGCGCTGACGGGGCGGTGGGCGAAGGACGGGCGACGCGGACCCGCGACGGGGCCGGACGTCCGGGCTGTCTCAGGTGGCGATCCCAGCGGCGGTGGCTGTCTCAGGTGGCCGTCCCAGCGACAGTGACTGTCTCAGGTGGCGATCCCAGCGACAGTGGCAGCCTCCTGGAGCACGTCGACCAGCATGGGCATGGTCAGCCGGCCCGTGAAGGTGTTGCGCTGGCTGGGGTGGTAGCTGCCCAGCAGATGCAGCTCCTGTCGACGCCCGGTGGCGGGCAGCACGACCCGGGCGCCATGACCGAAGGCGGGGCGCGGACGTGGAACCTCCCACCCCGCCTCCGCGAGGGCCGGAAGCAGCGCCTGCCAGCCGAAGCCGCCGAGGACGACCACCGCGGTCAGCCCCGGACTCAGCAGGTCCAGCTCCGCCGCGAGCCAGGGACGACAGGTGTCGCGTTCTTCGGGCGTCGGCCGGTTCTCCGGAGGCGCGCAGTGCACGGGCGAGGTCAGTCGCACGCCACGCAGACGGAGCCCGTCCTCGGCGTGGACCGAGGACGGCTGCGAGGCGAGGCCCACCGTGTGCAGCGCGGAGAAGAGGAAGTCGCCGGTCGCGTCACCGGTGAACATCCGCCCGGTCCTGTTGCCGCCATGGGCCGCGGGCGCCAGCCCCACCACCGCCACCTTGGCATCCGTCGGGCCGAAGCCCGGCACCGGTCGCGCCCAGTAGTCCTGGTCCCGGAAGGCGGCGCGTTTGACCCCGCCGACCTCCTCCCGCCAGGCCACGAGCCGCGGACAGGCCCGGCAGTGGGGGACGAGGACGTCCAGCTCGGCGAGCCCGGTGCACGCGGGCGCGTGCCGCGCCGGGAATCCCCGGTCGTCGGCCGCCGCCACCGGGTCCGCCGCCTCGTCCATGCCTCCAAGCTACTTCCCGGCCCGCCCCGGTGCCGTCGGGGGATGCAGCAGCCGGGCGAGCAGGTCGTCCAGGCTCACCAGCCCGGTGAGCCCGCCCGCCCCGTCGCGTACGACGGCGATCGTGGCCCGCCGCTCGCGCAACTGCTCCACGGCGTGTGCCGCGGTCGCGTCGGGGGCCAGCTCCGGTACGGGACGGGCCAGGTCGCGGGCGAGGACGTCCCGGCCTCCGGCGCGGGCCACAAGGGCGTCCCGGGCGTGCACCGATCCGAGGATCTCCTCCCCGTCGCGTACCAGCAGGCGGGTGCGGTCGGCCTCGGCGGCGGTGGCCAGGATCCGGTCGAGCCCGGCGTCCGCCGGAACCGTCGCGATCCGCTCCACGGGGGTCCGGAGCGCGGAGACCGGGGTCCCCGGCTCGGTCAGAGACCTGGTCATCAGTCCGGAGTCGCCCTTGCTGATCAGCCCGAGGCGCTCGGACTCCTCGATCAGGTGGGTGAGCTGGTCGCGGTTGTGCACTGAGGCGAGTTCGTCGCGCGGGGTGACCCGGCACAGCCGCACGAGGGCGTTGCTGATCGCGTTCAGCACGCGGATCAGCGGGCGTACGGCGCCCACGACGGCGCGGAAGGCGGGGCTCAGCAGCATCGCGGAGCGCTCCGGGTGGGCGATGGCCCAGGATTTCGGGGCCATTTCGCCGATCACCATGTGCAGGAAGACGACGACGGTCATCGCCAGTGCGAAGGCGATGCCGTAGCTGAGGGCCGCGGGCAGTCCGAGCCGCTCCAGCAGCGGGTCCAGCTCGTGGGAGATCGCCGGCTTGGACACGGAGCCCAGGCCCAGGGTGCAGATGGTGATGCCGAGCTGGGCTCCGGCGAGCATCAGCGACAGCTCGCGCATCCCGTCGAGCGCGGCCTTGGCCCCGCGCTGCCCCCGGGCGGCGGCCTGTTCCATGCGGTGTCGCTTGGAGGCGACCAGGGCGAATTCGGCGGCGACGAAGAATCCGCTGCCGATCAGGAGGAGGACCGTCACGAAGAGAGCCATGGGGAAGCTCATGCCTGCGGCTCCTGTTCGGTGGGTCCGGTGGGTCCGGTGGGTCCGGTGGGTTCCACACGTTCAGTGGGTTCGGTGGGTTCGGTGGGTTCGATGCGGACGTACTCGGCGACGTGCCGGTCGAGGGTGCGCACCTCGATGCGGATCGCGCCGGCGGTGAGGCGGTCGCCCACGGTGGGAAAGCGTCCGAGCCGGTCGATGATCAGCCCGGCCAGAGTGTCGTAGTCCTCGCTCTCCTGGGGCAGTGCGACGCCGGTGGCCTCCTCGATCTCGTCGAGGCGGCGGCCCGCGTCCACGATCCAGCCGGAGCCGTCGGCGACCGCGAGTTCGACGACGGTGTCGGACTCGTCGGCGATGTCCCCGACGAGCTCCTCGGCGATGTCCTCGTACGTGACGATCCCGGCCAGGCCACCGTGCTCGTCGAGGACGACGGCGAACTCGTCGTCGCGCTCGCGCATCTGCGCGACCGCCGCCGGGAGCCTGAGGAGCTCCGGCAGCAGGAGGGGGCGGCGGGCCAGGGCGCCGACGGTGGTGCGCCCGACGTCGGCCGCGGGCAGCCGCATCAGCTCCCGCACACCGAGGACTCCGGCGGGGTCGTCCGGGTGGTCGCCGAGCACCGGGTAGTTGGAGTGCCCGTGCCGGGCGATCAGCTCGACCGCCTCGGCCGCGAGGGCGTCCCGGCGGACGAACGCCACGTCGGCGCGCGGGATCATCACCTCGCCCAGGTTCCGCTCGGAGAACTCCAGCGCGTGGTCCATGAGCTCGGCCGTGGCGGCCGGGAGTTCGCCCTGTTCGCGGGATTCACCGATGAGGTGACCCAGCTCCTCCAGGGTCGCGCCGTGGTGGAGCTCCTCGACCGGTTCGATGCCGATGCGGCGCAGCAGCCGGTTGGCGACGCCGTCGAAGACGTGGACCACGGGGCCGACGATCCGCAGGTAGATCAGGGTGGAGGAGGCGAGGGACTTCGCCATGCTCTCGGGCACGGCCAGAGCGAGGTTCTTGGGGGCGAGTTCGCCGAGGACCATCTGGATGACGGTCGCCACCACGAACGACAGCGCCACGGAGATGCCCGAGACGAGGCCGTCGGAGAGGCCGGTGCCGCTCAGGGCGGGCCGCAGGAGGGCGGAGACGGACGGTTCCGCGAGGAAGCCGACGACGAGTCCCGTGACGGTGATGCCGAGCTGCGCGCCGGACAGCATGAAGGAGAGCCGCTCCAGCACCTTCACGGCGCGGGCGGCTCTCTTGTCCCCGGCGGCCGCCTCCCGGCCGAGGGTCAGCCGGTCCGCGGAGACGTACGCGAACTCCTGGGCCACGAAGTAGCCGGTCCCGGCGGTGAGGACGAACACGGCCAGCAGACCGAGCAGGGCGGAGGTCATCGGTCACCCGCCCCGCGCGGGAGGCGGCGGGCGGCCCTGCCCGGGGCCGCGGGTCGGTGACTGTGGGGGTCGGGCCCTGAGGGGCCCGGACTGGCGGACAACGCGTGGCTCCTGTCCGGCTGGGTTCTCCAGCCATGGGTTCGAGTGGGACGCACTCCGGCGGGAGGTGAGCACCCGGGCATGATTCTGCATGCCGGGCGGGTGAGGAACCGCCGTCGACGGGGCCCGCGTTCCGCGGCTGATGAACTCTACAGCCCTGTAGCGACAGGCGTCGGGGCGCTCTTCGCGACTCCGGACCGGGTGCCCGCCCGAGGGGCGGGCTACAGCGGTGTCGCCGCCTCCAGGACGAGGAACAGTGCGACGGCCGCGTTCAGCGCGGACAGCGCGGAGACGGTCGTCCCGGCCGCGGCGACGAGCGCGGCGACACCCGCCGGGGTGAGGGCGGGGGGCCAGCCCCCGTCCGGCGGTACCGGGCCCAGGAGCGCCGCCACCCGTCGCGGTACGGGCCCCGCCGCGGCGAAGGCGGCGAAGGCCGCGCCGCCGGGCACCGGGCGGGAGACGAGCGCCGCCTTGCCGACCGCGCGTGCGGTCAGCCGGCGGTCGCCGGTGACCCGGGCCGCTTCCTCGTCCGCCCAGCGCTCCGTGCTGTAGACCAGGGCCCCGAGCAGCGGCCACAGCAGCGGATTGACGCAGCCGGCCAGCCGGGTCGCGAGCAGCAGCCGGTGGTGGCGTCCCGCCAGATGGGCGCGTTCATGGGCGAACAGCGCCCGGTGCTCGGCCGGTTCGAGGGAGGCGAGCAGCGCCGTGGAGACCATCACCCGCCCCGGGGAGCCGGGGAGCGCGTAGGCGTACGGGACGTCGTCCGGCAGCACAGCGACATCGCCGCCCGGCAGGCCCGCGAGCGTCCGGTGGGCCCGCGCCCGGAAGCGGTAGTGGCGGTGGACGGTGACCGCGCAGGCCGCCGTCACGACGACGAGCGCGAGGATGGACGCCTTGCCCGCGAACGCGTCGTGCGGCACGGCCTCGCGGACCTCGGCGTCGGACCAGCCGTCGGGCAGCGGGTTGCCGGGCAGCTGGGCCGTGCCCACCACCACCAGCAGTCCCAGACACACCAGGGAGCAGGAGGCGAGGATCACGGCGACCGTGGTCAGCAGCCGGGCGGCCCTGCGGGGGTGCAGGTGCTGTTCGACCAGGCGTGCGATCGGCAACGCGGTCAGGGGCAGCACGAGAGGCAGGTAGACGAAGACGCCCATCGTCAGCGCTCCGGCCGGTCCGGGGGCGTTCCGGTGTCGTCGGAACCGCTCTCGGCGAGCAGGGCCCGCAGCAAGTCCTCGTCGTGCGAGGAGAGGACGGAGACGAAGCTGGAGAGCACCGCGTCCCGGTCGCTCTGCTTGTCGAGGAGCCGGCGCATCCGCAGGGCGGCGAGCCCCGCCTCGTTCGCCACGGGCTCCCACAGGACGGGGCGGCCCCGTCCGGTGCGTGTGACCGCCTGTTTGGCGTGCAGACGCGTCAGGATCGTGATGACGGTGCTGTACGACAGGCCCGCGCCGAGCCGTTCCAGCACCCAAGCGGCGGTCACCGGCTCGCTCGCCCCGCCCAGCACCGACAGCACCTGGGCCTCCAGCTCGCCCTGGCCACGCCTGCGGGCGGGCGATTCCCGCTCGCCACCGGCTCCTTCGGCGTCCACGGCCCGACCCCTCTCTCCGTCCGTCCGCCCGGTTTGTCCGTTCGGCCGCCCTGCTGCGGCGTCTCGCCTGCCGGGCGTCGGGAAATCGTATCCAGCCGGCGGAGGCACCGGCGACCGGCCGGGGCGGACCGAACACTGCCTGGCGCCAGAAATCTACAGTGCTGTAGATTTTTCTCGTAGTCGCAGAGTGTCCGCGCCGTCACCCGTGGCGTGGCCGCCACCACGTGAACACCCGTCACCGCACAAAGAACAAAAGAACACCCGTCACCGCACAAGGGAGAACATCATGGGCGTGAGCCTCGCCAAGGGCGGAAACGTCTCGCTGAGCAAGGAGGCCCCGGGGCTGACCGCGATCCTCGTCGGTCTCGGCTGGGACGTCCGCACGACCACCGGCACCGACTACGACCTGGACGCGAGCGCGCTGCTCTGCGACGAGGCGGGCAAGGTGCTGTCCAACGAGCACTTCGTCTTCTACAACAACCTCAGGAGCCCCGACGGGTCGGTCGAGCACACCGGCGACAACCTCACCGGTGAGGGCGAGGGCGATGACGAGATCGTCAAGGTCGACCTCGCCTCGGTGCCCGCGACCGTCGCGAAGATCGTGTTCCCGGTCTCGATCCACGACGCGGCGAGCCGGGGGCAGAGCTTCGGCCAGGTGCGCAACGCGTACATCCGGGTGGTGAACCAGGCGGGCGGCGCGGAGATCGCCCGCTACGACCTGAGCGAGGATGCCTCCACCGAGACCGCGATGGTCTTCGGCGAGCTGTACCGGCACGGCGCCGAGTGGAAGTTCCGTGCGGTCGGGCAGGGTTACGCCTCCGGCCTCAGCGGCATCGTCGCCGACTTCGGCGTCAGCCTCTGAGCCGTCGGGATCCTCGGCGCGCACGCCCCCTACCGTAGGCACTCCAGTCCCCAGTCACCGAAGGCGGAACGATGACGATCAACCTCACCAAGGGCCAGCAGGTCAGCCTCACCAAGTCCGGCGGCGGCGAGCTCGGTGTCGTACGGATGGGACTGGGCTGGAAGTCCGCTCCCCGTAAGGGATTCCTGGCGCGGCTGACCGCCCGCGAGATCGACCTGGACGCCTCGGCGGTGCTCTTCGCGGGCCAGGCCCCGCAGGACGTGGTCTTCTTCCAGCACCTGACCAGTGACGACGGTTCGGTCCAGCACACCGGGGACAACCGGGTCGGCGGAGCGGGCCAGGGCGGGGACGACGAGTCCATCGTCGTCGACCTGCGGCGTGTACCGGTCCATGTGGACCAGATCGTCTTCACGGTGAACTCCTTCACCGGCCAGACCTTCGAGGAGGTCGAGGCGGCCTTCTGCCGTCTGGTCGACGAGAGCAACGGCCAGGAGCTGGCCCGGTACACCCTGACCGGCGGCGGGCGGCACACCGCCCAGATCATGGCCAAGGTCCAGCGGTCCGGCTCGGGCTGGCAGATGACCGCGATCGGGGCGCCGGCGGACGGGCGGACCTTCCAGGACCTCATGCCCGCGGTCGCGCAGCACCTCTAGCCCCTCCGGAACCACCCTCCCGGAACACCCTTCCAGCACGCTTCGAACGCCTCACCGGACAGCCGCGGAGGTGCGCACGCGGCACGTGCGCGCCCCCGCGGTGCGGTGGGCGGAACATCCATCACACAGGTGTCGGCACACCTGTGTCGACCGAGGGACAGCATGGGCAGACCCACCCGGCTCGGGGACGAGGACAGCGCCGACTACGGACGCGCACTCGACGAGGTGATCGCCTCCCCGGAGATCCAACGCCTGCTCGAACGCTCGGGAGTACCCGGCGGCCGGCTGCGCGTCCGGGGCCTGGCGGCCGTGGCACGCACGACGCCCGCGGCAGACGCCGAGTACCTGCGCTACGCGGCCCTGCGGCGGCGCGCCCGGGGCGGACGGCAGAACGCCGGAGGCTCGCCGCTCTCCGGACCGGGCGATCAGGAGCGGCCGGGGGCCGGGGTGCTGGCAGTCCTCGGGGTGCTGACGCCGGTGCTCGCCGCCGTGGCCGCGGCGACGTTCCTGCTGCTGGGCTACGGTCTGCGACTCGCCGGGGCGCTGCCTTCCCTGGCGGGCACCCTCGTCGGCGTGGGCTGGTTCAGTCTGGTGGTCGCGGCGGTCACGGCCCTGGTCAGCGCCGTCGCCCTGTACCGCACGGCGGCGAAGCAGTCGGCCGACGGCGCGGCGACCGTGCCCGACCGGTTCCCCGCCGTCGACGACGCCCGTGAGACGTGGCTCGCGGCGCTGCGCGACCGGGGGATCAGGCCGTTCCTCCTCCAGGAGCTGGCCGGCGCGGCGACGCCCACGCCGGGTGCGGGCGAGGGCCTCGGCTCCCGTTTCAGCTCACCGGCGTTCGCGGGGCCCGACTTCTCCGGTCCGGGGTTCGAGGGCTCAGCGCCGCCCGCGCCCCGGCCGCCCCGACCAGAGCGGCCATGACCCGGGTGTCCTCGCCCATCTCCGGGTGCCACTGCACACCGAGCACCAGGCTCCCGTGCCCGGGGAGTTCCAGGGCCTCCACGGTCCCGTCGGGTGCGTGTGCGGAGGCCACCAGGCCGCCGCCGAGCCGGTCGACCGCCTGGTGGTGGTAGGAGGGCACCACGGCGGTCTCCGGGACGGCGTCCGCGTACGCGGTGCCGGGCACGGGGGTCACCGGGTGGCTGCCGAAGACGCCGGGGCCGCCGGTGTGGTCGTCCAGGTGCTGGTGCAGGGTGCCGCCGAGGGCGACGTTCAGCAGCTGCATGCCCCGGCAGATGCCGAGCAGCGGGACCTCCCGTTCGATCGCGGCCCGGATCAACGCCAGCTCCCAGACGTCGCGTTCGCGGGCCGGGGGGCCGGTACGGGGATCGGCGACCGCGCCGTAGCGCGCCGGTTCGACGTCCGCTCCCCCGGCGATCACCAGCCCGTCGAGGGCGGCGACGGTGTCCCGGGCCGCGTCCCGCGCGTCATCGGGCGGCAGCAGCACGGCGAGCCCGCCCGCCGCCCGGACGAGGCGGGGATAGCCGGCGGGCAGCAGCACCGCGGGCATCTCCCACACCCCCCAGCGGGCCGGGTCCTGGTAGGTGCTGATACCGATGACGGGCCGGGACATGGGACGTGCTCCTCGTTGGATCGGTGGGGGCCGGATGGAAGGGGTGCGGGGCTCAGTCGCGGGCGAGTTCGGCCTCGGCCGCGGCCAGGGCGGCGAACTCCTCCTCCGGGGCCCCCGCGACCAGCCGGTGACGGCTGTAGAGGGCGAAGTAGGCCAGCGCCACCGCGTACACGCCCAGCGCGATGAACGCCGCGTCGCGGTCCACCAGGAAGGTCGCCACCAGCGCCGAGCATGCCAGAACGAAGGCCACGGACGAGGTGAGCGCGCCGCCGGGGGTGCGGTAGGGGCGGGGCAGCTCCGGTTCGCGGCGGCGCAGCACCAGGTGGGAGAGGGCCATGAGGGCGTAGCTGATCGTGGCGCCGAAGACGGCGACGTTCAGCATCCGGCCGCCGTCCCCGCTCCAGGCGGCGAGCGTGAACCCGATGATTCCGGGAATCAGGAGGCCGAGGTAGGGGGACTTGCGGCGGTTGGTCAGCGAGAGGAAGCGCGGCAGGTAGCCGGCCCGGGAGAGGGCGAACAGCTGGCGGGATCCGGCGAAGATCAGGGAGAAGAAGGAGGCCACCAGTCCGGCGAGGCCCGCGTAGTTCACGAAGCGGCTCAGGGCGGTCGGCTCACCGGTGCCCTGCAGGGCCACCACGAGCGGGTTCCCGGCCTCCTTGATGGCGTCGGCCCCCTGGGCGCCGGTGGCGGAGATGAAGGTGATGACGGCCAGGAGGACCAGCACGGCCAGGGAGATGGCCAGGGCCTTGGGCATCGAGCGGACCGGGTCCTTGGCCTCCTCGGCGGCGAGCGGCACGCCCTCCACGCCGAGGAAGAACCACATGCCGAACGGGAAGGCCGCCCAGATCCCGAGGAGTCCGAACGGCAGCCAGGAGGAGGAGCCGAAGGCGGAGGGGTCCGCCGGGATGTCGTTGAGGCGGCCCGCGTCGAACTCGGTGAACGCGCCGACGGCGAAGATCAGCAGCGCGGCCACCGCGATGGCGGTCACCACCAGGCTGAAGCGGAGCGCCTCGCCGACCCCCCAGAGGTGGATGCCGATGAAGATCGCGAAGCAGGCGAGGTAGACGGGCCAGCCGGAGGTGAGGCCGAACAGGCCGAGCGATTCGACGTAGTCGCCGATGAACAGCGCGATCGCGGTGGGCGCGAGGATGTACTCGATGAGGATGGCCGTGCCGGTGAGGAAGCCGCCCCAGGTGCCGAGCGCCCGCCGGGCGAAGCCGTAGCCGCCGCCCGCCGTGGGCAGGATGGCGGAGAGTTCGGCCAGCGCGAAGACCAGACACGCGTACATGACGCCCATCAGGACCATGGCGACGGCGAGTCCGCCGAAGCCGCCCTTGGACAGGCCGATGTTCCAGCCGGAGAAGTCGCCGGAGACGACGTAGGCGACGCCGAGCCCGGTCAGCAGGAGCCAGCCGGCACTGCCCCGGCGCAGGGTCCTGCGGTGCAGATACGCGTCCGTGCCGGACACCCCCGGGCTCGCGTCACCGGGTGGTCCGGCGGGTGTTTCGGTTCCCTGAGCCATGAGGCGCTCCAGATGTGTGTCGACTTCATCGTTGGAACTGCGTCGATCAAAGGTCCGTCGGCACACCTTTGTGGAACGCCGGGGGAATCGCAAGGGGCGTGCGTTGAAGAGTGGTCAAGGATTCGGATCGTGGTTACGGATTCGCCTCCGCGCCGGACACCCACCGGGGGACGCCCTGTCGATCAGGCCGGCTCAGGCGAGGAAGCCGCGCAGCAGGGCCGCCGTGCCTCCGCAGTGCTCGCGCATCATCTCGCGGGCCGCTTCCGCGTCCCGGTCGAGCACCGCCTCGACGACGGCCGCGTGCTGCTGCTGGGAGTGCTCCAGGTTGCGCACCAGCAGCGGGATGCAGTCGAGCAGTTCGTTGAGGGTGGCCCGGACCGCGGCGTACTGCGCGGCGAGCGTGCGGGAGCCGGAGAGTTCGGCGAGCGTGAGGTGGAGCAGGGTGTCCTGGCGGCGATAGTCCTCCAGCCTGGCGCCCCGTGTCGCGTCGAGCACGGCCCGCAGCCTGGCCCCGCCGTGCGCCGGGAGCCCTTCGGCGCACAGGCCCGCCGCTCCGGCCTCCAGCACCTCGCGGAAGCGCAGGGTGTCCTCCACGTCGACGGCGGCGATGCGGCGGCGCAGTTCGCCATCGCTGTCGGGGGCCGCGGTGCGCGGCAGGACGAACGTTCCTCCGTAGCGGCCCCGGCGGCTCTCGACCATGTTCTGGTCCTGGAGCACCTTGAGGACCTCACGCAGCGTCACCCGGCTGATCCTCAGGTGCTGGGACAACTCGCGTTCGGAGGGCAGCCGTTCGCCCGGCGGAACCAGCCCCAGTCGCAGCAGCTGGAGGAGCTGCTCCAGCGCCTCCTCGAAGCCGTTGCCCGCACGGACGGGCCGCAGCACGGAGGCCGGCGGGCCGATCACGGCGTCACCTCCGACACCCCCGGCGGCGTCGACCGCCGCCGCGGGCACCACCTCCGTCGCGGCCACCGCCGCTACCGCCGAACGGGTGTCGTCCGCTCTTCTCCTGGTGGCCACTGACCGATCCCCTTCCCAAGCAATGGTTCCCTGTCATACCTTAAGCCTCCCGGTTCACCCAAGGAGGCATCCCGTGGCAGACCGCACACCCCCGCTCGGCGTCGACGAGCTCCGATCACGGGTCGCGGACGGGTCGATGGACACCGTGGTGCTGGCCTTCCCGGACATGCAGGGCAGGCTCCAGGGGAAGCGGTTCGCGGCCGGGTTCTTCCTCGACGAGGTGCTGGAGCACGGCACCGAGGGCTGCAACTACCTCCTGGCCGTGGACACCGAGATGCGAACCGTCGACGGCTACGCGATGTCCTCGTGGGAGAACGGCTACGGCGACTTCGGCATGGTCCCCGATCCCGCCACCCTGCGCCCCGTCCCCTGGCACGAGGGGACCGCCCTGCTGATCGCGGATCTCGCCTGGCACGACGGCAGTCCGGTGGTGGCTGCCCCGCGTCAGATCCTGCGCCGCCAGCTCGACCGGCTGGCGGAGCTCGGATACACGGCGCAGGTCGGCACGGAGCTGGAGTTCATCGTCTTCCGGGACAGCTACGAGGAGGCCTGGGACCGCGACTACCGCGGGCTGACCCCGGCCAACCAGTACAACATCGACTACTCGATCCTCGGCACCGGCCGCATCGAGCCGCTGCTGCGCCGGATCCGCAACGAGATGCAGGAGGCCGGGCTGACCGTCGAATCCGCCAAGGGCGAGTGCAGTCCCGGCCAGCACGAGATCGTCTTCCGCTACGACGAGGCGCTCACCACCTGCGACCAGCACGCCGTCTACAAGACGGGCGCCAAGGAGATCGCGGCCCAGGAGGGCGTCTCGCTGACGTTCATGGCCAAGTACGACGAGCGCGAGGGCAACTCCTGCCACATCCACCTCTCGCTGACCGACGCGGACGGCGCGAACATGATGGCGGGCGAGGGCGAGGGCGGCATGTCCGAGCTGATGCGGCACTTCCTGGCCGGGCAGCTCGCAGCCCTGCGGGACTTCTCCCTCCTCTACGCGCCCACCATCAACTCCTACAAACGCTTCCAGCCCGGCTCCTTCGCCCCCACCGCCGTCGCCTGGGGCGTCGACAACCGCACCTGCGCCCTGCGGGTCGTCGGCCACGGGCGGTCGATGCGCTTCGAGAACCGGCTGCCCGGCGGCGACGTCAACCCGCACCTGGCCGTCGCCGGTCTTGTCGCCGCCGGACTGTACGGGGTCGAGCACGGGCTGGAGCTGCCCGAGGCCTGTACGGGTAACGCCTACACCGGGGACTACGACCAGGTGCCGACCACCCTGCGCGAGGCCGCCGAGCTGTGGGAGGCCAGCCCCATCGCCAAGGAGGCGTTCGGCGAGGAGGTCGTCGCCCACTATCTGAACATGGCCCGCGTCGAACTGACCGCGTACGACTCCGCGGTGACCGACTGGGAACTGCGCCGCTCCTTCGAACGCCTCTGACCACCACTTCCCGAACGAGGTCCGTACGTGTCCCGACCCACCCTGGACGTCCTCGACCCGGCGACCGCCGAGGTCATCGCCACCGTCCCGGCGGCCTCCGCCACCGATGTGGACGCCGCCGTCACCCGTGCCGCCGCCGCCCAGCGGCGCTGGGCGGCCGCCGCGCCCGCCGACCGGGCGCGGCTGCTGCGCCGCTTCGCCGTCGTCGTCGACGGACACATCGAGGAACTGGCCCGCTTGGAGGTCCGCGAGGCCGGACACACCATCGGCAACGCCCGGTGGGAGGCCGGCAACGTACGGGATCTCCTCGACTACAGCGCGGGCGGCGCCGAACGGCTCCTGGGCCGGCAGATCCCGGTGGCGGGCGGCATCGACTTCACGATCCTGGAGCCGCTGGGCGTCGTCGGGGTCATCGCCCCGTGGAACTTCCCGATGCCGATCGCCGCCTGGGGTCTCGCCCCGGCCCTCGCGGCAGGCAACGCCGTCCTGCTCAAGCCCGCCGAGACGACACCGCTGACCGCCCTCCGGCTGGCCGAACTCGCCCTGGAGGCCGGGCTTCCCGAGGGGCTCTTCCAGGTGCTGCCCGGCGAGGGGCCGGTGGCCGGGAGCACCCTGGTCGAGCACCCGGGTGTCGCGAAGATCGTGTTCACCGGCTCCACCCGGACCGGCAAGCACATCATGACCCGCTGCGCGGAGCGCGTGAAGCGGCTCACCCTGGAGCTGGGCGGCAAGAGCCCCAACATCGTCTTCGCCGACGCCGATGTGGAGGCCGCCGCGGCGGCCGCGCCGATGTCCTTCCTGGACAACGCCGGTCAGGACTGCTGCGCCCGCACCCGGATCCTGGTCGAGCGGTCCGTGTACGACCGCTTCCTCGCTTCGCTCGTCCCGGCCGTGGCCGCCGTCGTGGTGGGCGACCCGGCCGACGAGAAGACGCAGATGGGGCCCCTGATCTCGGCCGTCCAGCGGGAACGCGTCCGGGAGCTCGTCGACGGTGGCCGGGGAGCCGACGGCGGCCGGACCATCCTCGGAACGGCCCCCGAGGGTCCCGGGTTCTGGTACCCGCCGACCGTCCTCGCCGGGGTCTCGCCCGAGGCGCCGGTGGCAGTCGAGGAGGTCTTCGGGCCCGTCGCCGTGGTCCTGGCGTTCGAGGACGAGCAGGACGCGCTGCGCCTCGCCAACGCCACCGACTACGGACTCGCCGGCTCGGTCTGGACCCGGGACGTCGGCCGCGCGCTGCGCGTGAGCCAGGGGCTGCGGGCCGGCAACCTCTCCGTCAACTCGCACGCCGGCGTGCGCTATGCGACCCCCTTCGGCGGCTACAAGCAGTCGGGTCTTGGCCGCGAGCTCGGCCCCGACGCGCTGGCCGCCTTCACCGAAACCAAGAACGTCTTCATCAGCACGGAGGCCTGAGCACCATGACCGACACTTCTTCCGTCTGCCGCCGCCTGGTAGGCCGCACCGCCGTCGTCACCGGAGCCGGCAGCGGGATCGGCCTGGCCACCGTCCGGCGGCTGGCCGCCGAGGGTGCGCACGTCGTCTGCGCCGATGTCGACGAGGAGAGCGGCAAGGCGGCCGCCGAGGAGGCGGGCGGGCTCTTCGTCCGTACCGACGTCACCGACGCCGACCAGGTGGACGCCCTCTTCAAGGCCGCGTTCGACACCTACGGCTCGGTCGACATCGCGTTCAACAACGCGGGGATCTCCCCGCCGGACGACGACTCCATCCTGGACACCGGCCTGGAGGCCTGGCGTCGGGTGCAGGAGGTCAACCTGACCTCCGTGTACCTCTGCTGCAAGGCGGCGATCCCTTATATGCGCGAGCAGGGCAAGGGCTCCATCATCAACACGGCCTCCTTCGTGGCCCGGATGGGCGCGGCCACCTCGCAGATCTCGTACACCGCGTCCAAGGGCGGGGTCCTGGCGATGTCGCGCGAGCTGGGGGTGCAGTTCGCGCGCGACGGCATCCGGGTCAACGCCCTGTGCCCCGGCCCGGTCAACACCCCACTGCTCCAGGAGCTGTTCGCCAAGGACCCGGAGCGGGCCGCCCGGCGTCTGGTGCACATCCCGGTCGGTCGGTTCGCCGAGCCGACCGAGATCGCCGCCGCCGTCGCGTTCCTCGCGAGCGACGACTCCTCGTTCGTGAACGCCACGGACTTCCTGGTCGACGGCGGGATCGCCGGAGCGTACGTCACCCCGGTCTGATCCGGAGAGTGCCGGCCGTCCCTGCGGTCTGCCGACGGCACCGGCGGCCGGACGTTCACGGACGTCCGGCCGCCCGGTCGCGGCCCCCGGTCGCCGTTCAGCCCGCGGTGGCGGCCGGATCACCCCGCAGACGCCGGGCGCGGAGCACCAGGAGCATCTCGAAGCGCTGATCGGGTTCGTCGATGGCGTCACCCCACAGCTCACGGATCTGCCGCAGCCGGTAGCGGGCCGTCTGGGGGTGGATGCCGAGGCGGGCGGCCACCTCCGGGGCGCCGCCGGGGGTCTCGATCCAGGCGAGCAGCGTCTCGGCCAGGCGCCGGGCCTGGGTCGGGCTGAGGCCCTCCAGCGGGGCGAGGCAGCGGCGGGCGGACGCGTCGATCAGCTCCTGGGCGGGGAGCAGCAGCAGTTCCTCCGTCCGCTCGGTGCAGTACAGCACCTCGCCCTGCGGCAGCAGACCCTTCTTGATCAGCTGGACCGCGGTCTCCGCCCACCGCAGCGAGGTCGCCGCGGCCGCCAGCGGGACCGCCGGGCCGATCGCCCCGGACCAGCCGGCCGTGGCGCGCCGCAGGGTCTCCGCACGGCCCGCCGTGTCCGGGTCCGGGATGACGATGCGTGGCTGCTCGCTCTCCATCTCCAGCAGAATGCCCTGCCCGACCGCCGGGGCCACGGCCTCGCGGGCCGGGCGCATGAGCACACCCACGGCGATCGTCTCCGGGAGCTCCCAGCCGATGCGGGCGGCCCGCTCGGACAGGGCCACCGACACATCGCCCCGGTGTTCCACCAGGAGGAGCTCGATCAGCTGGCGCTGGAGGCGGAGCCGTTCGCTGGCGCGCCGGGCCGCCGCTTCGGCGTAGCCCCGTACCGACTGTTCCACGAGCCCGTCCAGATACTCGAATCCCGATTCGGCCAGCTCGTACATGGCGGGCGCGGGGATGTCGACCTGCTGGCCGATCTCGGCGAGCCTGCGCCAGGTGAGCCGGACCCCGAGGCGGTAGATGGCCTGGAGCGCGTCGAGGCTGCGGCCCTCAAGGCCCTCGCCGCGCCCGAACTCCTGGAACATCTCCGGCGGCACCCGGGGGTGGGCGCCGGCGGTGAGGTTGTGGACGAAGCCTTCGATGGCGCGGCGGATGCCGACGAGGGCCAGCGGCTCCCCGGACTCGTCCTCGACCAGCTGCAGATAGGGATATTCCTGGCGAATCTGGTACAGGATCATCTGAGCGAGTTCGGGGGCCTCGGACCGGGCGATCGCCTCGAAACGGTCGAGCTTCGACCGGGGAACGTCCTGCCAGGCCGGGCGGGTCACGGAACCGCCGGGGCGGTGTCATAGCTGATCAGGGGCGTATTGGGCTGGTCGGGAGTGGCGTCGAGCAGTGCCACGACACCGACCGCCGCACCAACGGCGAGTGTGGCGGCCACCAGAACGGTGACTGCGGCGGCGATGAGTCTGCGCATGGTCGGGTCAGCTCCTTGCTGGAGGCGATCCCCACCCCGTCAGCCGGGCCCCTCCGGCTGGGACACAGTGTCGACAGCACATTGACATTCCGTCAAGGGCTTGCTTACTGTTCACGCCAATCAAGGGCTGACCGGCCCGGGCCCGTGCACCTCCGCGAAGAGATTCGACCCAGGAGTGCCCGGATGCGCCACAACGCTTCACCCCTGTCGCTTGTCCTGTTGGGGGCAGGGGTTTTCCTGCTCGTCCTCGCGCCGCTGCTCGTCTGGTACGTCCAGCCGCATGCCAAGCGCACCCCCATCGACATCGACACCACCACCGTCTTCACCGGGACGGGCAGCTATTTCGACACGTCCGAGGTGGAGACGGTCGAGGGCGGAACGATCACGATCACGCGCCAGGTGCGCGGTGACGTGGCCGACAGTGAGAAGAGCGGCAACGCCGTGTGGGACGTCTCCACCTCGGTCGACCACCAGGACACCCTGCCCGCCTCGGACCCCCGTGACGCCCTCCAGTGGACGCTGGAGCGCTGGGTGACCGACCGGGTCACGAACGAGCCGGTCCACTGCTGCGAGGAATCCCCGACGTTCGACGGGGAGGCCTATCTGAAGTTCCCCTTCGACGTCGAGAAGCGTTCCTACCGCTGGTGGGACAGCACGCTCGGCGGGGTCGTGCGGCTCTCCTACGCCGGTGAGCAGGAGGTTCAGGGCTACTCCGGCCTGCTCTTCAAGGGTGAGGTCGAGCCCACCAGGACCGGGGTGCGCCAGGTGCCCGGGCTGCTCGTGGGGAAGAAGAAGATCCCCCAGGTGCTGGCCGAGGAGTGGTATTCCAACAGCGGCATCGAGCTGGTGGTCGACCGGCGGACCGGGCGGATCATGAACGCGGCGATCGGCCCGAGGAAGACGCTGCGGGCCCCGGGCTCCGAGAAGGACGCCGTCGTGCTCCTGGAGAGCAGGCGGGTGGAGTTCACCGAGGAGACCCAGCTCAAGCAGGTCGAGCTGGCATCGGCGGACAGCGACCGGCTGGCGATGCTCGGCACGACCGCGCCGGCCGGGGCGGCGGGGCTGGGCGGTGTGCTCGCCGTGGCGGGCGTCGTGCTCGTCGTCCGGGGCCGCCGGACGGAGCCGGAAGCGCCGAATACTCACATGATGACGATTCCGCACACCTGAGTTACCGGCAAGTTGTTGCACCGGTGAGTAGCCGGGCGCGTACCCGTGCCGAAAACTGTCTATCCCCACCAGAGCACGGCCCCCCGGTCTCGTCCCGTCCGTCCTTCTCCTCTTCACTTCCTCATCACGTTCATCACTCTCATCACCCTCATCACGTTCATCACCCAGTCCCTCTCTTCTCCCTCATCACCCTCTTCTCGATCCCTCGCCCCGCAGCCGGGTTCCCCGGCCCGGCGCGCCCCCGTCCCGGCCCCCCGGTACGTCCCCGCTCCAAGCGGCCCTCGCACCGAGGGCCGCACCCCCGTCCCCGCCCCCCGAGCCGAGTTGGAGCACCCATGCCCCAGCACGTCCCTCCCCCACTGCTTGACGCCGTCGCGCGTCCGGGTCAGGGCCCGGCGCCCGCAACGATCCCCGCGACCCCCCGACGCATCGTCTTCCTCGCCCATCGCGACCTGGGCAATCCGGCCGCCGGCGGCTCCGAGCTGCTGGTCGACCAGCTCGCCCTGGGCCTCACCGAGCAGGGCCACGACGTCACGCTGCTGTGCGGCGGACCGGCCGCCCGCCGGCCCTACCGGGTCGTCTCGGCAGGCTCCGCCCTGGGGCACTACGTCGGCGCGCGGTCCGCCTTCGCCCGGCGGATCGGCACCTGCGACCTGCTCGTCGAGGTCTGCAACGGCATGCCGTACCTGGCCCCGCTGTGGCACCGAGGACCCACGGTCTGCCTGGTCAACCACGTGCACACCGATCTGTGGGACATGCGCTTCCCGACGCCGGTGGCCCGTGCCGGGCGCAAGCTCGAACACTGGGCCCTGTCCCGGGCCTACCGCGACCACCTGATGATCGCGGTGTCCCCGTCCACGGCGGGCGCCCTGCGCGAACTGGGCGTGCCCGACCGGCGGATCCGGGTGGTGCACAACGGCGTCCAGGAGCCGAGCCCGCAGGGCACGCGGTCCGCCACACCGTTGTTCGTGGCGCTGGGCCGGCTCGTCGACTACAAGCGCATCGATCTGCTGCTCCAGCTCTGGGAGCGGGTCCGGCCGGTCACCGGCGGTCGGCTCGTCATCGTCGGTGACGGCCCCGAGCGGGCCCGGCTGGAACAACTCGCCGGTCCTGGAGTGGAGTTCGCCGGTCATGTGACCGAGGCGGAGAAGCACCGGCTGCTCTGCGCCGCGTGGATGCTGCTGCACCCGGCGGCCGTGGAGGGGTGGGGTCTCGTCGTCACGGAGGCCGCGGCCCGGTCCACCCCGACCCTGGGCTTCGACGTGCCGGGGCTGCGCGACTCCGTCGAGGACGGTGTCACCGGGATCCTCGCCCCGGGCGCGTCGTCCTTCGCCGCCTCCTGGTGCGCGCTCGCGCTGGACGACGAGCGGCGCGAGGCGATGGGCAGGGCGGCCCGCGAACGGGCCGCCGACTACCGGTGGGCCGCCAGCGTGCGCCGGTTCGCCGCGGTCGCCGCCGAGGCGACCGCCGGTGCGAGCGCCGGGTCCGCGAGCGGCCCGAGCGCCCCGGTGATCGGCGCGAGCGCGTGAAGGACCCCTCGTTCCGGCGGTCGGCCGCCCTGTTCCGCGCCTTCCTGCGCGAACAGGGCGACCCCGCCACGGCGTACACCCTGCTGGCCCGTGACGCGGCCGACCAGGTCGAGCGGCACGGGCCGCTCCGCGACAAGGTCGTCGTGGACATCGGCGGCGGCGACGGCTACTTCACCCGCGAGTTCCGGCGACGCGGCGCGCACAGCTACCTCTTCGAACCGGATCCGACCGAGATCGGCCCCGGGCAGCGCGCGGACACCGTCGTCGCCGACGGCTATCTGCTGCCGCTCGCCGACGGCGCGGCCGACGTCTGCTTCTCCTCCAACGTGCTGGAGCACGTCGCCGACCCGCACACCTTCCTCAGCGAGATGGCGCGGGTGACCCGCCCCGGCGGCCTCATCTACGTCTCGTACACCAACTGGCTCTCCCCGTGGGGCGGCCATGAGTGGGCGCCCTGGCACTACTTCGGCGCCGACCGCGCCCGGAGCCGCTACGAGCGGCGCACCGGTGGCCCGGCCAAGCACCGGCTCGGCGAGAACCTCTTCAAGATCGGCGTCGGGGAGACCCTGAGCCACGTCCGGAGCCGCTCCGACGTGGCCGTCGTCTCAGCACGCTCGCGCTACTGGCCCGTCCTTCCCCAGCTCGTGCCGCGCATCCCCGTACTGCGGGAATTCGCCACCTGGAACCTCCTCCTCATCCTCCGGCGGTGTTCATGACCAGCGCTGTCCACCCACCCCGGTCCACGGTCCCGGAGGGCGCGGGTCCCGCGCCGTCCGGTCCCGCCGACGGACCGCCCACGCCCCGCTCACGGCGCTGGCTGCTGGGCTTCTGGGCCGCCGTGTTCGCGGCCTTCCTCGCGGTGTCGCCCGGCCGGATGACGTTCGACACCAAGCTCGGCGTCGTCGCGGACCCCTGGCGCTTCCTGGGAGACCTGGGCGAGCTGTGGCACAGCCGGGCCGGGTTCGGCGGGATCGCCGACCAGTACGTCGGCTACGCCATCCCGATGCTGCCGTACTACGGGGCCGCCGACCTGCTGCACCTACCGGTCTGGCTCGCGGAGCGGCTGTGGCTGTCGCTGATCGTGGCGACCGCCTTCTGGGGTGCGCTCCGGCTGGCGGAGCGGCTGGCCGTGGGTTCCCCGGCCACCCGGCTGCCGGCCGCGGTCGCGTACGCGCTGTGGCCGACGTACACCATCGTCGTGGGCTCGACCTCGGCGGCGGCCCTGCCGGGCGCCCTGCTGCCGTGGGTGCTGCTGCCGCTGACGGACCCGCGCCTCTCACCGAGGATCGCGGCGGCCCGGTCCGCGCTGCTGATCCCGCTGATGGGCGGCGTCAACGCCGCGTCCACGCTGGCCTCGCTGCTGCCGGTGGGGCTGTACCTGCTGTCCCGTCCCGGTGGGCCGCGCAAGCGCGCCCTGCTGGCCTGGTGGATTCCGGGCGTGATCCTGGCGACCGCCTGGTGGATCGTTCCGCTGCTGCTGCTGGGGATCTACGGCGAGAACTTCATGCCGTACGTGGAGTCCTCGTACACCACCACGACGACCATGTCGGCGACCGAGGTGCTGCGCGGGGGCGGTAACTGGGTCGGCTATCTGAACTTCGGCGAGGCCTGGCTGCCCGCCGGCTGGACCGTCGCCACCGCGACCGTCACCATCCTGGGCTCGGCGCTCGCCGCCGCCCTGGGCCTGGCGGGTCTGGCGCGCCGTGATCTGCCCGAGCGCCGCTGGCTGGTGCTGACCGTGCTGAGCGTCGCGCTCATCACGCTCGCCGGCTACGGCGGTGCGCTGGGCGGGCTGTTCCACGGGACCGTGCAGGACTGGCTGGACGGCTGGCTGGTGCCGTTCCGCAATATCTACAAGTTCCAGACGGGTCTGGCGCTGGCCCTGGCCCTGGGTCTCGCGCACCTCACGGCGGTGGCCTCCGTCGCCGCGGCGGCGCGGGGCGGCGGCAGCGCGGTGCGCGCCCGCCGGCTCGTGCCGGTGATCGCCGCCGCGCTCGTGCTGCCGGGTCTCGCCTGGCCGTACGTCAACGGCTCGATCCTCCAGACGGGTTCGTTCCAGCAGCTGCCCGCGTACTGGGAGACGACCGGGAGCTGGCTGAAGAAGAACTCGGCCGACGACCGCGCCCTGGTGGTCCCCGCGACCGCGCACGGCATCTACACCTGGGGTTCCCCGATCGACCAGCCGCTGGACGTGCTGGCGAACTCGCCCTGGGCGCAACGGGATTACGTGCCGTTCGGCACGCCGGGCAACCGGCGGGCGATGGACGCCGTCGAGCAGGCGCTGACCACCGGCGGCCAGGTGCCAGGGCTGAGCGAGTACCTCAACCGGGCGGGGCTGCACTATGTGGTGGTCCGCAACGACCTGGATCCCGACCAGTTGGGGTACGTCCCCACGGCCACGGTGAAGCGCACCCTGGAGGCGTCCGGGTACCGGCGCGTGACCGGTTTCGGTCCCGTGATGACCGGCGGCCGGATCGCGGCGGACACCCCCGTGCAAGTCGAGGGCCTCTATCCGCGGCAGCGGGCCGTGGAGATCTACGAACCGCCCGCCGGGACCGAGCGTCCGGGGCGGGCGACCACGGCCCCGGTGGCCTCGACGGCCGTCGTGAGCGGCGGGCCCGAGTCCCTGCTGCCGCTGTCGGCGAGCGGCGCGCTGCACGGCCGGCCGGCCGTGCTGGCCGGCGACGCGCACCCGGGTCTGGGACGCCCGTCGCTGTACGCGGCGGGCGACGGGCTACGGCGCGCCGACACCCGGTTCGGTCTGGTCAACTCCAACACCTCGTACACGTACACCGCTGATGAGCGCAACGCGGTGGAGGCCACGCAGGACCCGGACCGGAGCCCCCGGCAGATCCTGCCGACCTCGGGCGCGGAGCACCAGACGACGGCCGTGCTGCGGGGCGCCAAGAAGGTCAGCGCCTCGTCGGTGGGGAACTGGCTGTTCCATCTTCCGCAGTACGACCCGGTCAACGCCTTCGACGGCAACCCGGACACCGGCTGGGCGGAGGGGTCCCCGGGCTCTCCCGAGGACGAGTGGGTGCGGATCGACTTCACCACTCCGACGGAGCTTCCGGGCTCGCTCCAGGTGACGCCGCTGCCCAGCGCCAACGTGCGGGCCGCGCCGACCGTCGTCCGGGTCGAGACCGAGCGGGGCTTCAAGGACAGCCCGCTGAAGACGGACGGATCGGCGCAGCCGGTGGCCGCGCCCGCCGGGCAGGCTTCCTGGCTGAAGGTGACGATCCTGGAGTCCCAGCAGGGGCGTCCCGGGCTCACCGGCGCCGGCTTCACCGACATCGCGATCCCCGGGGTGCAGGTGACCCGGATGCTGGAGCTGCCCTCCGACGCGCCGCGCGAGGGCGCGGACTCCACTCTCTACTCGCTGCGGCGGGGCAGCGACCCGGGCGGTCTGTCGTCGGTGGCGGCCGAGGTCGGCCTGCACCGGCAGTTCACCGCCCAGGAGGCGGGCGCGTACAAGGTGTCCGCGAGCGCGGTGCCGGTGCCCGGCGAGGCCCTGGACAAGCTGCTCTTCGAGCTGACGGGCGAGCGGGACAAGATCGACGTGAGCGCCGACTCCACGGCGCGGCTGGGCACCAGCCTCACTCCGCGCAATCTGACCGACGGCGATCTGACCACGGCGTGGATCGCGGGCGAACGCCCCGTACTGCATCTGTCCTGGCCGGAGAAGAAGGAGGTCGGGGAGATCGTCTTCGCGGCGGCCGGCGGCCTGTCCACCCGCCCCGAGCAGGTGCAGATCAGCTCCCCCGACGGCACCGCGGTGGCCTCGGTGGACGAGAACGGCATGGCGCGCTTCTCGCCCATCAGGACCGACCGGATGGACATCACCATCTCGCGTCAGGCGCCGCTGACCGTTCACAACCCGGTCGCCGGCGACCAGTTGCAGCTGCCGGTGGGGCTGAGCGAGGTCTACGTCCCGGCCCTGGAGGAGTACCGCTCGCCGCAGCCCAAGCCGGACAAGACCTTCAGCCTGGCCTGCGGCAAGGGCCCAGTCCTGTCCGTCGGCGGTACGTTCCTGGAGACCCGCGCCGAGGGCCTGGTGCGGGACCTGACGCAGCGCCGGCCCATCGAGGTCACGCCGTGCACCGAGGGCGGCACGGTGGAGCTGGCCGCCTCGTCCACCACCGTGGAGGCGGGTGACGCGGGACCGCTCGCCATCACGGACGTCACGCTGAGCAACGGAACCACCGAGGCCGCGGCGAGCACGCCGCGTTCGGTGGACGTCGAGCGGGGCGACGGCGACCGGCGCACGATCGCCGTCGGCGCGGGCGAGGCCTCCTACCTCCAGATCCACGAGAACCACAACAAGGGCTGGAAGGCCACCCTGGACGGCGAGGAGCTGACGCCGCTGCGGATCGACGGCTGGCAACAGGCCTGGCTGATCCCGGAGGGCGAGGGCGGCAAGGTCACCCTGGAGTACGAGCCGGCCCGGATCTACCAGGTGGGTCTGATCGGCGCCGGGGTCCTGCTCCTGGCGCTCGTGGGGCTCGCGTTCGTGCGGCGTCGGGGGGCGGAGCCGTACGCGGCCGAGGAGCAGCCCGTCGCGCCCGGTCCGGGTCTGGTCCTGGGCACGGTGGCGCTCACCCTGGTGGGGGTGGTGATCGCGGGGCCGCTCGCCCTGGCGGTGCCGGTCCTCGCCGTGCTCGCCCACTTCCGGCCGAGGCTGCTCGCGCCCGTCGCGTTCGCGGCGATGGCCGCCGCGGGTGTCGTCGCGGCGGTGGGCACCGGGGAGACCACGGCGGCGGGAGAGGGCGCGTTCGGCGCGACAGCCCAGTTCCTGGCGGTGGTCGGCCTGTTCGCCGCCCTGGTCACGGTCGGGCGCGAGCCGCTCGGCAGGCGGGCCGCCGGGGGCCGGGGCGCGGCGGGCGGCGAGGCGCCCACGGTGCCGGCGCAGGCCGCCGCCGCTTCGGGCCGGACGCTGTCCACCGACCCGAAGCGTCCGCAGGGAACTCCGCCTCCCGCGCCCGGATTCGGGTACGGATCCGGCTCGGGCGAAGGCGAAGGCGAAGGCGAAGGCGGCAGCCACGGCGACGGCCGTGGCGGTGACGGCCATGGCGGTGACGGCCATGGCGGTGACGGTCCGACGCGGCAGCCCGGCGGTCAGCAGCCGCCGCCGTCCCGTCCCGGAGGAGGCACCTGATGGCGACCACGCAGCACCCCCGGGCACGGGGCGGCATGTCCCGGCCCGGGGCCCCGGCCCGGGTGCCGTTCCCCGTGGTCGACGAGGTGGCCCGGCACTGTGCGCAGGACACCGAGCCGAACACCGTGCACATCGAGATCCATCTGCCCGGCCGGGTGGACGAGGCGCGGCTGCGCTCCGCGTTCGCCGAGGCGCTCGCCCGGCACCCCCGGGCGCTGATGCGGGAGCGCCCCCGGACCCCGTTCGCCCGGCGCTACGAGTGGGAGCTGACCGGAAGTCCCGACACGGATCCGGTCTCCTTCCCGCCGTCCGCGCCCGGGGCGCTCGCCCGGGCCCGGGCGCGGGCGCTGGACGAGGCCCCTCCGCTGACGGCGTCGCCGCCGCTGCGGCTCGCCGTGGTCGAGGAGCCGGGCGCCGCAGGGTGTGTGCTGCTCTTCACCGTGCACCACACCGCCCTCGACGGCCCGGCCTGCATGCGGCTGGCGGCGACGGCCGCCGAGGTCTACGGGGCGCACCGCACCCCGCCGGCCCCCGCACCCGCGCGGCCGACGTCCGAGCCGTCCGTCGGGGAGTCCCCGGCGGCGCCGCTGGCCCGGCCCACCCGGATCGCGGCGGGCTCGCCCGGGCCCTCGCCGGTACCGGGCAACGCCATGCTGCTGGTCGAACTGCCGGTCCCGAAGCGGGAGTCCGGCGCGCCGTACACGGTGAACGACCAGCTGATGGTGGCCACCGCGCTCACGGTGGCCGACTGGAACCGGGAGCGGGGCGGGCCGGGGGCCGACCGCCGGCCGCTGCGGATCACCATGCCGGTCGACGACCGCACCCGGGGCCCCGAGATGCCGATCGGGAACGGCACCCGGCTGGTGGAGGTCGGCTTCGCCGCGTCCGAACCGGCGCGGGGGGCCGACATCCCGGCACTGCTGCGGGCGACCGCGGAGCGCACCCGGGCGCTCAAGGCGTGCCCCCGTCCGCCGTTGGGGCGTTCCGCCTCCCTGCTGACCGCGCCGCTGCTGCCGGTGGCCGCCCGCGCCGCCCTCACCCGGGGGCTGCGGGTGCTGGCGGGGCCGTGGACCTCGACGACGCTGCTGAGCAACATCGGCCGGGTGCCGTACCCGTTGGACTTCGGGGAGGCGGGCCGGGCCACCGCCGTGTGGTTCTCCGCGCCCGCCCGGATGCCCCGGGGGCTGACGTTCACCACGGCGTCCACGGGCGGCCGGCTGCATCTGACGCTGCGCTGGTCGCGCACCCTGCTGGGCGACGAGGACGGCGTACGCCTGCGCGAGCTGTTCACCCGTCACCTGGCCTCGACGTCCTCGGAGACCGTATGACCGGCACCGCCTCTCCCCCGCCCGGGCTGCGGGACTTCTACGAGAACCCGGCCGTTCCCGTCGCCTCGGGCGACGGGCGCACCCTGCGGCAGGCCCGGCTGCTGGCCGACGCGCTGGGCGCCCCGGGGCAGGTGATCCTCGACATCGGGTGCGGCGACGGCACGGCAGCGGCCACGGCGGCCCCGGTCCTGGCCGGTCACCGGCTGATCGGCGTCGACTGGTCGCAGGACGCGCTGCGCAGGGCCCGGCCCCGGATGGGTCTCGTGGTCCGCGGCGAGCTGGAGCACGGCGGGCTGCCGCTGGCCGACGGGTGCGCGGACGCGGTGCTGTTCAGCGAGATCCTGGAGCATCTGGTCGACCCGGACCAGGCGCTGGACGAGCTGCGGCGGGTCCTGCGGCCCGGCGGCCATCTGATGCTGTCCACCCCGAACCTGGCGGCCTGGTACAACCGGGCGCTGCTGCTCGCCGGGGTGCAGCCGGTGTTCTCGGAGGTCAGTCTGCGCGGCATCCACGGCCGCCCCGGCTCCGAGGTGGTCGGGCATCTGCGGCTGTACACGGCCCGTGCGCTGCGCTCGTTCCTGGCGGCGTCCGGCTTCGACGACGTGAGGATCACGGGCGCCCCCTTCCACGGGGTGCCGCGTCCGCTGCGGCTGCTGGACCGGGCGGCGTGCGCCGTGCCCGGGGCCGCCTCCATCCTGCTGGCCCACGCGCGGCGGAGGTAGCGCGATGTGGTGGGGTGTCGGCGCGGCGCTGGTCGCCAACGCGCTGTACAGCGTGGGGTTCGTGGTGGAGAAGCGGGCTCTCGGCTCGCTGCCCGCGCTCTCCGCCGGCCGGCCGCTGCGGGTGATCCGGGTACTGCTGACCAGTCCGCTGTGGATCGTCGGCGCGCTGGCGCTGGCCGCCGGGTTCGGGGCCCAGCTGATCGTCTACCGGGCGCTGCCGATCGCGGCGGCGCAGGGCATCTTCGTCTCCGGTCTGGTGCTGCTCCTGCTGTTGTCGTCGGCCGTGCTCGGTGAGGAGTCGACGGGCCGCGAACGCTACGCGCTCGGCGGGGTGCTGATCGCCCTGCTGATGGTCGTCGCCTCGGTGCGCGAGGGCGAGGACGTGGTGGGCGGCGGCGCTCCGTGGGCGCTGGTGCTCCTGGTCTGCGTGCCCGCGCTGGGGGCGGGCGTCTGGCTGTACGTACGGGTCGAGAGCCGGGCGGCCAAACGGCACCGGGTCCCGACCAGCGGCATCGGGTACGGGGTGGCGGTGGGCCTGCTCTACGGGGTCAGCTCGCTGGCCATCAAGGGCACGTCCAGCCGCCTGACCGGCCCCGGTCTCGGCGAGGCCGCATGGTCGCTGCTGGCGTCCCCGTATCCGTATCTGCTGCTGTTCACGGCGGGGGCCGGTCTGGTGATGTCGCAGACGGCGTTGCAGCGCTGCCGGGCCTCCCTCATCGTGCCGGTGTGCACCACGGTGACCAGCCTGTTCACCGCGGTCCTCGGGACGCTCGCCTTCGGCGAGACGCTTCCCGACGATCCGCTGCTGCTGGCCCTGCGCGTGGGCGGCACGGCGCTCGCCCTCTCCGTCCTGCTGGCCATGCCGCGCCACGACCCTCGGCCCGCGGCCCCGTCCTGACCCCGGATCCGGCACCACCGGCACTCCCGCCACCCCTGCCACCCCTGCCACCTCTGCCCTCCGACACCTCCGACACCTCCGACACCTCCGACACCGAGGAGCCACCCGATGAACCCCGATGACCCGCTGCTGGCCCTGCTGGCCTGCCCGCTCGACAAGGGCCCACTGTCCCTGGTGGCCGATGAGGAGGCGGAGGAGGCGCTCTACAACCCCCGGCTGCGCCTGAGTTACCCGATCGTGGACGGCATCCCGCAGTTGCTGCCCTCGTCGGGCAGGAAGGTCGGGGCGGACGACCACGAGCGGCTGCTCACCCGGCTCAAGGCCTCGGCGACGTGACCACGTTCGCCGCGGCGGTGGCGTCCCGCCTGCCCGGGGGCCTGGTCGGCTCGGCCGCCGTCGCCCTGTATCCGCGCTTCGAGCCCGAGCTCCGGCGGCTCGCCGACTTCTGTCCGCCGGACGGTATCGCCGTCGACATCGGTGGCTGGTACGGCCCCTGGTCGCGGCGGCTCGCCGCCCGCTGCGCCGAGGTGGTCACCATCGAGCCCGTGCCGCATCTGGCCGACCACCTGCGCCGGACGCTGCCGTCGAACGCCCGGGTGGTCCAGGGCGCGGCGTCCGACCGGGCGGGCACGGCGCAGCTGTGGTTCCCGGAGGGCGACAGCGGCGACCGGGGGGTGTCGTCGCTGGCCCGTCGCGACATCCACGCGCACTGCCTGGAGGTTCCGTCGATCACCGTCGACAGTCTCGGACTGAGCGGGGTCGGCTTCGTGAAGATGGACGTCGACGGCGGCGAGCGGGCGGCGCTGCTCGGTGCGGCGGAGCTGCTGCGCAAGGACCGCCCGGCCCTGCTCATCGAGCTGGAGAGCCGGCTCGGCCCGATCGCACCGGCGGTCGACCTGCTGACCGGCCAGGGCTACGCGGGCTGGCTGCTGGCGGGCCGGCGCTGGATCACGCTCGACGGGTTCGACCTGGTGGCCCACCAGGCGCGGACGGAGCACCTGGTGCACCAGGGTCTGCTGCGCCGGGCCTTCATCCCGCACCGGGAGCGGTACATCAACTCGGTGCTCTTCCTGCCGGACGGGCGGACCCCGGGCGCGGCCTGACGGTCGTGGGAGCGGGCGGGTGCCCGGAGCGCACGTCGCTCAGCGCCCGCGCGCGGGACGCGGTCCGGGAGCGGATCGTCGACCGCCGCCACCCGCAGGACGCCCGCGGTCACTGACGCCCTTGCCCGCCCCCGTCGCGCCGACGGGCGGCAGGTGAGGAGGACGGGCGGTCGACCTGGTGGACCGTCAGCTCTGCTGCGCCTCTTCGGCGTTGCGCCAGACCGTCAGGTCGATGGTGATGTAGCGACTGGGGTCGTTCGCACCGGACTTGCCGCGATAGGTCACCACGGCGATGTGCCCGGCCTTGCTGAGCACACAGATCTGCGATCCGGACGTGAGCTGGTCGAGCCCGATCTTCTCGGTGTAGCGGGTCTCCTCGCGGCAGACCTTCAGCGAGCCCTTCTGGGAGTTCTTCAGCACGACGAGCTTTCCGTTGGCGCTGCCCATCTGCTCGTCGCCGAAGAGGGAGTCCCGGTAGAAGTAGAAGTCCTTCTTGCCGTACATGACGCCGCTGTCCTCGTCCTCCAGCGGTCGGGGCGGATGGTCGGCGAGTTGCAGGGCGTAGTTCGCCGTCACGTCGATGCCCTCATACGAGACGGGCCTGGGGTCGACCGGCTTCTGCCGGGCCTTGTCCCCGGAACCACTGCCGCTCGAACCGCCGTTGGAGGAAGTCTGGGACCGGTCGCCCTTGGCCGAGGTGTCGGGGTCCTCCGGCAACAGGGCGCCGATGACACCGAGGACGACCAGCGCGCCGACGACCGAAGCGGCGACGATCAGCCCCGTCCGCTTGGGGCGCGGCGCGGCGGACTGGAAACCGGGCGAGCCCCAGCCGGTCGGCTGGGAGCCGGGCTGCTGGTAGCCGGGCTGGGCGAACCCGGACGGGTAGTGGGGCGGCGGGGTCGTGTAGCCCTGGGGGTGGGTGTTCTGCTGCCAGTGACCGGCCGGCACGGTTCCCGGCGCCCCAGGCGCTCCGGGTGCGGCGGGTCCGGTCTGTGTGGGTGCGGCGGCCACGGCGTAACCGGTCGGGGTGTACGGCTGGGCGGGGCCCGGTGCCGGGGGCTGCGGGGCGTACCGCGTCGGCGTGGGCATGGGCCCGATGGTGGGCCGGGGCGGCGGGGTGGGTGCGGGGGCGGGGAGCTGGTGGCGTTCGGTGATGGAGCCGGCGACCGCTTGCGGGAGCCAGTCCTCGCCCTGGCGCAGGGGTTCGGGGGAGATCTCGTGACACATGCGGATGATGTCGGTGAGGGTGGGGCGGTCGGCGGGGTCGCGGCTGAGGCAGCGGGTGACCAGGGGGCGCAGTGCGTCGGGCAGCCGGCTGAGGTCGGGGTCCTCGTGGACGATGCGGTAGAGGACGGCGTGCGAGGGGCCGTCGCCGAAGGCAGGTGCGCCGATCGCGGCGTAGGCGGCGATCTGGCCGAGGGCGAAGACGTCGGTGGCCGGGGTGACGGTGCCGACCGCCGCCTGTTCGGGCGACATGAACGCCGGGGTGCCGACGCTGACGCCGGTGCCGGTGAGGGCGGTGGTGTCGGCGGCCCGGGCGATACCGAAGTCGATCACCCGGGGCCCGTCGGCGGCCAGCAGCACGTTCGCGGGCTTCAGGTCGCGGTGGACGATGCCCGCACCATGGATGACACCGAGCGCCTCCGCCACCCCCACGGTCAGCAGCAGGACGCTCCGCAACGGCAGCCCGCCGTGCCGGGCCACCGCGTGCGCGAGCGACGGGCCCGGCACATACGCCGTCGCCAGCCACGGCTGCGCCCCCTCGGTGTCCGAGTCGATGACCGGTGCGGTGTACAGGCCCTGCACGCGCTGCGCGGCCCGCACCTCCTGCTGGAACCGCCGCCGGAACTCCGGATCCTCGCTGAACTCCGCCCGGATCACCTTGATCGCGAGAGGGCGACCGCCCGGCGTGTACGAGAGGTACACCTTCCCCATCCCGCCCGTGCCCAGCACGGCGGCCAGCCGGTAACCCCCCACAACAGCCGGATCGTCGGCCTTGAGCGGCTGGAACGGGTCGGTCGAAGGTGCACTGCTCATGAGAAACCATCCCCCTGGTCACGGCAGTCCGGAGCCTGCACACGCCCCGAAGATCAGACGAGAGCGTACCCAATGCCGGGGGCGAGGGTCAGGGCCTGGCGTGGCCGCATCGGAGGCGTACCGCGGCGGTGCACGACCCGTACGGGATCGGGGCCGGCGCCCTCCCGCCCGCCCGTCGGAGGGCCTTGTCGCTCCCCTGTACCGGGTCCATGCTGGTGCCGTGGCTGACCAGGCCGGCGCGCGACGCCGCCGTCGACGGCCAGTTCCTTCGCAAACGGAACGGGCCCGGCCCGCCGCCCCGGCCGTCGCCCCGCCGGAAGCGGGCTACTCCGCCATCTCGTACGCCCCCGACAGCGCCTCGACGCGCTCCCAGATCCGCGCCGAACGGGCCGCGTCGACGACGGGACGGCGTACCGCTCCGAGCGCCCAGCTCTGCTGGTCCTCGGTGGCGGAGTCCTTGCCGTGCAGCTCGACGGCGTGTGCCGAGAAGTCGCGCACGAGCACGGCGAACAGTTCGTCGAGCAGCTCCTCGTCGAGGCCGGTCAGACGGGCCTGCTCCAGGATCAGCTGGCCGTGGACGACGAGCGCGAACAGCTGGCCGACGGCGAGGAGGAGGTCGAGGTCGCGGCTCTGCTCCTCGTCGGGGGCGGCCGTCTCGACGAAGGCGCACAGCGCGTCCGCCTGCTCGCGGAAGCGGGCGACGTTCGGCACCTCGGCGTACGCGTCGAACGCGGGGCGCCAGTCGTGGAAGCGTACGGAGCCGAGGCCGCGGGCGGGTCCCTGCCGGAAGAGGAACGTGTCGTCGGCGGCGTCCAGGCGCGTCGGGACGGCCGGGAAGTCGACCGGGTTCAGCAGGTGGTTGCGCAGGAACTTGAGGATCAGCGCGAGGTTCACGTGGACCGTGCCCTCCAGCTTCGGCAGGCCCCGGATCTCGACGGCGGCCTGGGCGAAGTAGTTGTCCTTCTCGAAGCCCTTGGCGGCGATGACATCCCACATGAGGTCGATGACCTTCTCGCCCTCCGTGGTCACCTTCATCTTCGTCATCGGGTTGAAGAGCAGGTAGCGGCGGTCCTCGGGCCCGGCCGAGCGGAAGTAGTCGACGGCGCGGTCGCTGAACAGTTTCATCCCGACGAGCCGGACGTAGGCGTCGGTCAGCTCGCGGCGCACGTGCGGGAAGGCGGTGACGGGGCGGCCGTAGAGGATGCGGTTGCTCGCGTGGGTGACGGCCTCGTACATCGCGTGCTCGCAGATGCCGATGGAGGCGGTGCAGAGGTTGAACTTGCCGACGTTGACGGTGTTGAGCGCGGCGTCGAACGCGGCTCGGCCGGTGTCCAGGATGTCGGCGGGGGCCACCGGATAGCCGTCGAGGCGGAACTCGCTGACGTACTTGGAGGAGTCGACGACGTTCTTCACCAGGTGGTACGCCTCGTGGCGGCTGTCGGCCGCGAAGAAGACGTAACCGTCGGGGCCCTCGACGTCCGTGCGCCGGCCGAAGACGGAGACGAGACCGGCGGCGTTGCCGTTGCCGATGTAGTACTTGGAGCCGGAGGCCCGGAAGGCGCCGTCGACCTCGCTGTCCGGCTCCAGCAGCATGTCGGTGGAGTAGATGTCGGCGCCGTGGGTCTTCTCGGAGAGACCAAAGGCGAACACCTCGCCCTGGGAGAGGAGTCCGGCCGCCCGGTCGCGGGCGGCGGCGTTGTCGCTCTGCCAGACCGGGCCGAGACCGAGGATGGTCACCTGCCAGGCGTACCAGTAGTCCAGGCCGTAGAACCCGAAGATCTCGTTGAGTGCGGCGATCCGGGCGGTGTCCCAGCGCCGGTCCGTCCCCGCCCCGTCCACCGCGGCGGAGGCGGGGGTCAGGAAGGTGGCGAACAGCCCCTCCTTCGCGGAGAAGGCGAGGAAGTCGCCCAGCCAGGCGCGGGAGCGGTAGTCCTCGATCAGCCGGCGCTTGCCGCGCTCCTCGAACCAGTCGACGGTGGCGCGCAGCAGCCTGCGGGTCTCCGGGTCGAAGTGCTCGGGGTCGTAGGTACGCGGGTTGAACAGCAAGGACTCAGCCATGGCGGTGCCTTCCGGGAAGGGTGGGGTCGTGGTGGTTGCGGAGGGGCGGTCGGGGCGCCGTTCAGGCGTCCGGCCCCGGAGCCGCGAGCCGGTTGAGGGTGTCGAGTACGTCGTCGAGCCAGGCGATCGTCATGCGCTCGAACGCGATGCCGCCGCGCAGCACGACGTGCTGGAGCTCCTGGCCCGCGTCCGCGGGCGCGGGGGCATCGGGCCCGGTGAAGTCGCGCAGTTCCCCGGCGAGGTAGTGCGCGAGCCGGTCCCGGTGCGCCTGGTGGTGCCGCTCGACCTCGCGGATCAGGGCGGCCGGGTCGTCGAAGGCCGCGCCCCGGATCTTCACGGCGAGGTCGTGCCGGAGGCTCTCCGGTTCGATCGGCTTGTGCAGCCACGCGGCGAGGGCCGCGCGGCCGGTCCCGGTCACGGAGTACTCCTTCTTGTCCGGCCGCCTCTGCTGCTCCACCGCGCGGACGAGGAGCTGGCCCTCGGTCACCATCCGCCCGAGCACGCGGTAGATCTGCTGGTGGGTGGCGGTCCAGAAGTACCCGATGGACCGTTCGAACCGCCGGGCCAGCTCATAGCCGGAGCCGGGCTTCTCCAGCAGGGAGACGAGGATCGCGTGGTCGAGGGCCATACCGCGATCCTTCTATGCAACTCGTTGCATAGACAAGTCGTGGGGCCCCGGTGAGACACGGCTCACCCGGACCCGGGGCCGGGGCGTGTCCGGGCGTCGCGTCGGGAGGACTCGGCCGAGCGCCGGTCGAGCCAGGAGGTCACCGGGGCCGCCGCGACCCCGTGGACCACCACGGAGATCAGGACGGAGAAGACGACGACCGCCCACATCTCCCTCTCGTACGGCCCGAAGTCCCCCTTCCCGAAGGCGTAGGCGAGATAGAAGAGCGAGCCGATGCCCCGGATCCCGAAGAAGGCGATGGCCGCGCGCTCCTCCGGGCGGCCCGGGCCCCGCAGCTGGGCGAGCCAGCCCGCGGCCGGGCGGATGAGGAGGTGCAGCAGCACGCCGACCGCCGCGCCCCTCCAGGTGAGCGCGGCCAGACCGCCCGATGCCAGAAAAGCGCCCACGCCGAACAGCAGCAGGGCCATCAGCAGGCGTTCGATCTGCTCGACGAAGGCGTGCATCACCTGGTGGTAGCCATGGCTGTGCTCCGACCGGCGCAGGGCGCACGCGGTGACGAAGACCGCGAGGAAGCCGTAGCCGTGCAGAGCCTCGGTGAGGCCGTAGGCCAGGAAGGTCGCCGCCAGCGCCACGAACCCCTCGCCCTGTTCGGCGAGCCGCAGCGATCTGGCGCGGGACCGGAAGAGCACCCGCCCCAGCAGGAGGCCGATGGCGAGGCCCACGGCCACGCCCACGGAGACCCGGACGAGCACGTCGCTCCAGAGCCAGTGCGTCAGCCAGCCCCCGGCCCCGCTCTCCCCCGCGGCGGCCAGGGCGATGGCCGCGAGGACGAACGGAAAGGCGAGGCCGTCATTGAGTCCGGCCTCGCTCGTCAGCGCGAAGCGGACCTCGTCCTCGTCGTTCTTCTCGGCGGACGGCTCCCCCACGCGCACCTCGGAGGCGAGCACGGGGTCCGTCGGCGCGAGGACCGCGGCCACCAGGAGCGCCACGGACACCGGCCAGTCGAGCAGCCCCCACACGGCCAGCGCCGTCGCCCCGATCGTCAGTGGCATCGCCAGCCCGAGCAGCCGCCAGGTCGAGGCCCAGGACCTCCACCCGAAGGGGCGGTTGATGGCCAGCCCCGCTCCCATCAGCGAGACGATCACGCAGAGCTCGCTGAGGTGGTGCACCCAGAGGCGGTCGGCGACCGGGTCGACCTCCGGCAGCGGCAGCGGCGTCAGGTAGAGGGTCGCTCCGGCGGCCAGGAAGACGATCGGCACGGAGACCGGCAGACGGGAGAGCAGCCGGGGCAGCACCGCGGCGAGGAAGGCTCCGATGCCGAGGCACGCGTACACCGCGCCTTCGGTGGTGATCGACACGTGCGGTGTCACCCTCCTGTCGTGTAGTCAGGCCAGATCGCGGGGAACGGTCTCGTTCCAGGTGCGGGAGAAGACCCGGCGGCCGTCTTCATAGCCGTCCAGGGTGGCGTCGACGATGAACTCGTCCGCGTTCGCGGTCAGGACGGTGCTCGTCTCGACCCGCACATCCCAGCCGGGCCGGGAAAACCGCATGGTCCACGCGGACCGGCCGCTCGGAGAGGTGAAGTCGTCGGCCACGGAGGTGTACCTCTCGCACGCCCGCAGCCCCACCTCGATGCCGTTCTCCTCGTACCGCTGCGTTCCTCGGTCCTTCACGATGTCGAGGGCCGAGTGGTAGTCCACCAGGCTCCTGGAGACGTTCCAGGCCTGCTCGGGTTCGGTCAGCCGGGTGACGGGCGGCGGTCGGCACCCCTCCGGCTCCCCGAATTCCGCCTGGGGCATGCCGTCCGGCTCCTCGGTGGGGCGTACGGGCAGGGTCAGCTCACCGCCGTCCTCATGAACGGTGAGCAGGACGGGTTCCGGCGCCGGCCACACCAGGGGCCAGTACGAGGTCGAGAGGGAGAGCCGGACCCGGTGGCCGGGCGGGAACGCCTGCGCGACCCCGTTCAGCGGGACGCGGACGCGGCAGCGCCGGCCGGGCTCCAGTGGTTCGGGGTGCTCGTCGCTCTCGCGGTGGGTCAGGTTCAGCACTCCGTATGTCACCCGGGTGGCGCGGCCGTCGGGTGCGACGTCGGAGATCCTGGCCGTGATCTGGGCGACCGGAGCGGAGGCCGAGACCTCCAGGGCGACGGACGGCGAGCCGAGGATCTCCAGCCGCTCGGTGAGCGGTTCGGTCTCGAAGACCAGGGAGCCGCCGTCCTCCTCGCGCTGGTCGTAGGGCAGGTCGGGCGGAGCGTTGTACGAGGCCCACTTGCCGGCGAACTGGCCCACGGAGAGCGGCGACTGGACGGTACGGGTCCGGCCTCGCGGGAGCGGCTCCTCGTCGTCCGGCGTCACGATGGTGGAGCCCCGCAGCGGGTGCGCCACTTCCTTGATGTGCGGCGAGGGCCAGGAGGGCTCGGCGACCCAGCGGCCGGGGCGCTCCTCGTAGGAGGTGGACGGCGGGACGCTCTCCTGCATCCAGGCCTGGAGCATCGGCCCGTCCATGACCCCGTTGTCGATACCCTTGAGCCAGTGGTCCCACCACGCGACGACTTCCTGGAGGTAGCCGATGGCCGGTCCGGGCTCGCCGAGGTGCGGCAGTGTGTGGGACCAGGGTCCGATCAGCCCCTTGCGGGGGACGTCCACGTTGGCCAGGAGCCGGGTGACGGCGTTGGAGTAGCCGTCCGCCCAGCCGCTGGAGGCGAGGACGGGGCAGCGCAGCCGCGCGTAGTCCTCGTTGAGGGACGCGTGCTGCCAGTAGGCGTCGCGGCGTGGGTGGCGGAGCCATTCCAGGACCCAGGGGCGGGCGGCCTCCAGCCGCTCCCGCCACATGGCGCGCCACCGCTCCCCCACCAGGGCGGGGTCGGGCGGGCAGGTGGCGTACGCGAACATCGTGCCGGCCTCGGCGAGGTTGTCGGAGAGCATGGCGCCGCCGAGGTAGTGCATGTCGTCCGCGTACCGGTTGTCGGTGAACGAGGCGATGACGATGGCCTTCAGGCTCTCGGGCTGCCGGGCCGCCGTCTGGAGCGCGGCGAAGGCGCCCCAGGAGATGCCCATCATGCCGGTGCTCCCGTCGCACCAGGGCTGCGCGGCGACCCAGGCCAGCACCTCTTCGGCATCGCGTTGCTCCAGCTCCAGGTACTCGTCCAGGAGCACGCCCTCCGACTCCCCCGTCCCTCGCAGGTCCACGCGTACGCATGCGTAGCCGTGGCCTGCGATGTACGGGTGGTGGATGGCGTCGCGGGTCGAGGTGAGGTCGTTCTTGCGGTAGGGGATGCACTCCACGACCGCGGGGACCGGGTCCCCGTCGGACGAGGTGGGCCGCCAGATCCTGGCCGACAGGCGCACTCCGTCCGCCATGGTGATGGTGACGTGGTCCTCTTCCCCCGTCTCGTACGGAAGGTGTTCGACACATCGCATACGGGTGGCAGGGTCCTTCCTGGCGTCGGGTCCGGTGGGGGCGGGTACCCGGGGCGTCACGAGGAATTCCGGCCGCGCCCGCCCGGGCGCGTCTCGTCGAAGCTCAGGCCGAGGGCCGCGACGCAGGCGTCGAACTTGCGGCGCAGGTCGTCCTCGTCGTCCCCGCCGGTGAAGATGTGGGCGACCTCGTAGCTGTAGCTGTCCTGGCCGCTGACCGAGGAGAGCCGCTGGCCCTCGGAGGGGACCATGTCGATCCGGACACCCGGGATCTCCCGCTCGATGGCGGCGATGTCCTCGGCGGTCGGCACCTGGTGGACTCGGCCCTCGCCGAACCAGCGGTAGTACCATTTGGCGGCCACCTTGTAGCGGCCGCCGCCGGGCGGCAGGGCCGGGTCGCCGCCCAGGGCGAGCCGGAACATCCGATGGTGGTTGGGCACGCCGTCGACGAAGTCGAACATCTCCGCGTGCGACTGGGAGTGCCGGGGGTTGATCTCCAGCAGGCTGATGTCGGCTGTCTTCGGGTCGTAGAAGTACTCGATGCTGAAGGTCGCCGCGTCCATGCCGATCTGCCGCATGGTGCGTTCGCTGACCTCGTGCAACCGCTGGATCACCGGGGCCGGGAGGGTACTCGGGTACTGGTGGCGCAGGAAGGACGAGGAGCCGGGGTAGTTGATCGAGTCGATCACGCCGTAGACGGTGACCTCGCCACGGTGGACATACCCCTCGACAGCCACCTGGATACCCGTCATGGCCTCTTCGGCCAGACAGACCTGCCCGCCGACCCCTGCCATGTCCGGCGGGAGTTCCAGAAGATCGAGTATGGCTTCGAAGGGCTTTCCCACCCTGGCTATTCCCTCGCGTATCTCCGTGACCGCCGACCGGAATTCCGTCATGTCCGAGACGCCGAATGCCAGCTCGGAGGAGTAGGCCAGGGCGGGCTTGAGCCACATGGGGAAGTTCACGCCGTCCGGCGGCCGGGGATCGTCGCTCTCCAGATCCACCCGGCCGAAGCGGGGGTACTCGTCGATGACCTTCTGCTGCTCCAGCCGACTCCAGTACTTGTGCTCGCACTTGACGACGGATTCCAGGTCGGCACTCGTCGTGCCGTACTCCCTGCTCAGCATGGGTACGAGCGTGCTCACGGGGAAGTCCCAGTAGCCGACGATCGCGTCGATGCCTCCCTCGTGCGCGTCGAGGACGGCGCGGGCGCGGGTCATCAGTTCGTCGACGGTGGTCTCGTCTCGTCCTCCTGTAACTCCTTGATGCTGAGCAGGGGGTGGAGGCGGTGGTGGCGGGCGTCCGGAACGGCTTCCAGCGTTCGCAGGTTCGCCTCGTCCATTCCGACGACGAAGATGTTCTTGCGCTGGTCTCGGGACACGGGCTCTTCTTTCGGTCGATCGGCGGGGACTTGCGCCGTCTACCCGTGTGCCTGTGTTCAAACGGAGTCACCCGAGGCCGGGGGCCGGGGCGGGTGTCAGGCCCGGGGCCTCGTGCGACCCCCGGGCGGGGCCTCGCCGGTGATGCCGCGGGCGGGGCGGAGCTCGCGGCACCGCAGCGGGCGGTGGACGCGGACGCGGCGATCCGGGCCACGGCGCGTTCGGACGACGTCGACCGGGGCACGCCCTCTCCCGAGCCCGTGGAGCCGGCGTACCGGCCGGCCGGAGTCAGCGCGGCACAGGCGGTGTTCGTGGAGGGGGCACGGTGTGGCGGTGTGGGACACAGCCGATTCGGCCCCGCCCCTCCTCAGGGCGTCAGCGGTGTGCGCAGGGCCGAGCGGCCCTCGCGCCACGCCGCCAGCAGGTGATCCCCGAGGAGGTCTTCCAGGTGGCCGGTCGCCTCGATGCCCAGGACGACGTCCGCCGCCAGGCCGGGCTCGTCGTCCAGCAGGCCGCCGATCACCTCGTGGCGCACCACCTGTTCGTGGACCGCGTCGGCTTCCACGTGCTCGTCGTAGAACCGCTGGGCGGCGGGGCCCGCGCCCGCGCGGCGCAGGGCCTCGGCCAGCCTTCTCGACCCGGGGGACGAGGTGATCTCCACGGTGGCGAAGTGCCCGACGAGCGCGCCGCGCAGCCGCCGGTGGAGACCGAAGAGGGACATCAGGTTGACGGTGGCCAGGGCCTGGGCGGGCGCGGCGTCGAGGTAGCGGCCGTACCGCGCGTCGAGGCCGAGGTCGGTCATCAGGTCGGCGAAGAGCTGGGCGTGGATGTCCTCGGCCCGGCCCGCGCCGAATTCGTCGAACTCGACGGCGACCATCGCCGCCTTCGCCCGGCCGTGGAGCCTGGGCACCACCCACAGGTGCGGGTCGGCTTCCTTGAGGTGGTAGAGAGAGCGTACGGCGGCGTACTCGCGCAGCTGCCACAGCGCCCCCTCCCGCCGGAGGTGGTGGCTGACGCTGCGGCCGTCGTCCCCCACGGGCTCCAACTGGAGCGCGTCGACCGCCTGCGCCACGTCCTTCCCGCCGGGGCCGCTGTCGCGGCGCAGCGCGTCCAGGAAGACATCCTCGGCCGCCGCGCGCACGGCGAGCAGTGCGGGATCCCATTCCAGGCGCTCGTCCACGCCCGCGAAGCCCCGGTAGTGGAGCTCGTACAGGACGTACAGGAGCAGTTGGAGGTCGTCCCCGTACGGGTCGGAGCGGCGGACCGCACCGGCTTCGGGCAGAGGTGCTCCGCCGCCCGCCAGCACGGCGAGGACGCTCTCGCTCAGGGGGCCGCGCGCCCGGGGAAGTCCGGGAGACGCCACGGGGCTCCTGTGGATGGTGGTGTCCGGGGTCGTCACGGTCGGGACTCCTCCTCGCCCTCCTGGGGCTGTCGGCCGCCGGGCGGCGCCCCGGAGGGCCCAGCCGGCTTGCGGCGGCGGTGGCTGGTGTCGCACCAGGGGTAGGCGCGGCTGCGGCGGCAGGTGCAGACGGCGACGACGAAGCGGTCGGACCGGGTCGTCGTGCCGTCGTCGCCCACGACCTCGACCGGCCCTTCCACCAGGATCGGGCCTTCCCGGTTCACCACCACGCGGCGGGGCGTCTCATTTCTTCCGGGCACGGATCACCACCAGCTCTTCCCTGTCCAGACGGTCCCGCAGCAGTCCCTTGTCCCGCAGCCAGGCCGCCCGGCGTCGGGTGACCGGGCCGAACGGGATCGTCACCCGGTCGGTCACGGTGACGTCCAGTCCGGCCGCGGAAAGCCGGCCGACCGTCTCCTCGGGGCGGCTCAGCCCCGACTGGACCAGCAGGAGCAGCCCGCCGGGGCGCAGCGCGGTGAAGGCGTCGTCACAGATGCGGTCGAGGATCACCCGCCCTTCGGGGCCCGCGTCCCAGGAGCGGCCGGGCCCGTGCCGTGGCACCGACAGGCCGGGAGCCGGAACGTACGGAGGATTACTGACCACGGCGTCGAACGTGCGGCCGGGCAGGGCCCCGAGCAGGTCACCCCTGCGTACGGTGACGGGCAGGCGGGCCAGCGCGGTGTTCAGCCGTGCGGACGCGACGGCCCGGCGGCTGATGTCCACCGCGGTGACGCGGGCCCCGAGCCGGGCGGCGTGCAGGGCCAGCGCGCCACTCCCGGTGCAGAGGTCCAGCAGGTCCGTGCCCGGGCCGATCCCCTCGCGGCGCATGGCCAGGGCGAGGAGAAGGGTGTCGGTCTGTGGCCGGTAGACGCCGGGCAGCCGCACGACCCGGCCCGGCCGAGGAGCTTCCGCGGCCTGCCGCCCGGCCCTGCCGGACTCGTCGGGCAGGGTCGGCCGCGCCATCGGGCCGTCCTCGCCCTCGGGTACCCGAACCTCCGGCCCGTTCAACGGCCGGTACGCCCGTCGGGCCGGTCCCGCTGCTCCTGGCGGCGCGCCTCGGCCTGCCGGCGTCGGCCCTCCTCCTTGCGGTCCTGGTCGTCGAGCGCCTTGCCGTCCGATTCCATGGCCAGTCCGCGGGCCTTCAGCACCTTGGCCCGCAAGATCCTGCGTACGTCACGCATCGTGTTCCTCCTGTGCGGTCAGTGGTGGTTCCACCATCGATCGGTTCAGGTCTCCTCGCCCCCGGCGCGCCCCTCAGGGTCCGCTATCCGGGCGTGTCTGTTCCCGGTGGCTCGCGCCGCTGTACTGGAGTGACCCCGAACGGCCCCGCCAAACCTGCGGCGCTCGCCGCACCGGGGGCACCGGCCGTGCGCCGGAGGTCCGTCGTACGCTGAATCCGACGTTCGGACCGGCAGGGGAACGGACGAGCGGAGCTACAGGAGGCCGAGGTGGCCGCAGAGACGCCGGCCGACGCGACGGTGGCCGAGGTGATGGCCGAACTGGCCGCACTGGAGGATCCGAGGGCGCGCGCGGTGAACGAGAAGCACGGCGACGATCACGGGGTGAACCTCGGAAAGCTGCGTGCCCTCGCGAAGCGGCTGAGGACGCGGCAGGAACTCGCGGGCCGGCTGTGGGAGACGGAGGACACCGCGGCGATGCTGCTGGCCGTCCTGATCTGCCGGCCGAAGGCGTTCGAGCGTGACGCCCTGGACGCGATGGTGCGTGAGGCCCGCGCGCCCAAGGTGCACGACTGGCTCGTGAACTACGTGGTGAAGAAGAGCCCGCACGCCGAGGAGCTGCGCCTGGCCTGGACCGCCGACCCGGAACCCGTGGTCGAGAGCGCCGGCTGGGCGCTCACCACCGAGCGCGTCGGGAAGAAGCCCGATGACGTCGACCTCCCGGGGCTGCTCGACGTCATCGAGGCACGCATGAAGGACGCTCCGGACCGTCTGCAATGGGCGATGAACCACTGCCTGGCACGGATCGGGATCGATCACCCCGGCCTCCGCGCCCGCGCCGTCGGCATCGGTGAGCGGCTGGAGGTGCTCAAGGACTATCCGACCTCTCCGGGCTGCACGTCCCCGTTCGCCCCCGTCTGGATCGCCGAGATGGTGCGCCGGCAGGACGCCGCCTGAGGGCTGCCCGGCTGCCGGGCCCTTGGCAGACGCCTCCGGCGGTCCTCAGGTCCGGGCGGCCGAAGGACCGCCGTCTTCCTCCGCCGAGGCCGGGGCGGGGGTGGGGGCGGGTCGCGGGCCGGGGACGCGGCGCGGTCCGATGAGCGTGACGGTGGTGAGCACGGCGACGATCGCGAGCGCCGCGGACACGCCCAGCACGGCTCGGGCCCCGTCGGTGACCGCCTGGGCGCCGTGGCCGCCGTGGAGGGTGAAGACCGCGCCGAGCGCCGCGGTTCCGACCCCCGCGCCGAGGGACGCGAGGGTGGCGACGGTCCCGGCGACCATGCCGACCCGTTCGGGGGCCGTGACCCGCACGGCGACGGCCATGACGGGTGCGCCCGCGATGCCGCCGCCCGCTCCCCAGGCGAGCAGCGGCACCAGGAGCGCCCACCACGGGGTGTCGGGGGTGATCAGCAGCGCCAGAGCGGCGAGGCCGACGCCCTTGAGCGCGTAGCCGGCGCCGATGACCAGGCCGGGTGCCGAGTGGCCGATCAGTCGGGAGCCGACCAGGCCCATGACGATCTGGGCGAGGAAGATCGGGGTCATCAGCAGGCCCGCCCCGGTCGGGCCCCATCCGAGGCCGTCGGAGAAGTACAGCACCAGGTAGACCGAGCCGCCGATGGTCAGGACGCGGCTGAGCAGGACGGCCAGCATCGCACCGGAGAACGCGGGCCGGCCGAACATCCGCAGCTCCAGCGTCGGCGCGGGCACCCGGAGCTGGACGGCCAGGAAGGCGGCCAGCGCCAGGCAGGCGGTGAGCAGCACGGCGGTCTCCCGCCCGGACCAGGGTGCGTCGCCGGAGCGGAGCATCAGCAGCGTCGCCGCGCCGAGGCCGAGCATGAGCAGCAGGCTGCCGAGCCAGTCCGTCCGCCCCGCCCCCGGCGCCCCCGGGGAGCGGGGCAGCACGCGTACGGCCAGCACCCAGGCGGCCACGCCGAGGGGCAGGTTGACCGCGAAGACCGCACGCCAGCCGAAGGTCTCGGCCAGCACCCCGCCGAGGGTCGGCGCGAGCAGGCCCGCCGCGGTCGCGAACGAGCCCCAGGCGCCGATCGCGAGGTCGCGCTCCTCGCCCTCATAGCGGTCGGAGAGCAGCGGAATGCCGTTCACCATGATCGCGGCGGCCCCCGCCCCCTGGACCACACGTGCGGCGTTGAGCCACAGCAGATCCGGCGCCACGGTCGCGGCCAGGGAGGCCAGGGTGAACACGGCGATCCCGGCGAGGAACAGGGCCCGTCGGCCCCACCGGTCCGACAGGCTTCCGACGACCTGGGTGAGCGCGCCCATGGCGACCATGTACGTCACCACCACGGACTCGGCCGAGGCTCCGTCCGCGACGTCGGCGCTGATCAGCGGGAGCCCGATGGCCACGATCGTCAGGTCGACGACCACCAGGCCCGTGGAGGCCATCACGAGCACCAGCACCCCGCTCAGCGGCGGAAGGCGTCGGGACTTCTGAGCAGGCATGCGAAATCGGCCTCCGGGCTCGAACGGGCGTGGACGGCCCGCACGGCGAGAGCAGGCGAACGAGCCCTTGCGGCCCGTGACATGGCCAGCCTGGCTCCCCCCATCACTAAAGTCAACACACGTGTAGTTCAAGCGGGCCGTACCCTGTCGCCATGCCTGCCACGCCTCGCCGCCGACCCGTCACACGCAAGGGCCGCCCCGTCCTCACTCGCGGGATCATCGCCGCCAAGGCTCTGGAGATGGCAGGCGCACAAGGGTTCCCGGCTCTCACGATGCGGGCTCTCGCCGCCGAACTGGGCGTGACCGTGAGGGCGTTGTACAACTACGTCGAGGATCGCGGGGAAGTCGTCAGCCTGGCCGTCGACCTGATGCTGACCTCCTGGAACCCGCCCCCGCTCGACCCCGCGGCCTGGGAGGCCTCCGTCGCCGGCTACGCAGGCTCCCTGCGCGCCCTGTACCGCCGTTGGCCCCGCGCCCTGCTGGTCTCCCTGGACGAGGACACGCCCCCGGCCTCGGTGCACCCCAACCGCCTGCTCAACCTGGACCGGTTCCTCCGGCTGCTGCGGGACGTCGGCCTGGACCTCCCGGCGGCGCTCGCGGCGCACCGCCATCTCTCCCTGCTCGTGCTGTCCTTCGCGCTCGTGGTCGACGGGCCCGCCGGCCGGGCCGGGGACGACCGGAACACGCTCGTCCCCGACACCTGGCTCACCGCTCACGCCGACCTCGACGTTCCCACCCTCCGGGAGGCCGCCGCGCTGTCCCTTCCCACCGCGGACGAGCAGTTCGACCAGCTCGTCGCCGCCGTCGTCGCCCGGATCCGCGGCGGACTCAGCGCCGGCTGACGGCCCGCAGGTCCCGGTGGGGCGCCTGGTGCGGTTCACGGTGGATCGGGTCCGCGCCTCCGGTCAGGGGCAGGCCCGTGCCGCCCCGCCGGGCCGCCACGATCTCCGCGGCGATGGACAGGGCCGTCTCCTCGGGCGTACGGGCTCCGAGGTCCAGGCCGATGGGCGAACGCAGACGGTCCAGCTCCCGGTCGCTCAGTCCCGCCTCGCTCAGCCGGCGCCTGCGGTCCTCGTGGGTGCGGCGCGATCCCATCGCGCCGACGAACGCGGAGGGCATCCGCAGCGCCTCCGTGAGCAGCGGCACGTCGAACCGGGCCTCGTGCGTCAGCACGCACAGCACGGTGCGCCCGTCGGTGGCGGTGCGCCGGAGATAGCGGTGGGGCCAGTCGACGACGACCTCGTCCGCCTCGGGGAACCGGGCCCGGGTGGCGAAGACGGGACGGGCGTCGCACACCGTCACATGGTGGCCCAGGAACTTGCCGGCCCGTACCAGCGCCGCCGCGAAGTCCACCGCGCCGAAGACGATCATGCGGGGCGGTGGCACGCTGCTCTCGACGAGCAGGGTGAGCCCGCCGGGGCAGTGCGTCCCGTCCTCGGAGAGAGTGACGGCGCCGGTGCGGCCGGCGTCCAGCAGGGCCGAGGCCTCGGCCGCCGCCGTACGGTCCAGCTCCGGGCGGCCGCCGAGCCCGCCCTCGTGACCACCGTCGGCGCGGACGAGCAGTGCCCGCCCCAGAAACCCTTCCGGGCCGCTCACCACCCGGGCGAGGGCGGCCCCCGTGCCGGAGACCGCGGCGGACAGCGCGGCCCCCAGCACCGCGCGTTCCGGCGAGTCGGCGCGGACCGGCGTGACCATGATGTCGATGACCCCGCCGCAGGTCAGCCCGGCAGCGAAGGCGTCCTCGTCGCTGTAGCCGAACTGCTCGCGCACCGTCCGGCCGTCCTGGAGGGCCTGGGCGCACAGTTCGTAGACCGCGCCCTCCACGCAGCCACCGGAGACCGACCCGATCGCCGTGCCCTCGCTGTCGACGGCGAGGGCCGCGCCGGGCCCGCGCGGCGCGCTGCCGGCGACGGAGACGACGGTTCCTACGGCGAACTCCCGGCCCTCCGCCATCCATCGGTGCAGTTCACCGGCGATGTCAAACATCCGTCGCTCCCCCGGCGGGGTCAGGCGCCGTCGCCGCGAGGATCCGGTCGGGGCGGATCGGCAGGTCCCGGTGGCGGGCGCCGGTGGCGTGCCAGACCGCGTTGGCGACGGCCGCCGCCGCGCCCACGATGCCGATCTCCCCGATGCCCTTGATGCCGACCGGGTCGTCGGGGTCGTGGTCGTCGACCCAGTGCGCCTCGATGTCCGGGACGTCGGCGTGCGTGGCCACGTGGTAGCCGGCGAGATCGGGGGCGTAGTGACCGCCGCTGACGCGGTCGCGGACCGCCTCCTCGTGCAGGGCCATGGAGATGCCCCAGGTCATCCCGCCGACGAGCTGGTTGCGGGCGGTGAGCGGATTGACGATGCGGCCCGCGGCGAAGACGCCCAGCATGCGGCGCACCCGGACCTCACCGGTGGCGGTGTCGACGGCGACTTCGGCGAACTGTGCCCCGTAGGAGTGCCGTTCCTTCCGCGCGAGGCTCGCGAGCGCTTCGGTGGTGTCGGACCGCACCGTGATCCCCTCCGGGGGGATGCTCGTGGTCACCGCGAGCCGCTCCCGCAGTTCGGCGGCGGCGGCCGTGACGGCCCAGGCCCAGGAGCGGGTGCCCATGGAACCGCCGGCGATCATCGCGGGGCCGAAGTCGCTGTCGCCGATACGGACCCGGACCAGGTCGGGCGCGGTCTCCAGCGCGTCGGCGGCGATCAGGGTGAGCGCGGTGCGGGCTCCGGTGCCGATGTCGGCGGCGGTGATCCGTACGGTGAACGAACCGTCCGCCTCCGCCGTGACCAGGGCGGTGGACGGGGCGGCCCCGGCGCCGTAGGAGGCCGCCGCCGTGCCGGTGCCCAGCAGCCAGCGCCCGTCGCGGCGGATGCCGGGACGCGGATCACGGTCCGCCCAGCCGAACCTGCGCGCGCCCTCGCGGAAGCAGGCCGCCAGGTTGCGGCTGCCGAACGGGAGCCCCGAGACGGGACCCACCTCCGGCTCGTTGCGCAGGCGCAGTTCGATCGGGTCGACCCCGGCGCGTACGGCGAGCTCGTCGAGGGCCGCCTCGATCGCGAACGACCCCGGGGCCTCCCCCGGCGCGCGCATCCAGGTCGGGGACGGCACGTCGAGCCGTACGACGTGGTTGCCGGTGCGGTGCGCCTCGGCGTCGTACATCACCCGGGCGACGCCCGCGCTGGGCTCGACGAACTCGTACACCGTCGACGTCTGGTTCAGCGAGAGGTGTTCCAGGGCCAGCAGCCGGCCGTCGGGGGCCGCGCCGAGCCTGATCCGCTGGATGGTGGGACTGCGGTAGCCGCCCAGGGTGAACGTCTGCCGCCGGGTCAGCACCACGCGCACCGGGCGCCGCAGGGCGGTGGCGGCCATCACGGCGGACACCTGGTGGGCGCGCAGGCCCTTGCTCCCGAAGCCGCCGCCGATGTGCTCGGAGCGGACCCGCACCGAGGAGGCGTCGAGCGAGAACATCGTGGCCAGCTCGCTCTGGACCCAGACGGCGCCCTGGTTGGAGTCGACGAGCTCCAGCCGGCCGCCGTCCCAGTGGGCGGTCGCCGCGTGCGGCTCCATCATGCTGTGCTGCTCTTCGGGGGTGGTGTACCGCGCGTCCACCACATGGGCGGACGCGGCCAGCCGGTCCTCCAGATCGCCCTTCTCCGTCTCGGCGGGCATGTGGCTCGCGGCGGGGTAGGCGTCCGGGTGGCCGGCGACGAGCGCGGTGTCGTGGGGCTCCCGCTCGTACGTCACCACGAGCGCTTCGGCGGCCTCCCGGGCCTCCTCGGAGGTCTCGGCGACGACGAGCGCGACCGGCCAGCCGGCGAACGGCACCCGGTCGTTCTGGAAGACGGCGCAGGTCGGGTCCGGCGGGGTGCCGAGCATGCCGACGTAGTCGAGGTTCAGGCGCGGGGCGTTGCCGTGGTGCAGCACGGTGAGCACGCCCGGCATGTCGAGGACCGGGGCGGTCTCCACATCGAGGATCCGGCCGCGGGTGACGGTGGACAGCACGAGCCAGCCGTGGGCCAGGTCCGGATGCGGGATCTCGGCCGCGTAGCGGGCCGCGCCGGTGACCTTGTCCCGGCCCTCGACGCGGGTGTGGGCGACGCCGACGGCTCCGCGCACGGCCCGGGGTCCCGGCGTGGTGGTCGTCATCGGGCGTCCCTTCCGGCGAGTTCGGTGAGCACGGAGACCACGAGGTTGCGCATGAGGGTCACCTTGTATCCGTTGTCGGGCAGCGGCCGGGCGGCGGCCAGTTCTGCGTCCGCCGCGGCGGCGAAGGTCGCGCCGTCGGCCGGCGCTCCGGTCAGTACGGCTTCCGCCGCACGGGCGCGCCAGGGCCGGGAGGCGACGGCTCCGAGGGCGAGGCGCGCTTCGCGTACACGGCCGTCCTCGATGTCGAGCGCCGCCGCGACGGAGCCGATGGCGAAGGCGTACGAGGCGCGTTCACGCACCTTGCGGTAGCGGGAGCGGGCGGCGACGGGCGCGGCGGGGAGGCTGACGTGGGTGATCAGCGCGCCGGGCGGCAGGGCGGTCTCCCGGTGCGGGGTGTCTCCGACGGGGAGGTAGAAGTCGGTGAACGGCGTCTCGCCGGGCCCGTCGGCGCTCTCGTAGGAGACCACCGCGTCGAACGCCGTCAGCGCCACGCCCATGTCGGAGGGGTGCACGGCCACGCAGTGGCCGGAGGCGCCGAGGACGGCGTGGTTGTGGTGTTCGCCGGCGACGGCGGGGCAACCACTGCCCGGGGCACGCTTGTTGCAGGGCCCCGAGACGTCGGTGAAGTAGCCGCAGCGGGTGCGCTGGAGGAGGTTGCCGCCGACGGTCGCCATGTTGCGCAGTTGCCCGGAGGCTCCGGCCAGCACGGCCTGGGCCAACGCCGGGTAGTGGCGGCGCACTTCGGGGTGGGCGGCGAGATCGCTGTTGGTGACGGTCGCTCCGATGCGCAGACCGCCGTCCGCCGTGGGTTCGACGCGGTCCAGGGGGAGTTCGCGGATGTCGACGAGGCGGGCGGGGCGCTCCACGCCGGACTTCATCAGGTCGACGAGATTGGTGCCGCCGCCGAGGAACCGCGCGTCCGGGTCGGCGGCGAGGAGCGCGAGGGCACCGGTGACGTCGTGGGCGCGCTGGTAGTCGAACTCCTTCACGCGGCGGTCTCCTTCGTCGTTGCCGTCCGGTCCTCGGCGTGGGACTCGGCGTGGGACTCGGCGGCGCGGGTGACGGCCTGGACGATCGAGACGTAGGCGCCGCAGCGGCACAGGTTGCCGCTCATGCGCTCGCGGATCTCGTCGGGCGTCAGCGGTGGCGGTCCCGCCCCGGGCCCCGGGTCGTCGGTGACGGCGCTCGGCCAGCCGGCCGCGTGTTCCTCGATGACGGCGATGGCCGAGCAGATCTGGCCAGGTGTGCAGTAGCCGCACTGGTAGCCGTCGAGGTCGAGGAAGGCCTGCTGGACGGGGTGCAGTTCGTCGCCCTCGGCCACGCCTTCGATGGTGGTGATCTCGCGTCCCTCGGACGCGACCGCGAGGCTGAGGCAGGAGACGACGCGTCGCCGGTCGACCAGGACGGTGCAGGCGCCGCACTGCCCTTGGTCGCAGCCCTTCTTGGTGCCGGTGAGGTCGAGGCGTTCGCGCAGGGCGTCGAGCAGGGTGGTGCGGTGGTCGATGGGCAGGTGGTGCTTCTCGCCGTTGATGTTCAGGGTGATCGCACTGGACGTCGACGAGGTCGCTGGGGCCATGATCAGCCTTCTCTGGTCTCTGGTGACGAGGAACCGGACCGCCGGCGGGGACCGGTCGATCCGGCCACCGGCGAACGCGACCGGCGTTAAGGTAGCCCTAACCGGACTGTTGTCCGTTCACGGAAAAAACGTAACGGACAGCTGTCCGGTTAACAAGGACGGGTTTCGGCCACGAGCCCGCGAGGAGGATCCGTGTCCCAGCCGAAGAAGGACGCCCCCCTGCGTGTCGACGCGCAGCGCAATCGCGAGCGCATCCTGCGCGTGGCCATGGTCGAGCTGACGCTGCGCGCGGACGCCCCGCTGAGCGCGATCGCCAAGAAGGCGGGCGTCGGGCAGGGCACGTTCTACCGCAACTTCCCGCACCGGGAGGCCCTCGTCCTGGAGGTCTACCGCTACGAGATGCAGCAGGTCGCCGATGCCGCGGGCGAGCTGCTCCGGACGCGGCCGCCCGAACGGGCCCTGCGGGAGTGGATGGACCGCCTCGCCGGCTTCGCCATGACCAAGGCCGGCCTCGCGGACGCGATCCGGCTGGTCACCAGCGCGCCGGGCGGACCCGCCAAGCCCGGCCCCACCCCGGTCATGGAGGCGGCCGGAACCCTGCTCCGCGCCTGCGAGGACGCCGGCGTCGTCCGCCCCGGGGTGACCCCGGACGACTTCTTCCTCGCCATCGCCGGTCTCTGGCAGATCGATCCGCGCGAGGACTGGGAGCCGAGGGCAGGCCGGCTGCTGGATCTCGTCATGGACGGACTGCGCGTCGGGGCGCCAGGCCGCTGACGGGACCGCCGCCCCCGAGTGTCGGCGGGCCGTGTGATGATGCCCCGGTCAACGCTCGGACCTGGGGAGGGACCGAGCCGTACGCACGCGGCGGGAGCGGTGAGTTGAGCAAGGGCGGGGCGTCCATACCGGACGAGGAGTGGGAGCGTTTCCTGAGGGAGTCCGAGGCCGGGGGCCGGGGAGCGCCCGAGGAGCCGTCGGCCCGGGCCCGGATGGTGGCGCAGCGGCTCCAGGAGGGGTCCGGCCCGCCGGAGGGGTGGCGGACGTACACGCCGGCCCGGCGGCGCGGGGGCAGGGGCTGGGCCGCGCTCGGTCTGGCGGCCGCCGTCGCCGTGGTGGTCGTGGCCGTCGGCCCCTGGGGGATCGGCAGCTGGTTCGACGGCGACGACGGTGCGAACGCCACGCCCCTCGCCGCGGAGTCGGAGCGCCCGACCGGTGCGCCCGCGCAGGAGGCCGCGGACCGGACGCCCACCCTGGACGAGCCGTTCAGGGGATCGCCGGCCGCGCGATGGAGCGACGGAACGGCGGGCATCCACCTGCCCGAGGCGCGGGCGACCGGCTGGATGAGCAGGACGGAGGTCGCGGACGCGCTCGCGAGGACCCGGGACTTCCTCGGCGCGTCCAGCCTCGACCCCGCCGTACTGCGCGGCGGCCGGCCGGCCGAGGCCATCGCGCTGATCAACCCGCACCAGGCGGATGTGCAAGGCTTCCTCAAGAAGGCGCTCCGCGCACCCGATCGCGAGAACGACCCGCTCCTGCTGTTCAGCCGCTTCCGGCCCTCCGACGTGCGGCCGGCCGGGGACGTGGTCAAGACCCGCGGCCGGGTCACCTTCCGGGAGGGCGAGCGCGGTGCGGTGCGGGTGTCCACCGACATCACCTACGTCTACCCGGTCGTGCGCGCCGAGGGGGACAGCGACGAGGTGGCGCGCACCATCGTGCGCCGCGAGGTGGTGATGAGCTGGGACGACCCGGCGAAGATCGTGACCGAGCCGGGGACCTTCTCCCTCGTCTCCTACAAGGTGGACACCACCAACGGCGGTTGCGACACCCACACCGGCTATCTGACCCCCGCGTTCCTCGCCGAGCGCACCGACGCCGAGGCGCGCGACGGTGCCGAGGTCGACCCGTACGACCGGAGCACGTCGATGGAGGAGCGTATGCGGGAGGGTGACGAGGAGGGCTGCGGGACCGCCACCCGCTCCTGAGGAGGAGGAGGGGGCAGCTCGCGCCCCGCGCGCGAGAGCGTTGACGGGGAGCGCCGCGCGCGGAAGCGTGACGGGGAGCGCCGCGCGCGCGGAAGCGTGACGGGGAGCGCCGCGCGGCAGGGCCTGGTCGCGGTGGTGCCCGGGGGCGTCCGCTCGGGGCCGCGCACCCGCTTCACGTCTCCCGGCAACCAATCCGGTGATCGCCCGGCCCCGAATACGTGGTGAGGGTCGCGGACACCGCCGCTCTCTCCCGCGAGAGGCGGTACGTCATGATCACGCTGATGCTGATCGGGTTGCTGGGCGGGCTGATCACCGCGGTGTCGCCCTGCATCCTGCCCGTCCTGCCGGTGGTGTTCCTGGCCGGCGGCTCCGGGCGGGGCGAGGACGGCGAGGCCGCGGGCAAACCGGTCCGGGCCCCGGGCGACGCCGAGGCCGGTGGTGGCGGTGGGACGACAGGGGGTGGTGGCGCTGTCGCGACCGCTGCCCCGGAGGCTCCCGGACGTCCGCCGCGCAACCGGCGTCCCTACGCCGTCGTCGCGGGCCTCGTCGTCAGCTTCGCGTTCTTCACCCTGCTCGGCGTGACGATCATCTCCGCCCTCGGTCTGCCGCAGGACATCCTGCGGTACGTGGGCCTGGGACTGCTCGTCCTCATCGGCCTGGGCCTGATCTTCCCGCCCGTCGAACGCCTGCTGGAGAAGCCCTTCGCCCGTATCCCGCAGCGCCAGGTGAACAAGGAGGGCAGCGCCTTCGTCCTCGGTCTGGGCCTCGGCCTGCTGTACGTGCCGTGCGCGGGGCCCGTGCTCTCCGCGATCACCATCGCGGGAGCCCGGGGCGAGATCAGTTCCGACATCGTGGTGCTGACCCTGTCCTTCGCCGTCGGCACCGCCGTGCCGCTGCTCGCGTTCGCGCTGGCCGGGCGGAGGGTGGCCGACCGCGTCGCCGCGTTCCGCAGGCGTGCCCGGGGACTGCGGATCGCCGCCGGCTCGCTGATGATCGTCCTCGCGCTGGCCCTGGCCCTCGACGTCACCGCCGCCATCCAGCGGTCGCTGCCCGACTACACCTCCGGTGTCCAGCGGAAGATCGAGGACAGCGACGCCACCCGGCAGCAGTTGTCCGGTCTGTACGACAACTCCAACAAGGCGCTCTCCCGCTGCGAGGACGGCGCCGACGAACTGCGCTCGTGCGGGCCGGCCCCCGCGCTGGAGGGCATCGACTCCTGGTTCAACACCCCCGGCGACCGCCCCGTCGACCTCAAGAGCCTGCGCGGCAAGGTCACGCTGATCGACTTCTGGACGTACTCCTGCATCAACTGCCAGCGCGCGGTGCCGCACATCCGCGACTGGGAGCGTGCCTACCGGGACGCCGGGCTGCGCGTCATCGGGGTGCACTCCCCCGAGTTCGCCTTCGAGAAGAAGCGGAGCAATGTCGTCGCCGGCGCCGGGAAGCTCGGAGTGGACTGGCCCGTCGCCCTCGACAACGACCTCGCCACCTGGGACAACTACCGCAACCGCTTCTGGCCCGCCAAGTATCTGATCGACGCCGAGGGCACGGTCCGCTACTTCAAGTTCGGTGAGGGGCAGTACGACCGGACGGAGAACATGATCCGTGAGCTGCTCCGGCAGGCGGATCCCACCGTCGTCCTTCCGGAGCCCACGGACCGGGCCATGGACGATCTGGCCGCCGACCGGACTCCGGAGACCTATCTGAGCAACCTGCGCATCCGCGGTTACGTCGGCACTCCCCTGGTGGACGACCGGCCGGCCGTCTACCGCTTCCCGAAGGGCGATCTGCCGCTCAACAAGCTGTCGTTGGACGGCACATGGACCGCCGGGTACGAGGAGTTCACGGCGGGGCGCGAGGCCCGGCTGGCCTTCACCTACCGGGCGAAGAACGCCAACATCGTCCTCGCCGGCACCGGCGAGGTCACCGTTCTCGTGAACGGCGAGGCCACCAGGACCCTCCGGGTGACCGGCGAGCCGACCCTCCACCGGCTCACCGACGACCGGGACCCGCGCACCGCACGCCTCGAACTCCGCCTGGACGAGGGCCTACAGGCCTATGCCTTCACTTTCGGGTGAGCCCCCCGGCCGGGACCGGACCGAGGCCTCCCCCAGCTCCGCGAACCGGTCGAGCAGCCCGGCCGCCGCGGCCACATCGTCCGTCAGCGGCCGGTCGGCCGGCTCCGCGTCGAGCACCGAGGCCGCGAGCCCGAAGGCCCGGCCGACCGGCAGCTCCGGGTCGAGGCGCAGCTCGCGCTGGCGCAACGCCCTGACGGCCGCGACGAGTTCACAGCCCACGACGAGCCGGAACGCCTGGCACGCCCGCAGGGTCTGCCGTGCGGCCAGCGAAGCGAAACTGGCCTGCTCCTCGACACCCCGCGAGAGCACCGCGTGGCCGAGCGAGGCGGGCGCGGAGAAGGCCCGCAGATCGCCGAGCGCCGCCCCGGCCGCGTATTCGAGGATCATCACGCCCGACGACGCCGGCTCGCCGTCCGCGAGGAACGGGCGCAGGCGGGTGAAGCCCGGTTCGTTCAGCGTCGAGAGCCGGGAGGTGGACAGCCGGGCCACCTGGGTCACCGCGAGCCTGAAGTGGTCGAGGGAGAGGGCGAGCTGGGCGAGGTAGAAGCCGCCGTGGTGGTAGGCGGCCATATCGTCGGCGGAGATCAGCGGGTTCTCGGCCGCCGCGTTGATCTCGACCGCGAGGACCTCTTCGAGCGCGTCCGCCGCATCGTGCGCGGGCCCGTGGATCTGGGGCACGCAGCGGAAGCCGTACGGGTCCTGGATCCGGCCGAGCGGCGGTGTGGGGCGGTCGGGGGCGCCGAGCAGCAGCCGCATCCGCTCCGCGACCGCGTACGAACCGGCGTGCCGCCGCGCCTCGTGCACGGGGAGCGCGTAGGCCTCGTAACTCCCGTCGATCGCCATCAGCGACAGGGCCGCCACCACCTGCGTGGCCGCGATCAGGGTGCGCAGCTCGTGCAGGGCGAGGGCGGACTGGCCGAGGGTGAGCGCGTTGCTGCTGATCAGGGCGAGGGCGTCGTTGTTGTCGAGGGGCTGCGGTGCGGGGGCGGCCCCGGCGCCCTGCCAGGGGTGTTCGCCCGCCAGCGCGAGGCCCAGCTGCGCGAGCGCGGCGATGTCGCCGGTGCCGACCGAGCCGAACTCGTTGACCTTCGGGTAGGCGCCCGTCTCCAGGGCTTCGCAGAGCGCGGTGACGACGGTCGGGCGCAGTCCCGCGCCGCCGGCGAGGAGCTGGTTGGCGCGGACGGCGAGCATGGCGCGGACCTCACGCGCGGGCAGCTCCTCGCCGATCGCCCCGGCGTGGCTGCGCAGCAGGCGCAGTCCGTGTCCGGAAGCCGCCTCCGTGGGCACGGTCTCGTTCCGGTTCGCCCCCACGCCGGTGGAACGACCGTAGACGCGGCCCCACGAAGCGATTTCCCGCGCGGCGTTCCAGGAGGCTTCCACGCGCTTCATGCCCTCGGCCCCCGGAACGGGCCGGGCGGCGGATTCGGCCATTCGTACGACATCTGCGACCATCATGCGTCGGCCGTCCAGGATGACGATCGCACTGTTGCCGCCTACCGCCCTGTCCGAGATATGAGACGACATCCGTAGCAATTCCTCCTCTGCCGGGCGCTCCGTCTTGTCCTGCGACCTCTGGTGACCAGGGATTCACGCCCGCACGGCGACGACCTATTGACAACCTATTCAGTCACCGAGAACTCTGCATGATGATATGCAGTCGGGCAAGGGACTCCTCATGATCCAATTCGACAAGGCCCACAAGCGCTTCCCGAACGGCACGACCGCGGTGCACGACCTCACGCTCGATCTGCCGGAAGGGGGCGTGACCGTCCTCGTCGGATCTTCCGGATGCGGCAAGACGACCACGCTCCGCATGATCAACCGGATGGTCGAGCCGACCTCCGGGACGATCAGGGTGGGCGGCAAGGACGTCCTGGAGCAGGACGCCGCCGAGCTGCGCCGCTCCATCGGCTACGTCATCCAGCAGTCCGGGCTCTTCCCGCACCGCACTGTCCTGGACAACATCGCGACCGTACCGCTGCTGCTCGGCTGGGGCCGCAGGAAGGCGCGGGCCCGGGCGGCGGAACTCCTGGAGACGGTCGGCCTCGCCGCCGACGCGGGGAAGCGCTACCCGCACCAGCTCTCCGGCGGCCAGCAGCAGCGCGTCGGCGTGGCCCGCGCGCTGGCGGCAGACCCGCCGGTCCTCCTGATGGACGAGCCCTTCGGCGCCGTCGACCCCGTGGTCCGCACCCAGCTCCAGGACGAACTGCTGCGACTCCAGCGGGAGTTGAACAAGACGATCGTCTTCGTCACGCACGACATCGACGAGGCCGTACGGCTCGGCGACCGCATAGCCGTCTTCCGCACCGGTGGCCATCTCGTCCAGTGCGCCTCCCCCGCCGAGCTCCTGGCCCGCCCCGCGGACGCGTTCGTCGCGGATTTCCTCGGCGCGGAGCGCGGCCTGAAGCTGCTGTCCCTGACGACGCTCGAAGAGGTCGCCCAGGGCCCCGCCCCCGAAGGCGGCCGATGGCGGCTCGCCCTCGACGCGGCCCGCAAGCCGCTGGCCTGGCGCGACGAGGAGACGGACGCGGAGACGCCGGTCCGACCCCTGCGGGACGCCGACTCGCTCCTCTCCGCGCTCAACGAGTCGATCTCCGCGCCGAGCGGCCTGGTCGCCCGGGTCGACGCGGACGGCGTCCTCACCGGCGTGACGTCCCGCGAGGACATCCACGACCGCGCGGGCCGGGTGCACAGCGCGGCGAGCACGGTGGCGGCGTGAGTGTCGACTGGTCGTGGATAGCCGACCACACCGACGATCTCACCGTCCTCACGCTCTCCCACCTCCAGGCCGCCCTGACCGCCGTACTCCTCGGTCTGCTCGTCTCCCTCCCCCTGGCCGTGCTGGCCCACCGGGTGCGCAGGCTCCGCGGGCTGCTCCTCGGCCTGTCGAACGTCCTGTTCACGATCCCGTCCATCGCCGTGTTCGTGCTGCTCCTGCCCGTCAGCGGGCTCACCCGCACCACCACCGTCATCGGCCTGACGATCTACACGCTCGTCGTGCTCCTGCGGAACACCGTCGAGGGCCTGGACTCCGTCCCCGCCCGGACGAAGGAAGCCGCGAAGGCGATGGGCTCCCGGCCGCTGCGCACCCTGCTCACCGTCGAACTGCCCCTCGCCCTCCCCGTGATCATGGCGGGCGTGCGGATCGCGACGGTGATGGCGATCTCCCTCGTCTCCGTGGCCACGTACATCGGCGACGGCGGGCTCGGGCAGCTCTTCACCGACGGGTTCCAGCGCAACTTCCCCACCCCCGTGATCGTCGGCGTCGTCCTGACGCTGCTCCTCGCACTCGTCGCGGACGCCCTGCTCGTCACCCTCCAGTACGTCCTGACACCGTGGACCCGCCGACAGAAGCAGGGGGCCTGACCTCATGTACGAACTTCTCAAGGGCCTCGGTGACTGGCTGGTCGGCGCCGAGCAGTGGACCGGCTCCGACGGCATCGGGCACCGCCTCGCCGAGCACCTCCAGTACTCGCTGCTCGCCACGCTCGTCGCCGCCGCCATCGCCCTGCCGGTCGGTCTGCTCATCGGCCACACCGGGCGCGGCGCTTTCGTCGCGATCAACCTGTCGAGCTTCGGGCGGGCGCTGCCCACGGTCGGGCTCGTGGTCCTCGTCTTCCTCGCCAGCGGCCTGTCGATGTGGCCGGTCTACATCGCCCTCGTGGCGCTCGCGGTGCCGTCCATCGTCACCAACACCTACGCCGGGATGACGGCCGTCGACCCCGAGGTGCGGGACGCGGCACGCGGCCAGGGCATGCGCTGGTACCAGGTCCTCCTCCAGGTCGAACTGCCGCTCGCGCTGCCCCTGATCATGACCGGACTCCGGCTCGCGCTCATCCAGGTCGTCGCGACGGCGACCATCGCCGCGTACGTCTCCTTCGGCGGGCTCGGCCGGTACGTCTTCGACGGGCTCGCCCAGCGCGACCTCGTGCAGGTGCTCGGCGGCGCCGTGCTCGTGGCGCTCGTCGCCGTCGTCCTCGATCTCGCGCTCTCCGCCCTCCAACGCGTCCTCTTCCGCCACCGCCCCGCCCCGCGGACCCAGGCCTAGGAGCCCCCCATGAACCGCAGAAATCTCCTCGGTGGACTCCTCGCCGCCGCCACCGTCCCCGCGCTCGCCTCGTGCGGCGGCGGCATCACCTCCCTCGACGGGGAGGGGGCAGGCGGCGGGGGCGGGGGCTCCAGCGAGGGCGGCGTCACCATCGGCACCGCCAACTTCACCGAGAACCAGGTCCTCGGGTACCTCTACGCCGCGACGCTCGAAGCCTCCGGGGTGAAGACGAAGGTCCGCCCCAACCTGGGCACCCGCGAGATCCTCATCCCCGCGCTGAAGGGCGGCGACATCGATCTGCTGCCCGAGTACCAGGGCGCGCTGCTGCACTACCTCGACGCCGAGGCCACGGCCACCGAGGAGGGCACGATGCAGAACGCCCTGGCGATGCTCCTGCCGCGCGGCCTCCAGATACTCCCGTACGGCGAGGCGGAGAACGCCGACGCCTTCGCCGTCACCAAGGAGACCGCCGAGAAGTACGGCCTCAAGTCCCTGGCCGACCTCGCGCGGCACAACGGCAAGCTCGTCATCGGCGCGGCTCCCGAGGTCAAGAAGCGCACCGTGGGCTCGGTGGGCCTCAAGGACGTGTACGGCGTGGAGTTCAAGGAGTTCAAGTCCCTCGACTCCTCGGGCCCGTTGGTCAAGGGAGCCCTCAAGAAGGGCGACGTGGACGTGGCGAACCTCTTCACCACCGACACCGACATCGCCGCCGAGGGCTGGGTCGTCCTCACCGACCCCAAGAACCTGATCCCCGGCCAGCACGTCGTTCCGCTCATCGCCGACCGCAAGGCCGACTCGACGGTCCGCAAGGCGCTCGCCCGCCTCGGGGCCGTACTGACGACCGAGGACCTCACCGAGCTCAACCGCCTGGTGGACAAGGACCGGAAGGACCCCGAGGACGTCGCGAACGACTGGGCGGCGGAGCACGGCATCACGAAGTAGCCGCGACCGGCGGGGCCTCCCTGCCGGCGGTCACCTCCGGGGCCCGGCCGCCGCGTAGACGGTGGCGCCCGCCGCCAGCAGGGCGCCGGCGGTCCAGGCGGCGGCCCCGGCATCGGGCGGGGCCAGCAGCCAGCCGCCGACTCCGCCCGGGTCGGGCGGTGCGAAGAAGGTGACGGCAGGCCAGCCGACGACCGGCGTCCAGGCGTACTCCGCACCGAACACGACGGCCCCGAGCGCGGCGAGACCGGTCAGCCCGGCGGCGTCCCGGAGCAGGAACGCCGCCGTCACCGGGTCCCGCCCCGCTGTCTGCGCCGCCAGGAGCACGAGGGCGACGAGGACGGCGATCAGCAGGACGTGCGCTGCCCGGAGCGGGACCCAGCGGATCGCCGCCGTCCGGTCGAGGGCGGCGTCCTGGCCGCCGAGCCCGGGGGCCGCCGCGGCGACGGCGACCGCCACGGCCAGGACGCTCAGCCGCGGATCGGCGACGCCGTCGGCCGCCGCGCCCGCCCCGAGCAGCACCGCCGAGGCGAGGAACGCTCCGGCCGTGGCCGGGGCCCGCCGCGACCGCGCGTACAGCAGGAGGCCGCCCGTCACCGCGCTCCCCCGGCCAGGTCGTCGGCCCAGGGAAACTCGCAGTCGAGGGCGGCTTCGCGCACCTCGGCGACCCGGCTCCGCCGCTGGTCCGGGGAGAGTGCCGTGAACTGCTTCCACGCCTTCCCCATCGAGGCGCGGTAGGCCTCGCGGTCGTACACATCGGCCTCGATGGGCCGGAACGTTCCCAGCGCCCAGCTCGCCAGCACGCTCTGCACGACGAGTACCTCGTCGCCGCCGAACTCCCGGGAGGTGATGGCCCGGCAACTCGGCGCGAGCCCCTCGCCGACGAGACGGCGCACCAGCTGATCGCCCCGCGCCGTGTCGATCTGCGGGTCCTCGAAGTTGACGAGCACCGACGCCGGGGCGAGCCGGCGCTCCTCGCCCACGGCCCGGAGCGCGGTCTCCTCCCGTACCTGCCGGGGCGCCGCGTCGCCGAGCACGGTGTCCAGGACGCCCAGCGCCCGGGTGGCGGAGGGCGCCAGGGCGTCGAGCCGGTGCCGGTGCACCTCCGTGACGCAGACCTGGCCGTCGCACACCGGGGCGGCCGCCGCCGGGTCGATACGGTAGCCACCGCGGGCGTCGCCGGGCAGCACCAGCAGCGCCAGGGCGGCTCCGGCGAGCACCGGCGCCACGGCCGTCAGGCGGGCCCGTCGGCGCGTGGCGCTCAGCAGCGCGAAGCCGGTGGCCAGGAGACCGAGCAGCCACAGGGTCTGGCCCAGGTGCACGGCGCCGGTGAGGGTCAGCAGCACCTGGCGCGGCTCGGCGACCGCCGGGGAGAGCTGCGAGAGCAGCTGGGATCCGACGCGGACGGTGGGCAGTTCGCTGTCGGTCTGCTGCATCAGGAACACGGTCACCGCGAGGAACACGACCGACACGGCCGGCGGCGTCAGCGGTGAGGGCAGAGCCCGTGCCACGCCCATGCCGAACACCGCGGCCGCCACCAGGGCCAGCAGCGCGACGGCCGAGATGGGCAGCCAGCCCAGGTGGGTGTACGTGGTCGGGCCGAGCGCCACCTGGACGCCGCCCCACACCAGCAGCGCCCCGAACCCGGCGACCAGCGCCAGGGCGACCGCGGCCGCCGGGGCCGCCGCGCGCTGCCATCCTGGCCGGGGGGTGGCGGCCAGCAGTTCCGGCATCCGGGAACGCTGGTCCCGCAGCCCGTACAGGGCCCCGATCCCGGCGACCAGGGGCCACAGGTAGGCGAGCAGCCCCCGGGTCCACAGCGCCAGCGAGGTCCACTGCCCGGTCCAGTCGACCGAGGTGCCCCACCAGCTCCCGTCGATGCCATAAAGGAACGCGAACCCGCCGGCCAGGACGGTGAGACCGACCAAGGGGGCTGCGGAGCGCTGGAGTTCGGTGCGCAGGACGCGGAGGTTCACCAGCTGCCCTTTTCGTTGTCGGAGCCGGACAGGAGGGCGGAGTAGCCGCGTTCCAGGGGGCTGTCGCCCGGCTGGTCGGCGGTTCCGGCGGCGGCCAGCGCCTGCGGGGTCCCCTGGAAGACGAGGCGGCCCCGGTCGAAGAGCACCACATCGGTGCAGGCCGCGGCGACGTCCTCGACGAGGTGGGTGGAGACCAGCACGCAGCTCTCCCGGCCGAGTTCCTGGAGCAGGGCACGGAACTGTAGGCGCTGTGCCGGGTCGAGGCCGACGGTGGGTTCGTCGAGCAGCAGCACCGAAGGGTCGTTGACGATGGCCTGGGCGATGCCGACGCGGCGCACCATTCCGCCGGAGAGCGCTTTCATCCGGCTGTCGGCCCGGTCCGCGAGTCCGACCCGTTCCACAGCGCGCTGCACGGCGCCGGGGATGTCCCGCGCGGGCATCTCCTTCAGCCAGGCCATGTACGTGACGAACTCCCGGACGGTGAACCGCTTGTAGTAGCCGAACTCCTGCGGCAGATAGCCGATGCGGCGGCGCAGCTCGCGGTGGCGGGCGCTGTCGCGGACGGAGTGGCCGAACAGTTCGAGGCCTCCCCCGGTGGGGCGCAGGACGGTGGCGAGCGTCCGGATCAGGGTGGTCTTGCCGGCGCCGTTGGGGCCGAGCAGACCGTGGGTTCCGGTGCCCAGGGCGAGGTCGAGCCCGTCGACGGCGAGCCGGTCGCGGCCGACCTTGACGGTGAGGCCGGTGGCATGGATCTCGTGGGCGTAGAGGCGTGGCGCGGTGTCGAGCGCGCCGGTGGGGACGGTCATCCGTTGCTCCTTGCGGGGGGTCATCGCGGGCTCTTGGGGGTGGTGTAGGCGCGGCGGCGGGCCAGGGTGACGCCGGCCGCGGCGGCGAGCGTCAGGGCCCAGAGCGGGAGGTGTTCGGGCTGGAGGAGGAAGAGCCGGCCCAGGGCCGCGGCCGGGACGAGGACCACCGCGGTCCACAGCGCGCCGAGGGCGGCGGTGGCGCGGCCGACGCCGATGACGCCGCCGAGCGCCAGCGCCGTCGCGGTGAGGGCGAGGGAGGGCAGGAGCCACTGCGCGAGGGCGACGCCCGTCAGGAGCCCGGCGACCAGGTGCACCGGGAGGACGGCGGCGAGCACGGTCAGGGTGCGCCGCAGCAGCAGGGACAGCCCGGCGCGCGGGGTGACGGCGGTCAGTTCGAACGCCGGGTCCAGTCCGCGCGACCAGGCGGCGGCGACTCCGGCGAGCGGCAGGGCCGGCGCCAGCAGCAGGACGGGCGGTGCGCCCCGCGTCCAGCCCGCGGTGCGGTCCAGCAGCACCGCGACGACGCTCACGCCGATGACCATGGCCAGCCAGGGGCCCATGACCGGGGTGGCCCAGGTCATGGGGCGGCGGCGACGGCGCGGGGCGGGCGTCGAACGGTCCAGGGCCGGCTCCAGGCCGTCGCGGACGGCGGTCAGCAGGGCGGTGACAGCGGGTACGCCGGCCGCCGCGCCGGCCAGCCGGCGGCGGCAGTCGACGCACCGCTCCATATGGGCCTCCACGGCCCACAGTTCGTCGGCGGGCAGGTCGGTGTCTCCTCGCGCGTAGTCGGCGACCAGTGAGTCGGAGGGGTGCTCGACGCTCATGCCAGTGCCCTTCTCATGGCGATGCGGGCCCGGCGGGCCCGGGTCTTGACGGTGCCTTCGGGGAGGTCGAGCAGGACCGAGGTCTCCCGGACCGAGAGCCCGTCGAGCACCAGCGCCTGGAGCACCTGCCGCAGTTCGGGGGCGAGGGTCCGCAGGGCGTCCCCGACCTCTCCGCCGACGGCGGCGGCCAGCACCTCGTCCTCGGCGGCCGGGGCGGTGGCGCGTCCGGCGGCGGCGACGGGCGGTTCGGCGTGGTGCGCACGGCGACGGAAGGCGTCGACGAGGCGGCGGGCCGCGATCGTCCAGAGCCACCCGGCGGCGCTTCCGCCGACGGCGCTGCCGACGAAGGCGCCGGCGGCCCGCCACACGGCGAGGTAGGTCTCCTGCATGACCTCGGCGACGATCTGCTCGTCGGCGCACCGGCGCCGCAGCCGTACCGCCAGCCAGGGGGCGGTGCGCCGGTACAGCTCGTCGAACGCGGCGCGGTCGCCGTCGGCTACCAGGCGGAGGAGGTGTTCCTCGGCCGGCTCCGGGGGCCGCTTCTTTCGTAGTCTCACACCGGCCAGACGCGGGGCGGGGCACCCGGGTTCTCCTTGGGGAGTGGTCTGCGTCACACCCGCTACCGGGTCGGGGGCTACCGCCCGAGCAGCGTGGCGACGGTGATCAGCACCGGGACGGAGAGCAGGGTGGACAGCAGGATCGACTCCCTGGCGAACCGCTCGGCGACCCCGTAGTGCGAGGCGTACGTGAAGAGGTTCTGGGCGGCCGGGAGAGCCGCGATCACGACGACGGCCAGCAGCGCCTCGCCCCGCAGCCCGAACAGTCCCGCGCCGACGGCCCAGGCGACGACCGGCTGGGCGACCGTCTTCAGCAGGGCGGAGAAGTACAGCGCGCCCCGGTCCTCGCCCCGGCCAGGACGCTCGCCGCCGTACAGGGATATCCCGAAGGCGAGGAGGACGGCGGGGACCGACATGTTGCCGATGAGGACGAGCGGTTCCAGCAGGGGTCCGGGCAGGGTCCGGCCGGACGCGGCCACGGCGACACCGGCCAGCGATCCGATCGCCATCGGGTTGCGCAGCGGGGTGGTCAGCCGCCGGAGGGCCGGGACAGGCTCTCCGGGGCGGCCGAGGTCGAGGACCGTCAGGGCCAGCGGCGTCACCACGATCTGCTGGAGGAGCAGCACCGGGGCGACGAGCGAGGCGTCTCCGAGGACGTAGACGGCGATGGGGATGCCCAGATTCCCGGCGTTGACGTAACTGGAGCACAGGGCGCCGATGGTGACCCGTCCGGCGTCCCAGCGCAGGAAGAGCCCGGCCACCACGACGAAGACTCCGGCCGCGGCGGCCGTGGCCGTCGCCGTGACCAGCAGGCGTGTCGACAGGACGACGGACAGGTCCGCGCCCGCGAGCATGGTGAAGAGCAGGGCCGGGGTCGCCACGTTGAAGGCCAGCCGGGTCAGCACGGTGCGGCCGTCCTGTCCCAGATAGCCGCGGCGGCCTATGACGTACCCGACGGCGATGACGGTGGCGATCACCGTGAAGCCGGTGAGGACTCCCTGCATGTCTTCCTTGCGGGTGGATCAGGTGCGGTGGGCGCCGGGCGGGTGGAGCACCTGGGCGGGTACGGCGGGCGGCCGGGCAGGTGGGGCACCTGGTCGGGTGCGGTGGGCGGCCGGCGGACGGAACACCTGGTCAGGTGCCGGACAGCGTCTCAGACCGGTGGTCGCGCCCCCGAGGCGGGGGTGGGGGCGCGACCGGTGGGCCGCCGACTGCCGGTTCAGCCCCGGGCGGTATCGCCCGCGCCGCCGCCCGGTCCGGGTGCCAGTGCGGCGGCGAAGCGGGCGGTCAGGGCGGTGGGTGCGGTGATGGCGGTGCCGACCACGACGCTGTGGGCGCCGCGGGCGAGCGCCTCGGCAGCCTCCTCGGGGGTGTTGACGCGCCCTTCGGCGACGACGGGTACGGAGATCGCGGCCGACAGGGACGCCACGAGATCCAGATCCGGTCCGGTCTCCTCCGGGCTTCCCAGCACATAGCCGGACAGGGTGGTGGAGACGAAGTCCGCTCCCTGTCCGGCGGCGGCGATCCCCTCGGCGAGCGTGGCGACGTCGGCCATGACGAGGGCGCCCGCCGCGTGGACGGCGGCGACGAGCTCGGCGGAGCCGTCCGGGCGCGGCCGGTCCGTGGCGTCGGCGGCGACCACGGCGGCGCCCGACGCGGCGACGGCCAGGGCGTGCCGGACGGTCGGGGTGATGTACACCCCGGTGTCGCCGTCCTTCCACAGGCCGATGACCGGCAGGTCCACCGCCGCTGCGATGGCGGCGACGACCTCCGGTTCGTTGGCGCGGATCGCGGCGCCGCCGCCGGCGGCCGCCGAGAGCGCGAGGCGGACGAGGGTGGCGGTCTCGCGCATCGGGTCCCCGGGGGCGCCTGGCAGGAGACGATCAGCCGGCCCCGGCGGCCGGCCAGGTCCCCGTTCTCGTCGGGGCCATCGAGACCACCACCGAGCGGGCCCGCGCGGCGGCGACCCTGGGGGGCCGACGCGGTCGTGGCCACCGCGCCCTTCTACACGCGCGCCCATGTCACCGAGATCGACCGCCACTTCAGGGAGCTCGCGGCGGCCGTGGACCTGCCGCTCCTGGCGTACGACGTGCCGGTCTGCGTGCACAGCAAGCTGGACCCGGAACTCCTGCTGCCGCTCGCGGCGGACGGGGTGCTCGCCGGGGTGAAGGACTCCAGCGGGGACGACGGTTCGTTCCGGCGCCTCGTCATCGGGGCCCGTGACCTTCCGGGGTTCTCGGTGCTCACGGGCCACGAGTTGGTGGTCGACGCGATGATGCTGAGCGGCGCCCACGGTTCCGTACCCGGCCTGGGCAATGTGGACCCGCACGGTTATGTGCGGCTGCACGAGGCGGCGGTGAAGGGCGACTGGGACACCGCCAGGGCCGAACAGGACCGGCTCGTCGGCCTGTTCGACATCGTGCGTGCGGCCCGCCCCGGCACGGTTTCGGCTACGGCCGCGGGGCTGGGCGCCTTCAAGACGGCCCTGATGCTGCGGGGCGTCGTCGACACCAATGTGATGAGCGCGCCGATGCGCCGCCTGGACGAGGCGGAGACGGCGTCGATCGCGGCCTGCCTGGAGCTGGCGGGGCTCTCCCTGGCCCGGTAGGGAACGGTCACCGCCCGGGCCCCGGGCGGCGAGGCCCGGGCGGCGGCCGTTCGACGCGCCGCTTCCCTCTTCACTCGATCAGCCCACCGGGTCGGGCACCCCCATACACCGCCCCACCCATTCCGATATGCCCTATTTCGCGGGACGGCTTAGCCTGCTGACACTGCTCGGATAGTCGACAGCCGGCGCCGTCGGCGGAGGGCGAGCTCCCATGGCTGAACTACGCAGGAAGTCCGGACTGCTCGGCGAGTTGTCCGCCGAGTTCGCGGGCACGATGATCCTCATCCTCTTCGGGTGCGGAGTGGTCGCCCAGGTGGCGGCGGGCGGAGCCCTCACGGATCCGGCCGGCGGGCTCGGTGACCACGACAGCATCGCCTGGGCGTGGGGGCTGGGCGTCACGCTCGGCGTCTATGTGGCGGCGCGGCTGAGCGGGGCCCATCTGAATCCCGCGGTGACGCTCTCCCTGGCCGCGTTCAAGGGGTTCCCGTGGAGCAAGGTGGCTCCGTACGCGCTGGCGCAGACGGCCGGCGCCTTCGTGGCCGCGCTCCTCGTCCGGTGGAACTACAGCGAGGCGCTGGCGAAGGCCGACCCCGGGCACACCATCAAGACGCAGTCCGTGTTCTCCACCCTGCCGGCCAACGGCAACCCTGCGCTGCCGGTCCACGAGTGGGGCGCGTTCCGCGACCAGATCATCGGCACCGCCCTGCTGCTGCTGCTGATCATGGCCGTCACGGACCTGCTGAACACCCCGCCCGGCTCGAACCTGGGCCCGTTCATCATCGGTCTGATCGTGGTCGCCATCGGCATGGCCTGGGGTACCAACGCGGGTTACGCGATCAACCCGGCGCGTGACTTCGGCCCTCGGCTGGCGAGCTTCCTCACCGGTTACGGGGGCGCGTGGCGGGACCAGTACGGGAATCTCTACTTCTGGGTGCCCATCCTCGGCCCGCTGATCGGCGGTCTGCTCGGCGCGGGTCTCTACAAGGCCTTCATCGGACGCTTCCTGCCGTCCGCCGCGCCCGAACCTCCGGGACGCGTCCCGGCGCCTACCAAGGACTGACGACTTCCAAGGACTGACGACACCGGCCGGAGAGGCGACACACATCATGGCGGACTTCATCGGCGCGGTGGACCAGGGGACCACCAGCACCCGGTTCATGATCTTCGATCACGGCGGCAACGAGGTCGCCAAGCACCAGCTGGAGCACGAGCAGATCCTGCCCCGCTCCGGCTGGGTGGAGCACGACCCGGTGGAGATCTGGGAGCGCACCAACTCGGTGATCCAGAACGCCCTGCGGCACGGCGGTCTCTCGCCGACGGACCTGAAGGCCATCGGGATCACCAACCAGCGCGAGACCACGGTGGTCTGGGACCCGCGCAACGGGCGGCCCTACTACAACGCCATCGTGTGGCAGGACACCCGTACCGACGCCATCGCGGCGAACCTCGAACGCTCGGGGCAGGGAGAGGTCATCCGCCGCAAGGCCGGGCTGCCGCCGGCGACGTACTTCTCCGGCGGCAAGATCCAGTGGATCCTGGAGAACGTCGACGGCGTACGGGAGGCGGCCGAGGCCGGTCACGCGATCTTCGGCAACACGGACGCCTGGGTCCTGTGGAACCTGACCGGCGGCCCGAACGGCGGTATCCACGCCACCGATGTGACCAACGCGAGCCGCACCATGCTGATGGACCTGGAGACCCTCGACTGGGACGAGGAACTCCTGGGCTTCTTCGGCATCCCCCGGGCGATGCTCCCGAAGATCAACCCCTCGTCGCATCCGGATGCCTACGGCTCCACCCGCACCTCCCGGCCGCTGAGCGCCGCGATTCCCATCGGGGGCGTCCTCGGCGACCAGCAGGCGGCCACCGTCGGCCAGGTCTGCTTCGCCCCGGGCGAGGCCAAGAACACCTATGGGACCGGCAACTTCCTGCTGCTCAACACCGGCACCGAGCTGGTCCGCTCGGAGCACGGGCTTCTCACCACGGTGGCCTACCAGTTCGGCGACAGTCCGGTGGTCTACGCGCTGGAGGGATCCATCGCCGTCACCGGGTCGGCGGTGCAGTGGCTGCGCGACCAGATGAAGATCATCAAGTCGGCGCCCGAGAGCGAGGAGCTGGCCCGGAGCGTCGAGGACAACGGCGGCATGTACTTCGTGCCCGCGTTCTCCGGCCTGTTCGCGCCGTACTGGCGGTCAGACGCCCGCGGCGCGATCGTCGGCCTGGCCCGGTACAACGACAACGCCCACCTGGCACGGGCCACCCTGGAAGCCATCTGCTATCAGAGCCGCGATGTGGTCGAGGCCATGGAACAGGACTCCGGGGTCCATCTCGACGTGCTCAAGGTCGACGGCGGGGTCACCGCCAACGACCTCTGCATGCAGATCCAGTCCGACGTCCTCGGCGTCCCGGTCAGCCGTCCCGTCGTCGCCGAGACGACCGCTCTCGGCGCGGCCTACGCGGCGGGGCTCGCCACCGGCTTCTGGCAGAACACCGACGAGCTGCGCACCCAGTGGCACGAGTCGAAGCGCTGGTCGCCCCAGTGGTCCGAGGAGCAGCGCGCGGAGGGCTACGCCGGCTGGAAGAGGGCGGTGGAACGCACCCTCGACTGGGTGAAGGTCCCCTGACCGCCACCGGCCCCCGCCGCCGGGTGGCGGTCCGGGCGCCCTCGCATAGGTTGGCCGTCCCATCCGACGCACCGCGACGAGGACCGCCCCCATGCCCAGCAGTACCAGGATCCGCCTGATAGAGCCCACCGACGCCGCCCCGATCGCCGCGCACCGGGTGCGGGACGCCGATGCCTTCCGGCCGTGGGAACCGGCCCAGCCGGCCGACTACTTCACCCCGGAGGGCCAGGCCGAGCGGATCGAGGGCCTGCTCGCCGGATACCGGGCCGGCACCGTCTGGCCGGGCGTGGTGCTCGCCGACGACCAGGTGATCGGGCAGGTCACGGTGGGCGGCATCCTGCCGCAGCCGCATCTGCGCCGCGGCTCCGTCGGCTACTGGATCGCCTCCGTCGCCCAGAATCAGGGGCACGCCGGGAGCGCCGTCGGGCTCGTGCTCCGGGTGATGACGGACGAACTCGGCCTGCACCGCGCCGAGGCGTCCACCAACCTGGAGAACCTGCCGTCGCAACGGGTGCTGCGTCGCAACGGGTTCACCCCGTACGGCGTCGCGCACGCGGCGATCTTTCTCGACGGGAGCTGGCGGGACGGGCTGTTGTGGGAGCGGATCCTCGGCGACTGAGCAGGCCACAGCATGATCGGGTGGCGAGGGGCGCTCCTGGGGCCGCGCTTGGATGTGGGCCACTAACTTGATTAGTATGCGTGGCTCGGCCTCCGAACAGCCGGTCGCCCGCCCGGGTCACCGGTGGAGGTGTCGCTGAAGCCGCCTTCCCGCAGCGGTACTTGACGGTCCATGGACCTTCGGGCAGCGGCCGAGGAAGAAGGAGCCCGCCTCAGTGGCGTCCCACCGTCGTCCCAAGCAGCCCCGTCACGGATACACGTCCGTGCTCACCGCGACCGCGGCGGTGACGGTCGCGCTGTCGGCGCAGTCGGCCTCCGCCGATCCTCTGCCGGACCCGAACAAGAAGGGCGTCCAGGCGCAGGTCGACCGGCTGTACGAGCAGGCCACCCAGGCCACCGAGAAGTACAACGGGGCGAAGGAATCGGCCGGGAAGCTGCAGAAGGAGGCCGACAACCTCCACGAGGAGGTCGTCCGCAAGCAGGCGGCGCTCAACGAGCTGCGGCACCAGCTCGGTTCGGCGGCCACGGCCCAGTACCGCAGCGGTGGTCTCGACCCCTCCCTCCAGCTGCTGCTCTCCGCCGACCCCGACGCCTACCTGGACCAGGCGTCGGGCCTCGACCGGCTCAGCGCCCGGCAGTCGGACACGCTCCAGCGGTTCCTCTCGCAGCAGCGTGCTCTGCAACAGCAGCGCACTCAGGCCGCGAAGAAGCTTGGCAGCCTCCAGGAGACCCGCAAGGAGCTGGGCAGCAAGAAGAAGGAGATCCAGGGCAAGCTGGCGGAGGCGCAGCGGCTCCTCAACACCCTCACGGCCGAGGAGCGGGCCGAGCGGGTCGCCAAGGAGGAGCGGGCCAACCGGGCGAGCGAGCGGACCGAACTGGCGAGCCAGCAGGGCGAGCCGGGCAACGAGACCAGTGCGTCCGGTCGGGCGGCCGCGGCGTTCGACGCGGCGAAGAGCCGGGTGGGCATGCCGTACGTGTGGGGCGCCACCGGTCCTGGGTCCTTCGACTGCTCCGGCCTGACCTCCTGGGCGTTCCAGCAGGCCGACGTCTCGCTGCCCCGTACGTCGCAGGCCCAGGCCAACGCCGGCACCCGGATCAATTCGATCGGCGCGCTCAAGCCCGGCGACCTCGTCATCATGCGCACCGACCTGAGCCATGTGGGCTTCTACGCCGGGAACGGCCAGATACTCCACGCGCCGAAGCCCGGCGCCCAGGTGCGGTACGAGTCGATGGCCCGCAGCGGGATGCCGTTCATGTGGGGCGTACGGATCTGAGGCCGCCGGCCGGTTCGCGGCGGCCGACGGAGGTCACCCCAGTCCGGCGTGGCAGGTCAGCAGTACGGGGAGCACGGGCGTGATCAGGGCGCCCGTGCCGACCGCGCAGCGCAGGGCGGGATGTGCGCGGCGCGCCGGGGCCAGTACGCGCCGGAGGCGGACCAGCACCGTCCGGCCACCCGCGGCGAGGGTGCCGGTCGGCGCCTCGCCCGCGGCCAGGGTGAACATGGCGGCGGCCAGCGCGCCGCGCGGGCAGCGGCGCAGCGCGTGGTCGTCGGCCGCCATCTCCAGCAGCAGGGGTATCTGCTGCTGGAGATGGCAGGCGAGCGGCACACCGGGGAAGACGCGGGTGAAGGCGTGGGCGGCCGCGAGGACGAGGTGGTGGCGGCCGCGGATGTGGGCCCGCTCGTGTGCGACGACGGCGTCGAGTTCGCCGCCGGACAGGAGGCCGACGGCCCCGCTGCTGAGGACGATCCTCGCGTGGCGGCCGGGCAGGCAGTAGGCGGCGGGCTCGGTGTGTTCCACCACGGTGGCCCGCGAACAGGCCGACCGACGGCCGACCTTGTCCAGGATCTCGCGGTGCCGGGAGCGGGCGGCGTACGCCCGCCCTGCGTGGTCGGCGAAGCCCGCGAGATGGGCGGCGGCCAGGACGGCGACCGCGGCGAGCCCCAGGCCCGGCAGGAAGCCTCCGCCGGACGGGCCGAGGCCCAGGGCCGAGCGGCAGGAGTAGAGGATTCCGTGCAGGTGTGCGCCCGGGGTGGTGAGGTGCAGGGCGGCCAGGGCGACGCAGACGGAGAAGGACGCGGCCAGCGCGAACCACGCGGCGACCGCCAGCAGCGGTGACCGCTGGGGCCAGCCGCTGCGGAGCAGCGCGCGCGGGGCCAGGACTCCGACGGCCGCGGCGTAACCGAGGAAGAAGGGGGCGGCGTTCACAGCGCGCCGCCGCGGCCCGTGGCACGGAGCGCCTCGCGGAGCGCGTCGACTTCCTCCTCCGTCATCCGCTCCACGAAGTGCACGAGCGCCGCCGAGCGGTCCCGGCTCGTTCCCAGGGCGTCCTCCATCAGGGCGGCGGAGTAGGCCTCGCGACTGCGGACCGGCGTGTAGAGCCACGCCTGCCCCTGCTTCCGCCGGGTCAGCCAGCCCTTGTTGTAGAGGATGGTGGCCACGGTCATCACCGTCGTGTAGGCGGCCGGGCGGCGGAGGTTGATGTCGTCGACCACCTCACGGACCGTCGCCGGCCTGTCCCACTTCCACAGGCAGTCCATGATTTCGGCTTCGAGCTCTCCGAGCCGTCGCATTCCCCGTCCTCTTAATTCCGTGCGTCTCCGCGCGCCCGGGAAGCATAGTAGGTTCACGCCCCGCCGTCCTCCGACGGCCGCGACGGACCGCGGCGGCCGACAGCCGCGCCGGGCATCGAGCAACCCCCGAACCTCAGGGAGTACACGTGTCGCCCATGGATGCGCACGACCGGTCCGTCCCCCCGCGTGACCGGCACGCACGCGAGGAGGACGCCGAGCAGATCGCCGGGCTCCAGGTCGCCGCGTGGCGCGCGGCCTACGCCGGAATCCTGCCGGCCGCGGAGCTCCGTGCTCTCGACACCGCCGCCCTCAGCAGCTTCTGGCGCGACCGGATCGGGGCCGGCACCGCGGGCGGAGCCCACGTGCTCGTCCACGACGCCGGCCGGCGGATCGCCGGCTTCTCGTCCTTCGGCCCGGCCCGCGACGGCGACCTCGGGCAACGACCCGACGTCGAGGAGCTGTACGCGTTCTACGCCCGGCCCGAGTACTGGGGCACCGGGGTCGGGCGCAGTCTGATGCGCTCCACGCTGGCTGTCTGGGCGGAGCGGGGCACACGGGCCGGATATCTCTGGGTGCTGGAACGCAACACCCGGGGTCGCGACTTCTACCGGAAGGGCGGCTGGCGGCAGGACCCCACGGCCGCCCCCTCCGGCTCCGGCCCGGACGCCCTGGAGATCCGGTACGGGCTGACCGGCATCGGGACGAGGCGCGGTGCCTCCGCGCCCCGCGCCCGTCACCGCTGAAAGCCGAGGCAGCCCCACCCGGCCCCGGCGAGCAGCCTCCGTGACCACGGCGCCCCGCCCACGTCCAAGCGGAAGGGCAACGCAGCTCGTCGGGGCAGGTCCGAGGCGGGAGCCCTACCACCCCCGCCGGGACTCCCGCACCAGCAGCACCAGGAGATACGCCCCGCCCACGCACACGGTGACCGCGCCGGTCGGCAGCACCACACCCTCGATCGCGTGCTGCGCCACAATGTCGGCGCCTAGCAGCAGCAGCGCGCCGACGAGCGCCGAACGGGTGAGGTCGACGGAGGTTCCGCGGCCGGTGAGACGGCGGGCGATCTGGGGCGCGGCCAGTGCCACGAAGGCGATGGGGCCCGCCGCGGCGGTCACCGCGGCCGTGGCGGCCACACCGAGGACGACCAGCAGCAGTTTCGTGCGCTCGACGCGTACGCCCAGCATCGCCGCCGTGTCGTCGCCGAGTTCGAGCCAGCGCATCCGGCGCTGCGCCACCGGGGCCGCCAGGACGACCAGCGCCAGCAGGACGGAGGCCATCAGCACGGCGGGCCAGCCGATGGCGCTGAGCGAACCGGCGCCCCACACCGCGGCCCTCAGCGCGGTGTCCACGTCGGCCTTCACCGAGAACCACGTGTTGACCGAGGACAGCAGCGCGCCGACCGCGATCCCCACGATGATGAGCCGGAAGCCCCGCACACCCCGCCGGAACGCCAGCAGATACACGGCCAGCGCGGTGACGAGGCCGCCGGCCAGCGCGCCCGCCGCGAGCGCCGAGTAACTGCTCGCACCCGCGAGCAGCGTGACGACGACTCCGGTGTAGGAGCCGGTGGTGAAGCCGATGACGTCGGGGCTGCCGAGCGGGTTGCGGGTCAGGGACTGGAAGACCGCGCCGCCCATCGCGAGGGCGGCCCCGAACAGTACGGCAGCGACGATGCGCGGCGCCCGCCACTCCAGGACGACGGTGCGCACGCTGTTCCCGGCGGTGCCCGACATGACCGCGGCCAGGTCGCCGAGGCTCAGCGAGTAGCTGCCGAGGGTGAACGCCCACAGGGCCAGGGCGAGCAGCGCGGCCGACAGCAGTCCGCACACCACGACCCCGCGGCGGGTCGCTCGCAGGCTCAGGGGCCCCGCCCTGAGGACGAATGCCCCGCTCACAGCTCCCTCACCCGGCTTCCGCGCACGAGCAGGATCAGTACGGGCGCGCCGATGAGCGGCATCATGACGCCGACCTGCAGTTCGGAGGGGATCACGATCAGCCGGCCCAGGACGTCGGCGAGCAGCACGATCGCCGGGGCGAGGACGGCGGAGTGGACGAGGATCCAGCGCCAGTCGGGGCCGGTGAGCCAGCGCACGGCGTGCGGCACCATGAGGCCGACGAACATCAGCGGACCCGCCGCGGCCGTCGCCGAACCGCACAGCAGCGCCACCGCGATCACCACACCGCACCGGGTCGCGCCGACGCGCAGCCCGACGGCCCGCCCCGCGTCGTCGCCGAGCGCGATCGCGTTGAGCGGGCGCGCGCAGAAGGCGGCGGCCAGCAGTCCGGCCAGGACGAAGGGCGCGATGTCGGCGGCGGTGCCCGTCGGGCGGTCGGTGATGGTGCCCGCTCCCCAGAACCGCATACGGTCGAAGGTCTCCGTGTCGATCAGGGCGAGGGTCTCGGAGATGCCGAGCAGGACCGCCGTGAAGGCGACCCCGACGAGGGTGAGACGCAGCGGTGTGGGCCCGCCCCGGCCGCCGCTCGCGGCGAGGTAGACCACCGCCGAGCCGACGACGGCGCCGACGAAGGCGAAGGGCAGGTACTGGTCGATGCGCGTGACGCCGAAGACGGCCACGGCCAGGGTGACGGCGAAACTCGCGCCGGCGTTGACGCCGAGGACTCCGGGGTCGGCGAGCGGATTGCGGGTGAGCGCCTGGATGAGCGCCCCCGCCACGCCCAGGGACGCGCCGACGACGATGCCGAGCAGCGTGCGGTCCACGCGGGCGCCGCTGATCGTGGCGTGCGAGGCGGAACCGTCGGGGGCGGTCAGCGCCTGCCACACCACGTCGAGGGGAAGGAGTGCCGAGCCGATCGCGACGCTGAGCACCACCGCCACGAGGAGCGTGGAGACGGCGACGCCCAGGCCGAGGAGCCGACGGGTCCTGCGACGCGACGACCTCGACGGCGTGGCCGGTGGTGGCGCGGTCGTCGGCGCGAGCGCCTGTGCCATCTGTTCTCCCTGTGCAACCCGCCACCCGGACAGGCCGAAGTGCCGTGCGTGATCGATGTACATGAACTGCTGGAACTGCCCGGCTCCCGGTTCAGCGGCCGCCGAGCGCCCCCACGGCGTCCGTGGTGAGCGCGCTCACGGGCACCCCGGACTCGCGGCTCAGCGCGCGCACCAGTCCGGCCCGGGTCGCGTAGCCGGCCGCCCTGGCCGCCGCCGTCAGCTCGCCTCCGCCGCGGAGGTGTTCGACGGCGGCGTTCATCCTGGCCCGGTTGCGCCACCGTGTGAAGGGCAGTCCGGTCTCGTCGAGGAAGACGCGCTGCACCTGGCGGGGGCTCATCCGGTGTCGTTCGGCGAGCCGTTCCAGGGTCGTGGAGGGAGCGCGCAGGGCCTCGCGGGCGAGTGCGCGCACCGCGGGATGGACGGGCAGCACGACCGGGAAGTAGTTCCGGGAGATGCCCCTCAGTACGCGCCCCAGCTCCTGACGGAACGGCTCGACCTGCTCCGGCGTGGTCGGCGCCGCACCGAGTGTGGTGGTCATGACCTCGACGATCGCGGGTACTGCCCCGAGTGGCTGAACCCGGCATCGTGGCTGGTCAGCGGGGTCGAGGAGGGGGCCGAGCGCCATGCCGCCCGGCTCGATCCGCAGCGCGTGCGGCACGCGCGGAGCGAGCCAGAGGGCCTCGTGCCGCCCGAGCCGCCACTCCTCGCCCTCGGCGGACAGGCGGGCGCGGCCGGTCACCAGGTAGATGAGGTGCGGCGCGTCGTGCCGATGCGTGTCGTGCCCCAGAAAGCGGATGGCGTTCTCGGCGACCACGGTGCCGAGGGATGTCGTCGGCAAGCGTGCCTCCCGTTGTGCGACGCGTCGTGTCCGTCACTGGCGATGTCGTACCCGGATCGACGCAGCGGAACCAGCGAGGTTAGCCTCACCTTACCAACAGCTCGAACATTCGAGCCTACCCAGCCACATGAGGTCCCATGTTTGCTCCTGCCCGCCTTCTCGCCGTCGCGGCCGTCGCCGCGCTGGCCCTCACCGGCTGCTCGGCCGCCGACCCGTCGGGCGACGGGGACAAGGCCTCCGCCGCGAAGACGCGAACCGTCACGACCGACTACGGCAAGGTGGAGGTGCCGGCCGAGCCCAAGAAGGTGGTCGTGCTGAACCACGCCCTCGCCGGGTACCTCTACGACCTCGACGTGCCGGTGCGGGCCACGATCCCCGAGGACGCCGACGGCAAGGGCGAGTTCTCCCCGAACTGGGCGAAGGAGGCGAAGGCGGACGGCACGACGTTCCTGCCGTGGAGCGTCGACGGCTTCGACCTGGAGGCGATCCTCGCCCTGGAGCCCGACCTCATCGTCGGCGGTGGCATCGGCTTCCCGTTGTTCCAGGCGGAGAAGGTGTACGACGACCTCACCGACATCGCTCCCACCGTGCTCGTGGGCAAGAAGCTCGGCGACTGGCGGAGCCAGTTCTCCTTCCTCGCGGGTGACGTGTTCGGCAAGGCCGACGTCTACGACGAGCACCTGGCCGCGTACGACCGGCGGATCGGCGAGGTGAAGAAGGCGATCAAGCCGCCGGCCGGCCCCGTGTCCTTCCTCGCCTTCACCGGCGACGGCACCGCCTATGGCCTGGTGGAGAGCGTGGGTCTGCCCCCCGAGCTGAAGAAGGTCGGCATCGAGCCGGCGCCGGTCTTCGCGGACGGCGGTTTCAAGGTGTACGGGCAGGGCGGCGACATGTTCGAGCTGTCGACCGAGAAGGTGGGCCAGACGATCACCCAGCCGTCCGTGTTCGTGATGGGCTTCAACGCCGACACAACCGACGTCGCCACCCTCAAGAAGAACCCCGTCTACGGCGCGCTGCCCGCCTTCAAGGCGAACCAGGCCTATGACCTGCCGCACTGGGTGCTGCGCGGCGACTACGACGAGTCGATGGCCCTCCTCGACCTCATCGAGAAGCAGTTCTCCTGATGGCCGCCCAGCGTGCGTACACGACGCACCCCCTCGTCCTGCGCCGGGTCACCGTCCGCCGCGTCCACGAGGTGACCCCCAGGATGCGCCGGGTGGTCCTCGGCGGCGAGGACCTCGCCGCGTTCACCCGCGACGGGACCGCTCACCCGGCCTTCGCCGCACCCGGGTTCGACGACCACATCAAGCTGATCCTGGCCGCGGACGGAAACGTCCGGGACGCGCTCCCCGCCCAGTTGCCGCACGGCATCGAGTGGACGCCGGCCGAACACCGGCTGACGCGCGACTACACGCCCCGGCGGGTGGACCACCGGGCGGGAGAGCTGCACCTCGACTTCGTGGTGCACGGCGAAGGACCCGCGGAGGCCTGGTCCGCCTCCGCTCGGGAGGGCGACGAGCTGTGGTTCGTCGGGCCCAAGTCGTCGCTCCGGCTGCCGGAACGGCTGGACTGGATCCTCCTCGTCGGGGACGAGACGGCGCTGCCCGCGATCGGCCGCTTCCTCGACGAGCGTCCCCTCGACGCCCCTGCGCACATCCTGGTCACCGTCTCGGACGCCGCGGCACGCCAGGACCTGACGCTGCGCGACGGCGACACGATCAGGTGGGTGGTCGCGGAGCCGGGCGACGCGGCGGCGCTGGACGCCGCCGTCCGCGCACTGCCTTCGCCGGCGGGCGAGGGATTCGCCTGGGCGGCCGCGGAGAGCCGGGCGCTGCTTCCGGTACGCCGGTATCTCCAGCGGGAGCGGAAGCTCCCCAAGGACCGCGTGAACATCACGGGTTACTGGCACCGCGAGGAGGCCGCCGCACCGGACGCACCGGGCCCGGCCGACGCCGCGCAGGGCCCTGCCGAGATCCCGTCGCCGCTGCCGTGGCTGGTGGCACGGGCCGCGTTGCAGCTCGGCGTCGTCGACGCGGTGGCCGACACGCCGGGGCTCTCCGCCGAAGCGCTCGCGGCCCGTCTGGGCGTGTCCGGGCCGGGGATCGGCGTACTGCTTCCGCTGCTCGCCGCGTACGACGTGGTCGTCGGCGCGGACAGGGGGGCCGGGCTCCGTCTGGGTCCGGCGGGCGAGGAGCTCCTGGACGACCACGAGCGCGAGGAGTACACCGGCCACGAGGCCGAGCTGCTGCTCGCCCTCGCGCACCTGGCTCCCGCGCTCCGGGACGGCACGTCACCCTGGCGGCTCGCCTCGGGCGCCACCCTGCACGACACGGTGACCCTCGACGCGGACCGCTACGGCGAACTGGTCGAGGAGTGCGAGCAGCTGGTCTTCCTGCTGACCGGTCTGACGGCCGACCCCCTCTGGGAGGACGTCGGGACCTGTCTCCTGACCGGTCCTGGCAGCGCCTCGGTGGTGGCCGCTCTCGACGACGCCGGGCGGCGGCCGCGGCTGCGGATCGCGGAGGAAGCCACCCCGGCCGGGGTGCTGCGCGGACACGTCACGGCACCGGACCGCATCGACTGGACGGCCGGCCCCGCCGATGTCGCCGTCGCCGCGAAGGCCCTCGCCCACCGCACCGACGAGGAGGGCGTCCAGCTCCTCACGCGGCTGGCCGGATGGACCGGGACGGCGGTCCTCGTCGAGGCCTCCCGCCCCGACGGTCTGAGTCCGCACGCGGCCGAGGCGGCCCTGCACGCGTACACCGCGACCGGCAGCCCGCTGCGCGACTCCGCCGCGATCGCCGCCCTCGCGCAGCGGTCGGGCTGGAGTGTCGACCGGACCATCGCGCTCGGCTGGGGCACGGAGGCCACGGTCCTGCGCCGGGCCTGACGCCCGCCCCCACAGGGGAGGGGCGGGCGGGAGGCCGCCGGGGTCAGCCCGACCTCGGCGGCCTCTGCCCGTCGAAGGCGAAGAGGGTGTTCGTGGCCGCGGCCACGAACACCGCGCGCCCCGCGACGGTCACGCGGGGGCTCGCGTCCTGCTCGCCCGTCAGACCGTCGACCCGCGGGTCGGTCGCCCACAGCGGTTTGCCGTCCTTCGGCGACAGCGCGACCACCCGGCCGGTGGCCGAGCTGAAGTACAGCGCGCCGGCACCCGCCGCGGGTCCCGACGCACCCTCCACGCCCGTCTGACGCGACCACTTCCTACGCCCCGTCGCGGAGTCGAACGCCGTCACGAGACCGGCCTGTCCGCTCACGTAGACGGTGCCGTCCGCCATGCCGGCCGTGCCCGCGTACACCTTGTCGAACCGTGCGTACGTGACCTTCCGCGAGGCCGGGTCGAACCGCGCCACTCCGTCGTACCCCGCCGACGCCGTTCCCTCGTAGCGCTTCGAGAGGAGGACGAGCCCGCCGCGGGCCGCGCCCACCGGCACGACGGGGCCGTCGACCGTGACGGGCCTGCCCAGGGTCCCGGAGGGGAGGGCGAGCGTACGCAGGGTGGGACTGCGCACCTGGAGGTCGTCCACCTCCGTGTCGGCCGCGCACATCGCGAGGAGCCGCGGTCGGAGCGGGACGGGGGCGCACTGGGTGCCGACGGGGAACGGTGTCGTCCAGAGGGTGTCACCGCTGTGGGCGTCCCGGGCCTCGAAGCGGGAGTTGGAGGCGTCGACCGTCACCACGGCGGAGCCGACCACGACGGCGTCCATGGTCCGGCCCGTGACGGCCGTCGACTGGGCGCCGGACGGTGCGGACCACAACTCCCGGCCGCTGTCGGCGTCGAGGGCCACCACCTCGCTGCGGGGGCCCTCGGGGTCGTCCTGGGCGGCGAAGCGGTAGCCGAGAACCGTGTCGTCGGTGGCGCCCACCATGTGCATGCCCTGGACGGGGACGCCCGGGCTCTTCGCCGTCCACACCCGGGACCCGTCGTGGGCCCTGATACGGGTCGCGACGACGCCGCCGCCCCCGCAGAACAGCGCGTCGCCCCGCGCGACGCACCGCAGTTCGTCGGGGATGTCCTCGCGGCCGCCCGGCACGGTGGCGCGCCATGGCTCGAAGCCGTCCGGAAGCGCGCCCGCCGGTACCGCGGTGCTCTGCCCCGTGCCCGCGCCACCGGGGCTCGTGCCGCCTCCGCTCCCGGCGAAGCCGCCCGTCGTCAGCGCGGCGACTCCGCCGCCGATCGCCGCCACCGCGACCGCCGCCGCGAGCACGGGCCGCCAGCGGCGGCGCAGACGGCCGCCGACCGGGGCGCCGGTGCTTCCGGCGCCGGGGTCCGACGGGGTGGTCCGCGCCGGGGTCCCTCCCGTCGCGAGGTGAGCTTGCGTGTCCATGTCGCGGGTGCGGCCCGCACCCGGGCCGCCGGTCCTGGCTTCGCCGAGTTCGGCGGGCAGGTCCCGCAGCAGCACGAGGAGTTCGTCCGCCGAGGGGCGCCCCTCGGGCTCCTTGTCCAGGCACGGTTCGACGACCGCCCGCAGAGCCTCCGGAACGGCGTCCAACGACGGTTCCTCGTGCACCACTTGATAGGCCGTCATATAGGGGCTGTCCGCGTCGAAGGGCCCATGCCCCGTCGCCGCGTACACCAGGAGTGTCCCCAGGGAGAAGACGTCGGACCGCGGGCCCACACCACGCGGCGCCTGCAACTGCTCGGGCGACATGAAGGGCGGCGTGCCGATGACCCTCCCGGTCATCGTCAGCGTCTGCTGGTCCACCGCGCGCGAGATGCCGAAGTCGATGACGCGCGGGCCCTCGGGCGAGAGCACGACGTTGGAGGGTTTCAGATCGCGGTGGACGACTCCCACCCGGTGGATGTCGCGCAGCGCCTCCGCCAGCCCGATGGCGAGCCGCCTCAGCTCCGCTCCGTCCAGCGGTCCCCCCTCGGCGATGCGCTGCGTGAGCGTGGGCCCCTCGATGTAGGTCGTCGCCATCCACGGCTGCTCGGCCTCGGGGGCGGCGTCGACCACGGCGGCGGTGAACGCGCCGCTCACCCGTCGCGCGGCCGCCACCTCCTGCCGAAACCGGATGCGGAACTCGTCGTCGCCCGCGAACTGCTGGTGGATCAGCTTGATCGCGACCGGCCGCCCCGAGCTCGTACGGGACAGGAAGACCGTGCCCATGCCACCCGAACCGAGCCGCGCCTCCAGCGGATAACCGCCGATCTCGACCGGATCACCTCCGCGCAGCGACACTCTTCCCGACCTCCCGTCCCCCGTGCGTTCTCTGCCATCACGGGCCCGCTCACCTGTGCTGCACCCAAACTAGCCGCAGGCCGGTACGGCAGAGCAAAGCGGGTGACGATCGGGGAGCCCGGCCGCGCCCGCTCCACGGGGAAGTCGTCCGCTCCGGCGTTCACCGATCGGCTTCCACCGCTGACAGGGCGGCCGCTTCCGCCAGCAGCGCGGCCCGGTCGATCGCGGCGCCACCGGTCGCGGGCACCGAACAGGCGTGGGCCCCGGCGATCGCGCCGTACAGCGCGCACCGCTCGAAGGATTCGCCCATGAACCGGCCGAAGAGGAAGCCGGAGGCGTAGGCGTCGCCCGCGCCGTACGGGCCGAGGAACGCCCGGCGCCGCCGGATTGCTCCCGATACATCGACCACCGTCCCAGGAAAGGACATTCCAGTCCCACCCGGAACCTTCGGGCAACTCGATGGCGATATCCGATCGTCCGGCGTTCACCCGCGGACCCTCAATCTGTTCGTATACCCCGACAGGTTATACAGAGGTAGGAAGCGTCCCGCTTGAAGGGATAAATCGCGGAGGTACCCGGACAGTCCACGTCACCGGGGGAAGTCCAGCGCGTTCGCAAGCTGTTGGATGAGGATTCCTTTCGTCCGATGCGGCAGCGCGCATCGCGTTATACAAGTAGATTGCCAACAACACCACGCGATTGACATCGACCTCCCAACCGCAGTTCACCCACTGGCATTCGGTGGCCTGTCATCGCGTGAAGAATTCCTGACGAACACCGAGTCCGCACAGTCCGTCGGTCCGCGATCGAGCCCGGTCGGGCCGACAGTGCTGGACGGTCGCGCTGTTCGCTGTCGTTTCCGACCTGATCCGGTTGTCCGGGGACACCCCCCACGCGGCCGGCCGAGAGCATGAGGAACGTTCTGTGAAGGTTCGTACAAGGCGGCCGAGCACCCTGATCGCCGGGGGACTGGCAGCGATGTTATTGGCGGCTTGCGGCTCCGCGGACTCCGAGAGCACGATGGCCGTCGGGATGTCCGACGACGTCCTCGCCACGGATCCGGCCTCGGGATACGACCCGGGGTCCTGGCTGTTGTTCAACAACGTCTTCCAGTCCCTGCTGAGCTTCCCGCCCGGAGCGTCCACTCCCGTGCCGGAGGCTGCCGAGAAGTGCGCGTTCTCCGACGGCAGCAGAACGTACACCTGCACCTTGCGTGACGGGCTGAAGTTCAGCAACGGCAACGGCCTCACGTCGGCGGACGTCAAGTACTCCTTCGACCGGACGATCAGGATCAACGACCCGGCGGGCCCCGCACCGTTGCTCTCCACGATCTCGTCGATCAGCGCCCCGGACGACAGGACCGTCGTCTTCCGCCTCAAGGTGCCCGACGCGACGTTCCCCAGCAAGATCGCCTCGGGGGGCGGTTCCATAGTGGACCGTCGGGTCTATCCCGAGGACGGCCTGCTCGAAGGTGGCAAGGCGGTCGGTTCCGGGCCCTACCGGCTGAACTCCATCGACAAGAGAAGAGCCGTCTTCTCGGTCTATCCGGGCTATCAGGGCACCGCCGAGGTGAAGAACTCGGGCGTGACCCTGGAGTTCTTCCGAGGTGACCAGCAGGCCCTCCGGTCGGCCCTGGAGAAGGGCGACGTCGACATCGCCTACCGCGGCCTCAGCGCCAAGGCGATAGCTGACCTGGATACCGCGTCCACCGCGGAGAAGGACGGCATCGAGGTGGTCCAGGGCAACAGCGCCGAAGTCCAGCACATGGTCTTCAACGTCGACGACCCGGTCGTCGGCAAGCTCGCCGTCCGGAAGGCCATCGCCTACCTCGTCGACCGCCACTCCCTCGTCAGTGAGGTCTACCAGTCCACGGCGGCACCGCTCTACTCGATCATCCCGGGAGGCATCACCGGCCACGGAACCTCCTTCTTCGACACCTACGGCGACAGCCCGAAGCCGAAACAGGCGAAGGCGGAGCTCCGGAAAGCCGGTATGGCGGACAAGGTGAGACTCACGCTCTGGTCCACCCCGAGCCGGTACGGGCCGGCCACCGACGACGCGTTGGGCGCCATCGCCGATCAGCTGAACCGGAGCGGGCTCTTCGACGCCCGCATGAAGTCCGTCCCCTTCGGCGATTACGAGAAAGGCATCGCCGAAGGGAAGTACGGCATCTACGTCAAGGGCTGGGTGCCGGACTACCCCGATCCTGACAACTTCACCCAGCCGTTCTTCGGCGAGGGCAACGTCCTGTCGAACAACTACGACAACGAGGAGATCGTCGACCGGATCATTCCGCGGACCTCGTCCATGACGGATCGCGCGAACACGCGGCAGGAGTACATGAAATTGCAGGACATCGTGGCGCGACAGCTGCCGATCCTGCCGCTCTGGCAGGGCAAGCAGTACGCGGTCGCCCACGAGAACGTCCGAGGGCTCCAGAACTGCCTGGACACGTCGACCGTCTTCCGCTTCTGGGAACTCAGCACTGCCTACTGAGGCGTGTGGCGGCAGCGGCTGGAGTCGCACTGCGTGGAACGCCCCGTTGTTCACCGGCAGACTCCGTCGGCGGAGGCCGAGGTGAACGGCGCGCCACAGGGGGCGCGAGCAGGCCGGTGCAGTGCCCCCTTCGCCATCGCTCACGCCCTGCCGGGGCCCGTGCGGCGCCGCGAGGATGAGCCGACCGCACCAGATCCCCGCTGCTCCGCGCACCCGCCGTTCGGCGGGTGAACACGCGGTGGAAGGAATCCACGTTGCTGCTTCTCATCTCCCCGGACGGCGTCGAGGAAGCTCTCGCGTGTGCGAAGGCGGCGGAACACCTCGACATCGTCGATGTCAAGAAGCCCGACGAGGGGTCACTCGGCGCGAACTTCCCGTGGGTCATCAGGGAGATCCGCGGAGTGGTCCCCGCGGACAAGCCGGTGTCCGCCACCGTCGGAGACGTGCCGTACAAGCCCGGCACGGTGGCCCAGGCGGCGCTCGGCGCGGCTGTCTCCGGAGCCACCTACATCAAGGTCGGCCTCTACGGATGCACGACGCCCGACCAGGCCATCGACGTCATGCGGGGGGTCGTCCGGGCCGTGAAGGACTTCCGGCCCGACGCGTTCGTCGTCGCCTCGGGATACGCGGACGCCCACCGGATCGGCTGCGTCAACCCGCTCGCGCTGCCCGACATCGCCCGCCGCTCGGGATCCGACGCGGCCATGCTGGACACCGCGGTCAAGGACGGGACCCGGCTGTTCGACCATGTGCCGCCCGAGGCCTGCGCGGAGTTCGTGCGGCTGGCCCACGGGGCCGGTCTGCTCGCCGCCCTCGCGGGCAGCGTCAAGGCGGCGGACCTCGCCACGCTGACCCGTATCGGAACGGACATCGTGGGCGTGCGCGGGGCGGTCTGCGAGGGCGGCGACCGCGACACCGGGAGGATCCAGCCGCGGCTGGTGGCCGCCTTCCGGGCGGAGATGGACCGGCACGCCCGGGAGTTCGCGGCCACCCCGGCCGCGAGCTGACCGCCGCCGTGGAGCAGCAGCCGCAGCCGCACCGGCCAGGTCCCGCACCCCTCGGTGAGCGTTTCACCGTCCTCGATCCGGCGACGGGCGAGCCTTTCGGCGAGGTTCCCGACCAGCAGGCGAAGGAGCTGGACACGGTGGTCGGCCGCGCCCAGGAGGCCTGGCCGGGCTGGCGGTCCGACCCGGCCGGCCGCACCGCCGCCCTGCTCGCGTCGGCCGACGCCGTGGAGGGGGCCGGGGCGGACCTCGCTCCCCTGCTCACCCGTGAGCAGGGCAAACCACTGGCCGAGTCGTACGCGGAGGTCGCCCGCACGGCGGCTCGCCTGCGCTGGTTCGCCGAGTGCGTCCCCGAGCCCCGTACGATCGCCGACGGCCGGGCGGTGCGCAGCGAGGTCCGCTGGCGGTCGCTGGGGCCCGTCGCCGCCATCGTCCCGTGGAACTTCCCGCTCCAGCTCGCCTCCGCGAAGTTCGCGCCCGCGCTCGCGGCGGGCAACACGGTGGTGCTCAAGCCGTCCCCGTTCACGCCGCTGGCCACCCGGCTCCTGGGATCCGTCCTGTCCGCCACCCTCCCCGAGGGCGTGCTGACGGTCGTCACCGGGCGGGAACCGCTCGGCGCCTGCCTCGCGTCGCACCCGGGGATCCGCCATGTGACCTTCACCGGTTCGGTCGCCGCCGGGCGGTCCGTCGCGGCGGGGGCGGCGGCCGGCCTCGCCCAGGTCACCCTGGAACTGGGCGGCAACGACGCCGCCATCCTGCTGGACGATGTGGACGTGGAGCGGATCGCGGACCGGCTGTTCTGGGCGGCGTTCCGCAACTGCGGGCAGGTCTGCGTGGCGGTCAAGCGCGTCTACGCCCCGGCCCGGCTCCACGCGCGAGTGGTCGAGGCCCTCGCGGAACGGGCGAAGAGCGTGGTCGTCGGAGCCGGTCTCGACCGGGCCACGGAGCTGGGGCCGCTCAACAACGCCGCCCAACTGGCCCGGGTGGAGCGCTACACGGCCAGGGCCCTGGCGGACGGGGCCCGGGCCGTGGCCGGTGGCCACCGGCTGGACCGGCCGGGCTACTTCTACGCCCCGACGGTCCTGGCCGATGTCCGCTCCGACAGCCCGGTGGTGACGGAGGAACAGTTCGGTCCGGTCCTGCCGGTACTGCCGTACGGAAGCCTCGACGAAGCCGTGGAGGCGGCCAACGCCACCCGTTTCGGACTGGGCGGCTCGGTCTGGGGGACCGATCTGGACCGGGCCGAGGCGGTCGCCGACCGGTTGGAGTGCGGGACGGCGTGGATCAACCACCACGCCGAGTTGTCCCTCGCCCAGCCCTTCGCCGGCGCCAAGGAGAGCGGCGTCGGCGTCGCGGGCGGGCCGTGGGGACTGTACGGGAACCTGAGACCGTTCGTCGTGCACCGTCCCCGGGAGGCCTGACGATGAGGTTCGGCGCGGCGGTACTGCGCGGTTACGAGGCCCCGTTCGCGGTCGAGGAGGTGATCCTGGACGCGGGGCCGGCCGACGGCGAGATCCTGGTCCGGATCGCGGGCTGCGGGCTGTGCCGGACCGATCTCGCCGTCCGCCGCTCGGCGGGCCGCTCGCCGCTGCCCGCGGTGCTCGGCCACGAGGGGGCCGGGGTGGTCGTGGAGACGGGCGGCCCGGACACCGGCCTGACCGCCGGTGACCATGTGGTGCTGAGCTTCGACTCCTGCGGGCGGTGCCGGAGCTGCCTGGGCGGGGCCCCCGCCTACTGCGACCGGTTCGCCGCGCTCAACCTCTTCGGTGGGCGCGCCGAGAGCGCGGCCCGGCTCACCGACGGGGCAGGGGAAGTGCTGGCGCCCCGGTGGTTCGGCCAGTCCGCGTTCGCCGAGTACGCGATGGTCCCGGCCCGCAACGCCGTGCCTGTCGACGCCTCTCTCCCCCTCGAACTGCTCGGCCCGCTCGGCTGCGGCTTCCTCACCGGCGCCGGGGCGGTGATCAACTCCTTCGGCGTCGGCCCCGGTGACACCGTCGCGGTCTTCGGCGCCGGGGCCGTGGGTCTGGCCGCGGTCATGGCCGCCACCGCCGCCGGGGCTCTCGTCGTGGCGGTCGACCGGCACCCGGAGCGACTGGCCCAGGCCGAGCGGTTCCGTGCGGTTCCGCTGGACGCCGCGTCGGCCGGCCTTCCCGGCCGCGTCCAGCGGCTGACCGACGGCGGCGCTCAGTACGCCCTGGACACCACGGGTTCCGCCCGGCTGATCAACGACGCGCTCCGGTCGCTGCGTCCGACCGGCCACCTGGGCCTGGTGGCACGGCTGCACACCCATCTGCCGCTCGAACCGGGGGCCCTGGACCGGGGCCGGAAGATCTCCCACATCTGCGAGGGGGACGCGGTCCCGGCGCTGCTGATCCCCCGGCTGACCGGGCTGTGGCAGGCCGGGCGGTTCCCCTTCGACCAGCTGATCCGCACGTACCCGCTGGCCGATATCAACGAGGCCGAACGCGACTGCGACGCGGGCCGTGTGGTGAAGCCGGTCCTCATTCCGTAGGGCCGCGCCGCGCTGCTCAGCGGGCACTTCTTCGCACGGCTGCTGCCGGTCGTCTCCAACCTCAGTCGTCTCCATCCATTAGTCGTCTCCATCACCACCAAGGGAGTGCACATGGTCGACACGGCGCACCGGTACGACGGTGTGAAGGGCGTGGAAGGAGGGATCGGTGCGACGGCTCTCCTGGTCGCCGCGGCACGGGCCATCGAGACACACCGCCCCGACAGCCTGGCGCAGGACGCCTTCGCGGAGCACTTCGTGCTCGGGGCTCCGGTGTCCCAGGGCTGGCCGGTCCACCCGCGGGAGGTCCCGGACGGGGACGAGAACCCGTTGTGGGGCCGGTTCGCACGGTACTTCGGACTGCGGACGCGGGTCCTCGACGACTTCCTCCTCCGGTCGGTGCACGCGGGGAACGCCCGCCAGGTGGTCCTTCTCGGGGCGGGGCTGGACTCGCGTGCGTACCGGCTGGAGTGGCCTCCCGGCTGCGTGGTCTTCGAGATCGACCGGGCGGAGGTCCTGGCGTTCAAGCACCGGGTGCTCGACGGTCTTTCGGCCACCCCGAAGGCGGCACGCGTACCGGTCCCGATGGATCTGCGCGCCGACTGGGCCGGCGCCCTGCCCGGCGTCGGCTTCGACCCCGCCGCGCCGAGCGTCTGGCTGGCCGAGGGCCTGCTGTTCTATCTGCCGCCCGCCGCCGAGACGTACCTCATCGACACGGTGGACCGGCTGAGTGCGGAGGGAAGCGCGCTGGCCTTCGAGGTCAAGCTCGACAGGGATCTGCTGGAGTACCGCGACAGCCCGCTCTACACAGCCACGTCGCAGCAGATCGGTATCAACCTGCTGGACCTGTTCGACAGGAACCCCCGGCCCGACTCCGCGGGGGCGCTGACGGACAGGGGCTGGTCCGCCTCGGTCCACACCCCCTTCGACTTCACCCGCCTGCACGGACGCGGCCCGCTGCCCGAGCCGAACGACGCGCTGGCGGGCAACCGGTGGGTCTTCGCGGACAAGCCCCGGCGGTAGACGTCGGCCGTGTACGCGTTCGAGTACGTGCCTGCCGCGTCGGCGGCCTTGAATGTGTCAGCGGCTGCGGATGGAAAAGTGGCGTCTTCGTGGAAAAGCCCCCTAGCTTGTGCCCTCGTGACCGGTGATCCGAAGATGCCCCTGAATCCCCCGAATCCCCATGCGCTGGGCCGCGTGTTCAACGAGGTGCCGGAGCTCTACGACCGGGTTCGGCCGGGATACCCCGACGACTTGTTCGCGGACCTTGTCACCGTCACCGGCTTGAACGAAGGGTCGTCGGTGCTGGAGGTGGGCTGCGGTACCGGTCAGGCGACGCGTTCGCTGGCAGCGCTCGGATGCTCGGTGACCGCCCTTGAGCCGGGCGCGGGCATGGCCGCGCTCGCCCGCCGGCGGCTCGCCTCCTTCCGCAACGTCGACATCGAGAGGTCGGCATTCGAGCAGTGGGACGATCGCGGTCGGCGCTTCGATGTCCTCGTCGCCGCGTCGTCGTGGCACTGGATCGACCCGTCGATCGGCTGGCGGCGAGCGCACGACGTGGTTTCCCCCGGAGGTTGGACGGCGTTGCTCGGCCACGTCGTCGTCCGCCTGCCCGGGGAGCCGGAGGTGTACGCCGAGACCGCCGATCTGCACGAGCGGTTCTGCCCCGGGAATCCCGGCTGGGGTCATCCACCACTGGAGGACGAGGTGCGCACCACCGAGGAGGGATGGGGCTCGGTCGACGATCCCGGAGGACTGTTCGGCCCGACGATCGTCCGCTGGTATCCAACCGTCCAGTGGTTCGACGGGGATGGTTTCAGCGATCACCTTCGCTCGTTGTCGCTGTATCGGAGCCTCGACCGGGATACCCGTGAGCCGCTGCTCGACGCCATCGCCGAGCGCATTCGCACGCGCATGGGCAACCGAGCGTCACGCCGCTATCTGAGCGTCCTGCGTGTCGGACAGCGTGCCCGGTGAGGCCAGTGCCCCTTCTCCGCGCCGCACTCGCGGCGGCCGAACAGGTCGGGGATCCGCGGGCCCTCGACCGCTACCGCGCGCTGGGGCAGGCCGCGGGCGTGAACGCGAACAGGACATCGGTTGAGCGGCCGGTCGCACCGCGTCGGGGCCGCGGGCCGGCTCCGCGTCAGCTCGGCTCGTCGTACACCACCGACCAGGGGCGGGGCGGCCCGTCCGGCGGGCGTGGGCCGGCGGCGTGGTGCGGCGTCGCCGACCGGTCGCGTGCCAGTACACCGGCCGCGAGCTCCGCGAAGTGCGGTGCGGCCGGGTGGGCGGAACGGTCGGCGGGCCAGGCGCCGGTGGTCCGCCGGGTGAGCGGGCGGCCCGCCAGGGGGCGCCAGAGGACGCGGGGCTCCTTGCGGGCCACCGGGCCCTGGTCGAAGGCGACGCCGTGGCCCGCGTGGACGAGGGCCAGCAGGAACTCGGGGTTGGACGCGTGCCGGACCCGGCCGGGCACGAAGCCCTCAGCACGGCAGGAGTCGAGGATCCGGTCGTACCAACCGGGAGCCTGGGCACGGGGAAAGAGTACGAGATCGTGGCCGGACAGGTCGGCGAGCGCCACCTCGGGGAGCCGGGCCAGCGGCGACGTGCGGGGAAGCACGACGCCGAACTCCGCGCGCACCTCCGGGCCGAGGCGGAGCTCGGTGGCGTCCACGGGCTGATGGACGAGGCCGACGTCGAGCCCGCCGGAAGCGAGCAGCCGCAGCTGTTCCTCCGTGGTGATCTCCTGCAGATCGACGGACAGCCCCGGGGAGTGCCCCGCGCAGGCCGAGAGCAGTGCGGAGAGCGTGGAGACCGTGGTGTCGGGTGGGACGCCCGCGCGCAGCGTGCCCAGGCCGCCGTCGCCGGCGCGGCGGGCCAGGGTCCGTAACCGCTCCTCGCGGGCCAGGAGTTCGCGGGCCTCGTCCAGCAGCACCAGGCCGGCGGCGGTGAGCCGGACCTGACGCTGCGACCGGTCGAACAGGGCGGCTCCGAGGTCCTTCTCCAGCCTGCGCACCGCCTGGCTGAGGGGCGGTTGGGCCATGCCGAGCCGGTCGGCGGCCCGGCTGAAGTGCAGCTCGTCGGCGACGGCGACGAAGATACGCAGGTGGCGTAGGAGATCCACAGTCAGTGACCTTATGCGAGGAGCGAACCGATGGTCGAGAAACGGATCCGCGAGATGTTCGCGGGGGCGGGTGCCGAGGGGTTGCTGCACGCGGTCCCCGTCGAGGCGGGACCGGGCGACGGGGAGGTGACCGTCGGCGCCGACGAGCCCGTCGTGGTCGCCTCGGTCTTCAAGGTGCTGCTGGTCCTGGAGTTCGCCCGACAGGTGGCCGCCGGCCAGCTCGACCCGCGTGAGCGGGTGCGGGTGACGGCGGCCGACCGGCTCGGCGGCTGGGGCACGGCGGGCTGTGCGGACGACGTCGAGCTGTCGCTGCGCGATCTGGCGTTCTTCGCCCTCTCGGTGAGCGACAACTCGGCGGCCGATCTGCTGCTGGCACGCGTCGGCCTGGACACGCTTCGGCTCCTCGCCGAGGAGCTCGGGCTCGACAGGACACGCGTCGTGGGTGGCCCCCGTGACGTACTGGAGTCGATGCTCGCCGAGGTCGGCGCGCGCGACGAGGCCGAGTTCGCCCTCCGGTACCCCGCGCTGCCGGACGACCGCAAAAGGCGCCTGGGCGTGCTGGATCCGCTGCGGACCAACGCGAGCACGCCCAGGGACGTCACCAGGCTGCTGCGCCTCGTCTGGCGGGACGAGGCAGGTCCGCCGGAAGCGTGCGCCCGGGTACGAGAACTGATGGCTCGTCAGGCGTTCCGGCACCGGCTGGTTTCGGGATTCCCCGACGAGGTGACGATCGCGGCCAAGACCGGGACCCTGCCCGGCCTGCACCTGGAGGCGGGGGTCGTCCGGTATCCCGACGGCGGCCGCTACGCGGTCGCCGTTTTCGCCCGTACGCGCGAGCTGGCCGCCTCACGCACGGCGGTGGACGCCGCGATCGGCGCCACGGCCCGGCTCGCCGTCGATTCCCTGCGGTGCAAAGGGTTCTGACGTGGAATCATATGCTTTCACGTATGACGCCACCCGAATTTTGATCTTGGACGAAGAGGGCCCTGTCCTGATCTCCTGACGCCATGAACGAGGACACAGACGTACAGCGTCCGCAGCGGCGCACCCAGGCATTCGGCCGACGCGCGGTGCTGCGCGGCGCCGCGATCGGCGCGGCGGCCCCGCTGCTCTCCGCCACGACCACCGCCGCCGCGGCGGGTCACGGGGCCCCGGCGGCCGGTTCGGCATCCTTCCGGTGGCTGGGCACCTCCGGCTGGCGCATCGACGTCGGCAGCCGGACGGTGCTCTTCGACCCGTACATCACCCGCTTCAAAACCGGCCTGTTCGACGGAGGGCTCAAGCCGGACACGAGGTTGAGGTCCGATCCCGCGCTGGTGCGGGAGCACGTCGGCAGCCCCGAGGTCGTCCTGGTCAGCCACGCGCACTGGGATCACATCGCCGACGTGCCGCACATCGCCAAGTCCACCGGCGCGCGGGTCGTCGGCACCGAGACGACGTTCCATCTGCTGGTCGCGTTCGGCGTCGACCCCGGTCAGATCTCGGTGGTCAAGGGCGGCGAGGTCCTGGACTTCGACGGCATCACCGTCCAGGTCGTGCCGAGCCTGCACAGCCGCAACAAGCGGCATTCCTACTTCGCCCCGGGCACGCTGAACGCTCCCCCGGCGGCGGCGCCGAGGACCATCTCCGATCTGCCGGAGGGCGACACCCTGGCCTTCCAGGTGACGGTGGGGAGCGGCGGCCCGTCGGCGTTCCTGATGGGCGCCAGCGACTTCTCCGAACAAGCCGTACGGGGACTGAGCCCCGACCTCGCGATGATCGCCGTACCGTCGAGCGCCGCCACGTTCCGCTATACGTCCCGGCTGCTGCACGCCCTGGACCGGCCGGGCGTCGTCGTTCCCGTCCACTGGGACAACTTCGAGGAGCCGCTGAGCCAACCTCCGCGCCGCGACCCGGTGATGGACCTGAGCGGGTTCGCCGCCCAGGTCCAGCGGGAGTCCCCGACGAGCCGCATCGTCGTCCCGGACTACCGCACGACGTACGGCGCGGACATGCGCGCCGGCACGTCCACCCCATAGGGGTGACGGATCAGCGGAGTCCGGCGAAGAGGTCCTTCTCGGGCAGGGCCGCGCCGGTGGAGTCCTGGACGCGTACGAAGGTCTCCGTGCCCATCAGGTCGCCGAACCTCTCCTTGCCCATCTTGACGAAGAAGATGTTGTCGCCCTGGCTGGCGTGCGCGGCCAGCGCGTCGAACTTCTGGCCGCTGAACGCGGTGGTGTCCACCCACGTGGTGACCTCGTCGTCGGGGAGGCCGATCCCGGTCATCGCGTCGGCCTCGGCCGGATCCGGCTGCCGCTCCGGCTCCGCGTCCGGCTGCGGCATGTCCTCGTGGAACTCGCGCATGGCCTCCCCGAACCGCCGCAGCATCGAGTGGGGCATCGTCGTCCAGTACACCTTCGGCGTCAGCTCGGTCATCTCCAGCGCCGCCATCGTGATGCGGTGGGCCTGGATGTGGTCGGGGTGGCCGTAGAAGCCGTTCTCGTCGTAGGTGACGACGACGTCGGGGCGGTAGTGCCGCATGAGTTCCGCGAGTCGGGCGGCGCCCTTCTCCACCGGGGTCTGCCAGAAGGATCCGGGGGCCTCGTTGCTCGGCCAGCCGATCATTCCGGAGTCGGCGTAGTCCAGCGTCTCCAGATCGCTGACCCCGAGGACCTCGCAGCTCGCCTCCAGCTCCCGACGGCGCATCGAGGCGACGGCCGCCGGGTCGTGTCCGGGGTCGCCCGGCTTGACACCCCCCGGCCCGTCACCGCAGCCGCCGTCGGTACACGTCACGAGAACCGTGCGGATGCCTTCCGCCGCGTACCGCGCCAGGACTCCTCCGGTTCCGGTCGCCTCGTCGTCGGGGTGGGCGTGCACGGCCATGAGAGTCAAGGGCCGGTCGGTCATGAAGGGGTCCTCCCGCAGAGATACGTCAAGATACGTCGAGATACGTCGTGGTTCGGGCCGGCGGCGAGCGTGCTACCGCGATCCCAGGGCCCGGATCCCGACGGGGCGGACGACCCAGCGGCCTCCGTGTCCCCCGCCGCACGGCGCCGGTCCCTCGAACGGTGCAACCGCGCCGACCCGGCCGGCTGTTCCCGACGGGGCCGACGATTCCCGACGGAGACCGCCCGCGGCCCCCTCGGGGCTCCGGTGCTGCGGCGACAGCGCACAATGAGCTGTCCCGGAGGCTCCGGCAGCCGAGGCCGGAGCGGAAGCGGGGCACGGGCGGCGGATCATGCCGGGCCGCGGGCCGACGGCCCGTACGACGACCCCGTTGTGCGGTGGCCGCCGCCCGGCCGCGACACGGCGCGATCCGCCGGACAGAACCTCAGGAGGGGAAGCGTGACCGAGACGAGCGACACCCGATCCGCCGCCAGTGAAGTGCCGGAGGCCCAGCGGAGCCGACTGCGGCGTCTGATGCGCTACGTCCCTCTGATCGCCCCCGTCCTCCTGTGGGCCGTGCCGTGCTGGGTCCTTCTGCACACCGGCCAGCGCTGGCCGCTGCCCGTCACCCTGACCGGCACCGCGCTGTTCGTCCTCGGCCTGGCCGTTATGCCGCTCGCGATGGTGCGCGGCCACGGCCGGCGCCAGCGGGACCGGGCGGCGATCATCGGTGACACGCTGCTGGGCGGCATCTGGGTCCTGTTCACCTGGTCCGTACTGCTCGGAGTCCTGCTCCGGCTCGCCCTGACCGTGGCCGGTGCGGGTGACGGGCAGGACCGGGCGCGCATCGTCACCTGGGCCGTCCTCGGCGTCGCCGCCGTGCTGCTCGTCTGGGGGTACGCCGAGGCCCGGCGCGTGCCGCGGGTGCGCCGCCTGGACGTTCGACTGCCGCGCCTGGGAGCCGGGTTGGACGGGACCCGGGTCGCCCTGATCACCGACACCCACTACGGTCCGCTCGACCGGGCCCGCTGGTCGGCGCGGGTCTGCGAGACGGTGAACACCCTGGAGGCCGACCTGGTCTGCCACACCGGCGACATCGCGGACGGCACCGCCGAACGCCGTCGCGCCCAGGCCGCACCGCTGGGCACCGTGCGGGCGACCCGGGCCCGTGTCTATGTCACCGGCAACCACGAGTACTACAGCGAGGCCCAGGGCTGGGTCGACCTGATGGACGAGCTGGGCTGGGAGCCGCTGCGCAATCGCCATCTGCTGCTCGAACGCGGCGGTGACACGCTCGTGGTCGCCGGCGTCGACGACGTCACCGCCGAGTCCTCCGGACTGGCGGGCCACCGCGCCCACCTCGCCGGAGCCCTCCAAGGCGCCGACCCCGACCTGCCCGTGCTCCTCCTTGCCCACCAGCCCCAGTTCATCGACCGCGCGGCGGCCCACGGCATCGACCTCCAGCTCTCCGGCCACACCCACGGAGGCCAGATCTGGCCCTTCCACTATCTGGTCCGCCTCGACCAGCCGGCCGTCGCCGGCCTCAGCCGCCACGGCGCTCGCACCCTCCTCTACACCAGCCGCGGCACCGGCTTCTGGGGCCCGCCCTTCCGCGTCTTCGCCCCCAGCGAGATCACCCTGCTCGTGCTCCGCTCCCCGCAGCCGGCCGACTGACGCGACGGGCGGTCAGGAGCAGGCCGGGCACAGGCCTCGGTAGGTGATCTCCACCGAGCCGACGGCGAACCCGAACCGCTCGGCCTCGGGCAGGTCGCCGAGGGCGTCCCCGACCGGGTGGACGTCGCGGACCGTGCCGCAGCCGGAGCACACCAGGTGCTGATGGGAGCGGCGCGCGTTCGGGTCGTAGCGCTTGGCCCGGCCCACGGTGGAGACCTCCAGCACCTCGCCGAGCGTGACGAGCTCCCCCAGCGTGTTGTAGACGGTCGCGCGGGAGATCTCGGGCAGCCTCGCGGCGGCCCGCTGGTGCACCTCGTCGGCCGTCAGGTGCACATGGTCACCGTCGAGGACCTCCGCGACGACACGCCGCTGCGAGGTCAACCGCCAGCCACGGCCCCGTAGCCGTCGAAGGAGGTCGCTCATCTCGTCACCTGCTCCGCTTCGCGGGGGACGCGCGGCCCCGGACGGATCCGAGGACGTCGCGTCCCGGCCACTATCGTTTTAGCGCACTTCTTGACTTGGACGAAGTCCATCGTAGGATCGATCCCGGCGACATCCAAGAGACAGGAAGACTCCGGTACGGCAGCAGAGAAACGCGGTGGGACACCGTCGGTCGACCGCGCGGCGCCGACCGAGCGCCGTCCTCGTCGCACCGCCGGGACCGCCCGGTCCCGTCCGTGGGACGTTCGGGCGGGCGCGGCGAGGCCCGGCATACCTCGTGCCCTTTCTGCGCGGACCGAATCCTCCTCCCCCCGTTCAGCGCCCCACGACCCACCGGGTCCGGAAGGATTGCCATGACCGAGAACCACGAGTCGCATGTCTTTGATCCCGTCACCCCGGATTCGCCCGAGACGGCCGTCCCCGAGGTGCCCGAGGCGCAGGCCGGCGGCTGCCCCGTGGCCCACGGTCGCGCGCCGCACCCCACGCAGGGCGGCGGGAACCGCCAGTGGTGGCCGGACCGCCTCAATCTGAAGATCCTTGCCAAGAACCCCGCCGTGGCGAACCCGCTCGGCGCGGACTTCGACTACGCGTCCGCGTTCCAGGCGCTCGACCTGCCCACGGTGAAGCGGGACATCGCCGAGGTGCTCACCACCTCGCAGGACTGGTGGCCGGCCGATTTCGGCAACTACGGGCCGCTGATGATCCGGATGGCCTGGCACAGCGCCGGCACGTATCGCATCAGCGACGGCCGCGGTGGCGCGGGCGCCGGTCAGCAGCGCTTCGCCCCTCTGAACAGCTGGCCGGACAACGGCAACCTGGACAAGGCCCGCCGTCTGCTGTGGCCGGTCAAGAAGAAGTACGGCCAGGCGCTGTCCTGGGCGGACCTGCTGATCCTCACCGGCAACGTCGCCCTGGAGACCATGGGCCTGAAGACCTTCGGCTTCGCCGGCGGCCGCGAGGACGTCTGGGAGTCGGAGGAGGACGTCTACTGGGGCCCGGAGACCACCTGGCTCGACGACGAGCGGTACACCGGCGACCGTGAGCTGGAGAGCCCGCTCGGCGCGGTCCAGATGGGTCTGATCTACGTCAACCCCGAGGGCCCCAACGGCAATCCGGACCCGGTCGCCGCCGCCCGCGACATCCGTGAGACCTTCCGCCGGATGGCGATGAACGACGAGGAGACCGTCGCCCTCATCGCCGGTGGCCACACATTCGGCAAGACGCATGGAGCGGGCCCGGCCGAGAGCGTCGGCGCGGACCCCGAGGGCGCCTCGATGGAGGAGCAGGGGCTGGGCTGGCGCAGCTCGTACGGGACGGGCAAGGGCGGGGACGCCATCACCAGTGGTCTTGAGGTGACCTGGACCAGCACCCCGACCACGTGGGGCAACGAGTTCTTCCATAACCTCTTCGCCTACGAGTACGAGCTGACCGAGTCCCCGGCCGGTGCGAAGCAGTGGGTCGCCAAGGGCGCGGAGGCGACCATCCCGGACGCCCACGACGCGTCGAGGAAGCACAAGCCGCAGATGCTCACCACCGACCTGTCGCTGCGCTTCGACCCTGCCTACGAGCAGATCTCGCGCCGCTTTTACGAGAACCCGGACGTGTTCGCGGACGCCTTCGCGCGCGCCTGGTACAAGTTGACGCACCGTGACATGGGCCCGATCCAGTGCTACTTGGGCGCCGAGGTGCCTTCCGAGGTGCTGCTGTGGCAGGACCCGCTGCCCGCGCGTACCGCTGAGCCGCTGGACGCCGAGGACATCGCCGCGCTCAAGGAGCAGGTGCTCGCCACGGACCTGACGGTGGCGCAGCTCGTCTCGGCCGCCTGGGCGTCGGCCGCGTCCTTCCGCGGCAGCGACAAGCGCGGCGGCGCCAACGGCGCCCGGGTCCGTCTGGAGCCGCAGCGCGGTTGGGAGGCGAACGACCCGGACGAGCTGGCCCAGGTCCTGCGGGCTCTGGAAGGTATCCAGGAGTCCTTCGACGCCAAGGGCGGCAAGCGGGTCTCGCTGGCCGACCTGATCGTCCTCGCGGGCAACGCGGCCGTCGAGCAGGCGGCCAAGGACGCCGGCGTCGAGGTGGAGGTGCCGTTCACGGCGGGCCGGGTCGACGCCACGCAGGACCAGACGGACGTCGAGTCCTTCGCCGCCCTGGAGCCCGTGTACGACGGCTTCCGCAACTACGCGGGCAAGAGCAGCCGCCTGCCCGCCGAGTACCTGCTCCTGGACCGGGCCAACCTGCTGACGCTGAGCGCCCCGGAGACCACGGTCCTGGTCGGCGGTCTGCGGGTGCTGGGCGCCAATTCCGGCGGCTCGAAGCACGGTGTCCTCACCGACCGCCCGGGCACGCTGACGAACGACTTCTTCGTGAACCTGCTCGACCTGGGCATCACCTGGAAATCGACGTCGGCGGCGCAGGACGAGTTCGAGGCCCGTGACGCGACCGGCCGGGTCAAGTGGACCGGTACCCGCGCGGACCTGGTCTTCGGCTCCAACTCCGAGCTCCGTGCCCTCGCCGAGGTGTACGCGAGCGACGACGCGCGGCAGAAGTTCGTGACGGACTTCGTCGCCGCCTGGAGCAAGGTCATGGACCTCGACCGCTTCGACCTGGTCTAGCGGCGCGGTCGGGGCCGCGCCGCCCGCGCGGCGCGGCCCCGACCACGGCGGCCGGGCGAGCCCGTCGGCGCGCCCGGCCGCTGTCCTGCTTGCTACCAGCCGGCCTTGACCGCGTTGTAGGCCGTCCGGCAATCGGCGTTGGTGGCATCCGCGGCCAGCTTCTCCATGGAGCTGCTCCAGACCTTCTTGGCCACCTTCTCCATGTCACGGGTGGCCGCGGGCACGTTCGGCGCGTGCTTCTTGATCGTCGCCAGCGAGGACCTGGCGAACTTGTTGCACACGGGTCCGGCGGCGTTCCGGTAGCGGGTGTCCAGGTCCGTCGCGACGGCCTGGCCGTTCTGGGTCGCCCAGGTGTTCCAGGCCGCGCACGCCGCTTCGGTGAACACGGCCTGGTCGGCCTCGCTCAGTCCCAGCACCTCGCCCAGCATCGCGTCCTTGGCCTTGTCGGGAACCGTGAAGTCCACGACGGGGAACTTGTCGAGGGTTTCGAGCAGCGCCTCCTGACACGCGGGAGGCAGCGGGGCCGCGGCGAGGGCGGTGGAGGGGGCGGCCAGCGCGGAGACGGACAGGAGTGCCGCGGTGAGGACGGTGCGCTGGGCGGTACGCGAAAGACGCATGGGGGCAGTGCTCCTCGTACGAGAGAGTGACGGTCCGGGCGCCGCGTCGGCGCCCGACGGCTACAGAACGATCACCGCTCGCGCAGGTCACGGGCCTTTCGCTGGGGCGGACGGTGGCACACAGGGTCGTCGGCCGTCCGTGCGACGAGGGGGCCGTCGGCCGTCCCGCGGCCGCGGCCGCGAGGGGACGGAACCCGTCTCCCACGTCCCGGTGGGAGCGCGTTCCGGGTCCGCCGGCGGAAGACCAGGAAGCCGGCCGTCGCGGCGCCGACGAGCCAGAGGCACTGGATCACGAGCCCCCGGACGGCCGACGCGTCGGAGAAGGCCGCGGCCATGCTCGCCTGCACGGCTCCGTACGTCGGGAGGAAGCGCACGACGGCGCTGTCGGACCCGGAGCTGGAGAGGGGATTCTGCAGGGCGACGTCGAGGATGCTGATCATCAGGATGGCGAACATGCCCTCGACCTCCCGGCGGAGCACCGATCCGAAGACCACGCCCAGCGCGCCGTAGGTCAGGGCCGCGCAGAACAGGGCGGCGGCGACGAGGAGGGGCTGTCGCGGCGGCCAGGCGAATCCGACGACGACCGTGGCGTACGCGGCGACGGCGACACAGACCAGCGTGAGCGCGGACAGCTTCGCGAGGACGAGGTGGTAGCGGGGGTAGCCCGCCATCGCCAGGCGGCGGTCGAAAGCGCCTCCCGTGAAGGTGGCCGCGAACATCATGAACCCGGCGATCAGGGTGACCGCGTTCAGCGCACCGGTGATCTGGGTGAGGTGGTTGCCGGGCGGGGACAGGATCTCGCCGGTGGCCCGGAGCCGGAACGGGGCCGGCTGGTCGGGAATGGTCACGTAGGCGAGGGCGATCCACACGGGGATGTACACGACCACCAGCAGCATCGCGAACCGGTTGCGGGCGTGCCCGGTCAACGCGTACCTGGACGCCGTGGCGAACAGGAACCAGTGCCGCCTCATGCCGCCGCCCCCGCAGGCCGCTCCTGGCGGTGGAGGCGCCCGTTCTCCAGGCGCCAGAGCACATCCAGCCGGTCGATGTCGTACGCCAGGTGCGAGACGACCAGCACCGAACGCCCTGCGTCGCGCAACCTCGTCGCCAGCTCCCAGAAGCGCAGGTACGTCTCCCAGTCGAAGCCCTGGTAGGGCTCGTCCAGCAGGAGCACGTCCGGGTCGTGCATGAGCGCCAGGGTCAGGTTCAGCTTCTGCCGCGAGCCGCCGCTGAGCAGGCCGGCACGCCGGTCGAGGTACTCGGTGAAGGCCAGGGCCTCCATCACCTCCTCGGCCCGCCGCAGGTCGGCGAGGCCGAACGCGGCCTTGAAGAGGTCGAGATGCTGGCGGACGGTGAAGGAGTCGTCCAGCACCACGGACTGCGGGCAGTAGCCGAACCTGCCGTGGTGCCGCACCGAGCCGCGGTCCGGCCCCAGTTCCCCGGAGAGGATCTTCAGCAGCGTCGTCTTGCCCGCGCCGTTCTCCCCGACGATCCCGGCGAGGGTGCCGGGCCGTAGCCGAAGGTCGACTCCCCGGAGAACGGCGTACTGCCGGTAGGAGTGGTGCACATCTTGGACGTCCATCGTCTCGCTCCGTCGTACCAGGTCTTTCCCGCACTCGCGGAACCGATCCGCTCGTGCCCAACGAGCCGGCCACGCGGCGGAAACGGCGCCGGAGACGCGCCCGTTCGCCCGGCGTCAACCCGGTGCACGACCCGTCACGCGTGCGACGGGACCACCGCGGAAACCGCTCCCGGCGCGGCGGCGGCCCCATAGCGTGACCGGGCTCGGAACGCTCGCGTCGGGGGCCTGGAGCCGTCGTCACGTACCCAAGAGGAAGGCCGGTCGGCCATGCGGAGAACGTGCGTGATCGGAGCGGGCCCGTCCGGCCTGGCGGCGAGCAAGGTCCTTGCCTCGCGCGGCCTTCCGTTCGACTGCTTCGAGGCGGGTTCGGGCATCGGCGGACTCTGGCGTTACGGCAACGACAACGGTATGTCGGGGGTGTACGCGTCGCTGCACGCGAACATCTCGAAGGAGAGCATGTCGTTCTCCTCGCTGGCGATGCCGGAGACCTACCCGGTCTTCCCGCACCACAGCAAGGTCCTCGCCTACCTGGAGCAGTACGCCGCCACGTTCGGTCTGCACCGGCACATCGCGTTCGGCACGGAGGTCACCTCCGTACGGCCCCTGGAGGACGGCGGCTGGGAGGTCGTCCGCCGGCGCCGTGGCGGGACGGAGACGTGGACACAGCGCTACACCGAGGTGGTGGTGGCCAACGGGCACCACTGGGACCCGCGGTTCCCGGACCCCGCCGTACCGGGAGCCGAGGAGTTCGAGGGCCCCGCTCTCCACTCGCACGACTACCGCTCCCCCGAGCCGTACGCGGGCCGGCGGGTCCTCGTGATCGGCATGGGCAACTCCGCGTGCGAGATCGCGGCGGAGGTCTCCCGTACGGCGGCGCGGACTTTCCTCTCCGCGCGCGACCCGGCGCACGTGTTCCCCAAGATGCTGCTCGGCCGGCCGGCCGACCACTTGGCGGGGAGCCCGCTGGCCGGCCTGCCGCGGTTCCTCAAGGAGCCGGCGATGGCGCTTCTCCTGCGGCTGACCCGTGGCGCCCCCGCTCATTACGGGCTTCCCGAACCGGTCCGTGGGCCCCTCGCCGCCCACCCGTCCACTTCGGACGAACTCCTCGTCCAGCTGGCCCGGGGCGCGGTCACCCCCAAGCCCGGCGTCAGCTCCTTCGGCCGGGACACGGCGTTCTTCGCGGACGGCAGCCGCGAGAGCGTGGACGCCGTGGTGTACGCCACCGGGTACGCCATCTCCTTCCCCTTTCTGGCCCCCTCCGTCTTCGCCGCCCCGGGCGGCCGCACGGAGCTCTATCTGCGCACGGTGCCGCCCCGGCTCCCCGGGCTCTACTTCATGGGACTCGCCCAACCCGCCGGCGCCGCTTTCCCGTTGCTCGAACCGCAGGCCGAATGGGTCGCCGACCTGATCGAGGGAGCGGTGCGGCTGCCGGCGCCGGCCGAGATGACTCGGGCGATCGCCCGCGCGCGGCGACAGCACGACAGGGCCTACGCGCCCACCTACCGTCACGGGATCGAGATCGACATCCGCACCTACCGGCGAGCCCTCCGGCGAGAAATCCGGGCAGGCAGGCGCCGGGCCCGCGGTGTGCTCCCGCCCCGGCCCGGGGCGAGCTCACCCGCGACCGTGTCCGGCGCCGTGTGATCCGCCCGACGCCGTGCGATCCGCCGGCCCGCAGCGTGCGGTCCGGTACGGGAGAGCTCCCGACCGGCTCACCCGGGCGTCGAGCTCTCCGCCAGCTCGCCCACGGCCTGCTCCCACAGCTCCGGCAGCAGCTCCCCCAGCGGGAGGGCGCGGTCGGCGACGAAGGACACCTCCGCCCAGTCGCCGAAGAACGACAGCCCCACGGCGAAGAGATGACCCGGCACGAGCAGGGGCAAAAGGGCGGTCCCCGTCACCTGCGTCTCCCCCAGGCTCCCCTTGTCGGCGAGCGGCATGGAGGTGGCCATGACGTTGGTGACGCGTGGCGAGAGCACCCTGCGCAGGTACCACGCGGTGGGGCCGTCCGGCATGAAGCGCACCAGGTCCTGCATGGCCTGCCGCCAGGTCTCGCCCCGCAGCTTCCGGGTCGTCGCCATGACCTGATCCAGTCGGCGCAGGGGCTCCTCACCGTCCCGGGAACCGTCCGGGTGTCCCGGGACGGTCCGCACGGGTAGTTCCAGCGGCAGGGCGAAACAGCGGTTTCCCCACGTCTGTTCCTCGTCGGCGCGTCGTGCGTCGACGGGCAGTACGGCCGTCACCCGGGGAAGCGGCACCCCGGCGCGGGCCGACCAGACCGACAACGCCCCGGAAAGCGCCGCCAGATGCACGTCGTGGGCCGAGCCGCCCCGCCCGGCGCCGATCCGGCGGAGGGTGTCCACCGGTGCCCGGCCCCGCCACAGCCGCCGCTCCCCGGAGGGTGCGAAGGCCGCGTCCGGGCGGTGACCGCGAACGGCCAGGGAGCCGACCACGAACCTCGTGGCCAGCCCGACGGCCGCGCCGACCCGCCGGGGCACCCCGGACGGACGGTTCCGGCCCGGTACCGGGCGCGCCGACGGCTCCCCCTCACCCAGCATGGCCCGGAAGGTCATGGCGGCGGCCGAACCGTCCTGGCAGGCGTGGTGGAAGCGGTAGCAGACGGCGTACGCGTCGGGGTCGTGGCCGTGGACCAGCCAGACCCCCCAGTAGCAGCCGGGGGCGAACGGGGCGTTGAGCGCGGTGTGCAGGGCGGAGTCCCGGGCGCCGGGTCCGTCGGCGACCACCTCGTGCACATGCCGGTCGACGGCGAAGTCCGCGTCCGGCTGCCACCGGGACCGCCGGCCTCCCTCCACCCGGCTGGTGAGCAGGGGCAGTTCGCCGAGGCGGTATCCCACGTACGCGCGAAGGTCCGCCAGGGCCGGGGGCGGACCACTGAGATACGCGACGCCGCCCGCGTCCCAGCGGACATCGGGCCGCCGGCGCTCCAGCTTGAGGAACGCGCGGTCGACCGCGTGGGTGGAGTGGCGGGGCGAGGGAATCGGCCGATCGGGCCGATCGCGTCGGGCGGAGCGGTCGGACGGGGCGGTCAGGGTGGGCTGCTCGGGGTCAGGCATGGGACTTCTGGGCTCCGATTCGGTCCGGTGGTAATCGCGTTGCTGACAGGCGGGACGGAGAAGCGGGGGGAAAGGCCGAGGCGGAAAGGCGGGAGCGGAAAGGCCGAGGCGGAAAGGCAAAGGCGCGGAGAGGCAGGGAAGCGGAGGGACGCGAGCGGGCGGTGGCAGGAGGCCGTCACCCCCGGGCCGGCCGGCCCGAGAAAGCCGCCCGGGCCATGCGACCGCAGCACGCCGTCGGAACCGACCGCCCATCAGGATGACCACCGGACGGGGCGGGTCCGTGCGGGGTCCGCCCGCCGCTCCTGGCCCAGCGGCCTGATCCGGGTCCGCCCCGCGGCCGCCGGCCCGCCCGGTCCCGGGCCCCCCGTGGATCCCGTGCCCGTGCCCCGGCGGGTCCCCGACCCACGCACCGTCTTCCGCGGTCGGCATGGCGACCCGTGGCGAGGGTGATCCGGATCCTCGGCGGCGGGTTCCCTCGAAAGAGGGACGGGGCTCGGATCACCACCGTGGACCTCCGGCCGTGTCCGGCCGCCGCGCGGGCCGGAGCCGCTCGGCCGACGGCGTTCCGCGCCCCGGGCCGTGCACAAGCGCACCGGCCGCGCCGCTCCGTACTTCGTTCGGGTGAGCGGGAGGAATCGGGGCGCCTGTGCCGTTCGCCGTCTGCCATTGTGTGCCGTGCGCCGGAGATCACCGGGCTGCGAGGCCCGAGAAACCCCCGTCGGACGGGGCACCGGAGAGCCGGCGAGCACCGGCCGCACCGGATCGGCCGACCGTGCGCGGTGCGATCGTCGTCACGATCCGCGATCCGCGATGCGCGGGACGGCCGGTGACATACCGCCGCCCCCGCGCCCGCACCCGGCCGCCGCAACGGCGCCACTCCGTCTCCGCCCTCCGCACCCGGTCAGGGACCGCCCCTCTCACCGCCCTTGGAGCCACGCTCGTGCACGTCGCACTCACCGGCGCCACCGGATTCCTCGGACTGCGTCTGCTGCGTCGCCTGCTCGCCACGCACCGGTCGGTGACCGTCCTGGCCCATGCCGGGTCGGGGAACGCCCTGCACCGCATCACCCGGTTCTTCGAACTGACCGGTTCGCCGGAGGCCTGCCTCGACCGGCTCCCCGGACGGCTGCGGGTGGTGGAGACCGACCTGGCGCTGCCGCGGCTGGGCCTGTCCGCACGGACGTTCCAGAGGCTGGCCGACGGCCTCGGCGAGATCTGGCACAGCGCGGGCAGCATCAATCTGGAAGGCGACCTTCCCGAGCTGCGACGGACCAACGTCGAAGGAACCCGGCACGTACTGGAATTGGCGGCCGCCGGTCGCGGCGCCCCCCTGATCCGCCATGTGAGCACCGCGTTCGTGGCCGGTGGCCGGCGCACCGGGGTCGCGTACGAGGACGAGCTGAACGCCCCCGACGGCTTCGAGAACGCCTACGAACGGTCCAAGTACGAGGCGGAGCAGCTGGTTCACGGCTGGTCCCGGGAGCACGGCCGCCCGGCCCTGGTCCTGCGACCGGGCATCCTGGTCACCGACCGCCCGCCGCACCCCGAGCTGCCCTCGCACCCGTTGCAGGTCGTCGAGCGCATTCTGCGCGACGCGCTGGGCCCCACCGGGTCGGGCGACCGGCTCCGGGTCCGGACGGTGGGACATCCGCACGGCCGGCTGAACCTCCTGCAGGTGGAGCACGCTGCCGACGTCATGGTGCGGCTGGCCGGGTTGCCGCCGTCGGGCGGGGTCGACACGTACCACGTCGTCCATGACCGCGATGTGCCCGTACCCACGGTCGTGGAGCTCCTGGAACGGCTGGTCCCGCTCTCGATCGACCTGGTCTCCGCCAAGCCGGACGACCCGTCGGCGTTGGAGGCGCTGCTCGACTTCTACCCGGGCATGACGGCCTACCTCGCCCATCGGCGACGGTTCGACGACACCCGGGTCAGGACCCGGCTCGGGCCGTCGGCGGCCTCCGCCCCGGTGGGCCTCGACTACCTGTGGTCCGGGCTGGCCCCCCGGGGCGGGGCCCTGCCCCGGTCTCCGGGCGTACCCCCGGCCCCTCTCCCGTCCGCCCGGTACGCCTGACCAGCCGCCGACCCATCCCGTTGGAGCCTCCCCGTGTCCGTCCTCACCGCTCTCGGCCCGCCTGCCGCCTCCTTGCCGGTCTTCTCGCCCGAGGGGATCACGGCCCGTGTCCGGCAGATCCGGGAACCCGTGCACATCGTCAGCGGGCCGGACGGCCGGGAGCTGGGGGTCGCGACCGGCGCCGCGCCCGCAGGTCCGGTGCTCGGCACGCTGCCGCCCCTGTACCCCGAATGGCTCGGCGGCCGTACCTTCTGCGAGGCGCACGGCGTCCGTTTCCCGTATGTCGCGGGGGAGATGGCGAACGGCATCGCGACCACCCGGATGGTCTCCGCGATGGCCCGGGCGGAGATGATCGGCTTCTTCGGCGCGGGCGGTCTGGCTTACCCCGACGTGGAGCGGGCCGTGCACACACTGGTGCGGGAGCTGGGGTCCCGCTCGAACTGGGGCGTCAACCTCATCCACTCACCGGCCGAACCCGCACTGGAGTTGCGCGTCGCGGAGCTGCTGCTGCGTCGCGGTGTTCCCCGGATCTCGGCGTCGGCGTTCATGGAGCTGACCCCGGCGGTCGTCCTGTGCTCGGCGCACGGGCTGCGCCGGGGCCCGGACGGCGCCGTCGTCCGGCGTACGCGCCTGTTGGCGAAGGTCTCCCGGCCCGAGGTGGCCGAGAGGTTCCTCTCCCCCGCGCCGCCCGCGCTGCTGGACTCCCTCGTCGCCCAGGGGAAACTGACCCGCCAGGAGGCGTCTCTGGCGGCGCTGGTGCCGGTGGCCGAGGACATCACCGTGGAGGCGGACAGCGGCGGGCACACCGACAACCGGCCGTTGTCGGTCCTGCTGCCGAGAATCGCCGCGCTGCGTGACGCGCTGTGCCGGCGGTTCGGTTACCGTCGGCCGGTCCGGCTCGGTGCGGCCGGCGGTCTCGGCACCCCGGACGCGGTGGCCGCCGCCTTCGCCCTCGGCGCCTCCTATGTGGTCGTCGGGTCGGTGAACCAGACGGCCGTCGAGGCGGGCCTGTCCGACGCGGCCAAGGCGATGCTCTGCGACGCGGACGTATCCGATGTGGCCATGGCGCCGGCGGCCGACATGTTCGAGCTGGGTGTGAAGCTCCAAGTGCTCTCCCGGGGCACGATGTTCGCCCGGCGGGCTGCTCGGCTCCATGCGGCGTACCAGGCCCATGGATCGCTGGAGGAGATCCCGTCCGCGCTGCGCGCCACCATCGAACGCGACGTGCTGCGCGCCCCGTTCGACGAGATCTGGCTCCACGCTCGCACGTTCTGGGAGCAGCGCGATCCCGCGGAGATCACCCGTGCGGAGGCCGACCCGAAACACCGTATGGCCCTGGTCTTCCGCTGGTATCTGGGCAGTTCCAGCCGGTGGGCGATCACCGGGGAGGAGTCGCGGCGGGCCGACTTCCAGATCTGGTGCGGGCCGGCGATGGGCGCGTTCAACCGGTGGGTGGCCGGCTCGTTCCTGGCCGATCCGGCGCACCGGTCCGTGGTGCGGATCGGACTCAATCTGTTGGAGGGGGCCGCCGTGCTCACACGCGCCCATCAACTGCGCACGTACGGCGTCCCCTTGCCGGCCGAGGCGTTCACCTACACCCCGTGCGAGCTGGCGTGAGCGGCCTCGGCGCCACCGGGGCGTCGGTACCGAGCGTGCGGCCCCGAGGAGAGAACATGTCCGAGTCCGTCCCCCGTCAACTCCCCATCGCCGTGGTCGGCGTGGGGGCCCTGGTGCCGGGCGCCACGGACGCGGCGGGCTACTGGCGGATCGTGACCGGTGGCCGCGACCTGATCACCGAGGTGCCCGCCACCCGCTGGCGCGTGGAGGACCACTACGACCCGGATCCGGCCGCCCCCGACAAGACGTACGCCCGCCGGGGCGCGTTCCTTCCCGAGGTGGACTTCGATCCGATGGCGTACGGGGTGCCGCCCGCCAATCTGCCGGCGACGGACACCTCCCAGCTGCTCGCCCTGATGGTCGCCGACCAGGTGCTGACGGATACCGGCGGCCCGGCCGGGGTGGACCGTGACCGGACCGGCGTCGTCCTCGGCGCGGCGGCTCTCGAACTCCTTCCGCACATGTACGGGCGCGCCCACCGCCCCGCCTGGCTCGCGGGGCTGCGGGAGAGCGGACTCGACGAGACCGAGGCGCAAGCCGTGTGCGACCGCATCGCGGCCCGTTTCGAGCCGTGGCGCGAATCGACCTTCCCCGGGCTGCTCGGCAACGTCGTCGCGGGCCGGATCGCCAACCGGTTCGATCTGCACGGCATCAACCACACCACCGACGCCGCCTGTGCCAGCTCGCTCGCGGCTCTGTCGACGGCCGTCGGTGAACTGTCGCTGGGCCGGGCCGACCTGGTGATCAGCGGGGGCGTGGACACCGGGAACGACATCGGCATGTTCCTGTGCTTCTCCAAGACGCCCGCGCTGTCCCCCACCGGCGACTGCCGGCCGTTCTCGGCCGCGGCGGACGGCACCATGCTCGGGGAAGCGGTCGTCATGTACGCGCTGAAGCGGTTGTCCGACGCGGAGCGTGACGGCGACCGGATCCACGCGGTGATCCGGGGTATCGGCACCTCGTCCGACGGCAGGAGCACGGCGATCTACGCGCCGCTGCCCGAGGGCCAGGAACGAGCCCTGCGACGCGCCTACGAGGAAGCCGGCTACGGGCCGGAGACCGTGGAGCTGGTCGAGGCGCACGGAACCGGCACGAAGGCCGGAGACGCCGCCGAACTGGCGGCGCTGCGTACGGTGTTCGGAGGGTCGGGGCGCCCGGACGGGCAGTGGTGCGCGATCGGTTCGGTCAAGTCGCAGATCGGCCACACCAAGTGCGCGGCGGGCGCGGCGGGCCTACTCAAGGCGGTCATGGCCCTGCACCACAAGGTGCTGCCGCCGACGGTCAAGGTGGAGCGGCCGAACCCGGCGGCCGCCGCCCCGGAAGGCCCGTTCTACGTCAACACCGAGACCCGCCCGTGGGTCAGGCCGGCCGGCCATCCGCGGCGGGCGGCGGTGTCGAGTTTCGGTTTCGGCGGGAGCAACTTCCACGTCACGCTGGAGGAGTACGCGCCCTCGGGCGGTCCGGGGCGCCCGGCCCTGCGCCACCGCACGGCGCCGAGCGAGCTCGTCCTGTTCGGTGGCGACTCCCCGTCGGACCTGATGGCGCCCCGGACGGACGACGATCGTCCCCTGGCCGGCCTGGCACGGGAGAGCCAGGCCGCCTTCTCCCCCTCCGCCCGGGTGCGGCTGGCCGTCGTGGCCACCGACGCCGAGGACCTGCGGGAGAAGTACGCGCAGGCGCTCGCCCGGATCCGGCGGCACCCCGACGCGGCGTTCTCGACGCCCACCGGGGTCCGGTACGCGTCCGGGGAGCCCGCGCCCGGCCGTATCGGTTTCCTCTTCCCGGGCCAGGGGTCCCAGTACGTCGGGATGGGAGCCGGTCTCGCGATGCTGGCGCCGGGCGCCCAGGCCGTGTGGGACCGGCTGGGCGGCGCCCGCTTCGACGGGCGGCCCCTGCACCGGGTCGTGTTCCCGCCGCCCGCCTTCACCGACGGGGAACGCGCCGCCCGGCGGACCCTGCTGGATGCCACCGAGTGGGCGCAGCCCGCGCTGGCGGTGCACGCGCTGGCCCTGCTGGAGGTGGTGCGGGGGCTGGGGCTGCGGCCGGACTGCGTGGCGGGCCACAGCTTCGGCGAGCTGGTGGCGCTGGCGTGCGCCGACGCGCTGGACGCGGAGTCCCTGGTGGGGCTGGCCCGTCACCGCGGCGAGCTGATGCGGGACGCGGCGGGGGCCCCGGGCGCGATGCTGGCGGTGGCGGCGGACCGTACGCACGTGGCCGGGTTACTGGCCAGTGGCGGGTTCGGCGACCTCTGGCCGGCCAACCACAACTCCCCGCGCCAAGTGGTGCTCTCGGGATCGGTGGAGGCGGTCGCACGCGCCGAGAAGGCGTTCTCGGCCGAGGGCGTCGGCACCCGTCGGCTGGCCGCGTCGACGGCCTTCCACAGCCCGCTGGTCGCCCCGGCCGTCGAGCCGCTCGCCGCGTACCTGCGCACGGTCCCGCTCGCGGAGCCCCGGATCGAGGTCTACGGCAACGCGGACGCGGCGCCGTACCCCTCGTCCCCCGATGAGGTGCGCCGCCGGATCGCCGGTCATCTCGCCTCCCCGGTGCTCTTCCAGGACCAGATCGAGGCGATGTACGCGGCGGGGGTTCGCACCTTCGTCGAGATCGGCGCGGGCGCCACGCTGACCGGGCTGGTCCACCAGATCCTCGGCGACCGCGAGCACGCGGCCGTCCCCCTGGACCGGCGGGACCGGCCCGGTGCCGACACCCTGCACGCCGCGCTCGGCGAGCTCGCCGTACGCGGCGTCCCCCTCGATCTCGACACGCTCTGGGCACCGTACGCCCCGCCCGGAGCCCCGGCGAAGGAGCGCGAGCCCCGCATGACGGTGAAGATCAGCGGAGCGAACCACGGCCAGTCGCCGCCGACCCGCGCCGAGCCCGCCGAGCTGTCGCCCGCTCCGGCGCCTGAGCCCCGGCACCGACCGCTGCCCGCCCCCGTGCCCGTACCCACGTCCCTGTCCACGTCCGACACCCCGGCGGTCCCCATGCCCGCGCACGTCCCCTCCCCGTCCCACGCCCAGCAGGCTTCGGCATACGAGGCCGACCCCGGTGAGACCGCCGGAGTCGGGCCCACCGTCGGCGGCGACTGGTTCGCCGCCGTCGAGAGCATCCAACGGCAGACGGCGGAGACCCACGCGGTCTGCCAGCGCCTCCTGACAGACAGCCATCTGGCGTTTCTCCGGATGACGGAGACGACCCTGACCGCGATGCTCGGCGCGCCGAACCCGGCCGTGGACGGGGACGCTTCGGCTCCCGCGCTCCCACTGCCGCTCCCCCGCTCCTCGTCACCGCGGCACGTGCCGGCGCCGCCCATGACGCCGTCGGCTCCGGTCGTGACCGTCGTCCCGGCTCCGGCGCCCACGCCCGCTCCGGTCACACCCACCCACCTCGCACCCGCGGCCGCGGCGGCCCCGGCGGCGCCTTTCCCCGCGCGGGAGACGGCTGCCGCTCCCGTGGACGACGCTCCCGTCGTCGACACGGTGTCGCTGTCACCGTCGGAGCTGGAGGAGTTGCTCCTGTCGGTGGTGGCCCGCCTCACCGGCTATCCCACCGCCATGCTCAACCTGGACATGGAGCTGGAGGCCGATCTGGGCGTCGACTCCATCAAGCGCGTCGAGATCCTGTCGGCGGTGCGCCGGCAGGTGGGCGACGTGGCGACGGGGGACCCCGGGCAGCTCGGCAGGCTCCGTACGCTGCGCGAGATCGTCGAGGCGCTCAGCGGAGACCCCCGGCCTCCCCGGACCCCGGAGCCGGATGTCCGGGCCGGGCAGCACTCCGTGGCGGCCGGGACCCCGGCCGTCCGCGCGCCGTCCACCCCGTCCGCGCCGTCCGCCCCCGACGACGGGGCGGGTGAGCGTACGCCGCTGACGCGGCTGGTACCGCGTCTGGTGGAGTCGCCCGCGTCCGGGCTGACCACGGCGGGACTGCTGGACGGGCCCGTCACGGTGACCGGCGGAGGCCCGGGCGAGTGCTCGATCGCCGGCCTGGTGGCCCGGAAGCTGAAGGTACGCGGCGTGGCCGCCACCGCCGTGGCGGACGTGCCCGAGGACGCCCGCGGCGTCGTCCACCTCGGCGGACTCACCGCGGGCGGTACGCCCGACGAGGCGCGGGAGGTCCACCGGTCGGCGCTCCGCTCGGCACGCGCGGTGGCGCCCCGGGCCGCCGGGGGCGGGGGGCTGTTCGTGACCGTCCAGGACACCGGGGGCGACTTCGGGCTCGGAGGACACGCGCCCGGCCGCGCGTGGCTGGGCGGGGTCGCCGCTCTGGCCAGGACCGCGGCGAAGGAGTGGCCGGACTCCTCGGTCAAGATCGTCGACTGCGAGCGGGGCGGCCGGGACGACGAGGAGGTCGCCGAGGCGATCGTCGGGGAGCTGCTCGAAGGCGGGGCCGACCTGGAGACGGGCCTCCGCGCGGACGGCACGCGCGCCCTCCTGCGGATGGAGCCCGAGCCGGTCAGGCCCAGTGGCACCCGGCGGATCTCCGGCGCTTCCGTGATCGTGGCCACCGGAGGGGCCCGCGGGGTGACCGCGGCGGCCCTGCTCGACCTGGCCAGGACCCACCGTCCGCGGATCGTGCTGCTCGGGAGGACGGAGTTGGCCGCCGAGCCGGCCGGACTGACGTCGGCCACCGACGGACCGGCGCTCACCCGGCTGCTCGCGGAGCGGGCCCCGGACGCGGCGGACTCCTCGCCCGCCCGGATCGCGGAGCGGGCCCGGGAGATTCTGGCCGCGCGCGAAGTGCGGGCGACACTGGCAGAGTTGGAGGCCGCCGGATCACCCGCCCGGTACGTCCGGGTGGACGTCCGCGACGGTGACGCGCTCGCGGCTGCTCTGCGCACCGTGCGCGCGACGTGGGGGCCGGTCACCGGCATCGTCCACGGTGCTGGGGTGCTGGCGGACAAGCTGATCGTCGACAGGACCGACGAGCGGGCCGAGTCGGTCATGGCGACGAAGGTGGACGGCCTGCGGGCGCTGCTGGCGGCGACGGCGGACGACCCACTGGACATGATGCTCCTGTTCTCGTCGGTGGCCGCCGTGTTCGGCAACGCGGGGCAGAGCGACTACGCGATGGCCAATGAGGTCCTCCTCCACGTCGCGTCGGCCGAACAGGCCCGTCGGCCCGGCTGCCTGGTGCGGTGTGTGGCCTGGGGGCCCTGGCAGGGCGGCATGGTCACCCCGGCCCTGGCCGGGCACTTCGGCCGGTCCGGGGTTCCGCTCATCTCCCTGGCCCAGGGGGCCGCGGCCTTCACGGCCGAGGTGGACGGTGACGCCGGCGAGGCCCGCGTGGTCCTGGCGGCGGGAGACGATCCGGCGGCCCTGGCCCCGGCGGGCGACCTGCGGCGCGCGCAGGTGCTGGTCCGCTCGGACACCCTGCCGCAACTGGCCGACCACGCGCCCGCCGGTGTTCCGGTGCTGCCCGTGGCCCTGGTCCTGAACTGGTTCGCGGGCGCGGCCACGGCCTGGCTGCCGGCTGCCGGGCGGCTCGTCCTGCGTGATCTGCGGGTGTACCAGAAGTACGCCCTGCCGGAGCTGTCCGGCCCGGGCCACCGGCTCACCGTGCTCGGCAGCAGAGGCGCGCCCGGTGCACCGTCGGGTCTGGACGCGGAGCTGCGGGGCGAGGACGGCCTGGCGCACTTCCGGGCTGTGCTGGACACCGGGACAGGGGGGACCGGCACGACCGTGTGGGACACCGGGGCCGGGAATCCCGACGTGACCGCGTGGGACACCGGGACAGGCGAACCCGACGCGACCGCGTGGGACACCCCGGACGGTCTGAAGCCTCTCGACCGGGCCACGCCCTACGACGGAGAGGTCCTCTTCCACGGCCCCCGGTTCCACGCCCTGCGCACGGTGCGCGGCGTGTCGGAGCACGGGGCGGAGGCGACCGTCGCGGGCGTGCGGGCCCTGGGCTGGGCGGACGAGCACGGCCCGCTCGATCCGGCGGCCGTGGACGGCGCGCTGCAACTCGCCCTGCTCTGGGGCGAGAAGGCACTCGGGGCAGCCACGCTGCCGATGGCCGTCGCCGAGTGCAGGCTGCACCGGCGCGGCCCGGTGGACGGCGCCGTGCGCTGTGTGGTGCGGGCACGGAAGGCGCACGACACCGGGGCGCGCTGCGACGCGGCACTGATCGACGCCGACGGGTCCGTCCTGGTGGAGCTGATCGGGGTCGAGCTCGTCGTCCGCCCCTCCTGACCCACCCTGACCCATCCTGCCCCTCCTCACCCCTCCACCCCCTCCACACCTCGCGTCGCCCGGCCCCGCCCATCCTGGTCCCGGCCCGCCGCGCCCCGCCGTGAAGTGAGACCCGTATGCGTTTCGAACCGATCGCCGTCGTCGGCCGGGGCTGTGTGCTGCCCGGCGCGCTGGACCCGGACACGTTCTGGGAGAACATCGCCGCCGGCCGCACGAGCCTGTCGGCCGCCCCGGAGGGCCGGTGGCGGCTGCCGCGCCGGTGGGCCATGGGTTCGGTGGAGGATCACCTCGACCGCACGTGGACGGACGTCGGCGGTTACGTCCACGGGTTCGAGTCCGTCTTCGACCCGGCCGGCTTCCGCCTCGCCCCGGAGCGGATCGCACCACTGGACCCGCTCTTCCACTGGGTCCTGTACGGGGTGCGGCAGGCGCTCGCCGAGGCGGGACACGCGGGCCCGCTGCCGCGCGGAGGTCTGGTGCTGGGCAACCTGTCGTACCCCACGCCCGCCGGGGCGGCCTTCGCCGAACACGTATGGCTGTCCGCGCAACGCCCCTCGCTCCGTGACGCCCTGCCGGCGGGTGAGTGGCGGACCCGCCCCGATGCCCGCAACCGCTTCTCCTCCGGGCTGCCCGCCCGGCTCGCGGCCCGCGCGCTCGGGCTCGGTGCGGGGGGGTGGTCCCTCGACGCCGCCTGTGCGTCCTCGTTGTACGCGATCAAGCTGGCGTGCGACCGGCTGCACGACGGCACGGCGGATCTCATGGTGGCCGGTGCGGTCAGCCGCCCCGACCCCCTCTACCTGCACGTGGGGTTCTGCGCGCTGTCCGCGACCAGCCGCACGGGGCGCAGCCGGCCCTTCCACCGGGACGCGGACGGGCTGGTGCACGGCGAGGGCGCGGGGTTCGTCGCCCTGACACGGCTGGCCGACGCCCACGCCGCCGGCCTGCCCGTGCTCGGTGTGATCCGCGGTGTGGGGCTGTCCAACGACGGGCGTGGTTCCGGGTTGATCAGCCCGTCGGAGGAGGGCCAGGTACGGGCCGTGCGCCTGGCGTACGAGAGGGCGGGCGTCGCTCCCGAGTCGGTGTCGCTCATCGAGTGCCACGCCACGGGGACGCCGGTCGGGGACGCGGTGGAGGCGCGCTCCATGGCCCGGGTCTTCGGGGCCGGTGACGACGTTCCCATCGGTTCGGCGAAGTCGAACGTCGGGCATCTGCTGGCCTCCGCGGGTGTGGCGGGACTGCTGAAGGTGCTCGGCGCGATGCGGGCGGGGGTGCGCCCGGCGACGCTCGGCGCCGGACGACCGCTCGACGTACTGACGGGCACGCCGTTGCGGGTGCTGGCCGCGGCCGAGGAGTGGGTGGGGCCGCGCAGGGCGGCGGTCAGCGCCTTCGGGTTCGGCGGAACCAACGCCCATCTGATCGTCGACGCGCCGGACTGCCCTCCCCCGCCCACCGTGCCCCGGTCGACGGGCGGCACGCGGCCCGCCGGACCGGCAGCGAAGGCCCCGGACCCGGCTCCGGCATCCGCCGCGCCGGGCGGCCGTACGACGGTGGCGATCGTCGCCGTCGGAGCCCGGGTCGGCGAGGGGACGTCGCTGGAGGACTTCCGCCGCGCGGTGCTGGGCGGCGAACGGCGGGGCCCCGTCGCGGAGATCGCCGTGGAGCTGACGGACCTGTGCTTCCCGCCGCTGGCGCTGGAGCGGACCGTACGTCATCAGCTCCTGGTGCTGGAGGCCGCCCGGGAGGCCGCCCGGACGGTGAGCCTGCCCCGCGAGCGGACCATGGTGGTCGTGGGTACGGGGGTGGACCCGGAGGTGGCCCGCGCGGGGGCGCGCTGGCGGATTCCGCACTGGCTGGAGCAGTCGGCGACGCCGGTGGACCCGGCGTCGGCGGACCTCGCCCGGGAGGCGTTCACCCCGGCCATGACGGCGGAGGGCGTGGTGGGCAGCATGCCGAACCTCGCGGCCAACCGCATCAGCACCCAACTCGACCTGGCAGGACCCGGGTTCACGGTGTCGGCGGAGGAGGCGTCCGGGCTGGTGGCGCTGGGGATCGCGGCTCGGGCCATTCGGTCGGGGGAGGCCGACGCCGCCCTCGTCGGCGCCACCGACCTGTCCTGCGAGGCGGTTCACCGGGCCGCCCTGCGGGATCTCGGCCGCGACGAGGAGCCCGGGGACGCGGCCGTCGTCCTGGTCCTCAAGTCCCTGGACGCCGCGCGCGGGGACGGCGACAGCGTCGTGGCCCTGCTGGACGAAGAGGCCACCGGCGAACCCGACATGGTCATCGGCGACGGCCCCGACGCGGTCTTCGATCCGGCGGCCTCCTTCGGGCGTGCTCATGCCGCGTCGGGGCTGGTCTCCGTCGCTGTCGCGGCACTCTCGCTCCAGCACCGCGCGGTACCCCGTCCGGGCGGACCGGCGGACACCGCGGCCGTCGCCCACACCGCGCGGGCCGTGGTCACGCCGTTGGAGGGGCCCGCCGTCGGCGTACGGCTGCGCGCGGGGGACGCCCGGCCGTGGCTGCGGGGCCCCGCCCCGCGCCTGCACGTCTACTCCGGGACCGACCGCCGGGCGGTGCTGGCAGCGCTGGAGGCCGGTACGGAGTCCTCGGCAGGCCCGGCCCGGCTGGCCTTCGTGGTCGACGGCGACACCACGTGGCAGGAGCGCGGGGAAGCGGCCCGTCGCTGGCTGACGGAGGGCGGGGCCCGCCCGGCGGACGTGTCGTACCGGGACTCGCCGGTCGTCGGGCAGACCGCTTTCGTGTACACGAACGGCTCGGCCGCGTATCCGGGGATGGGCCATGAGCTGACCCTCGCGTTGCCGTCGCTGGGCGAGCGGGTCCGGGAGCAGCACGGAGTGGTGGGGGCGCGCCTGCGGTCCGGGACGGAGCCCGGGGTCCTCGGCCAGATCTGGGCCGTCGCCGAACTGGCCGCGCTGCACACCGTGTTCAGCCGCGAGGTGCTCGGACTGCGGCCGGACGCCGCGATTGGATACTCCTCGGGCGAGTCGACGGCGCTGGTCGCGCTGGGGGCCTGGCCGGACGCCTCGGGGCTCTATGAAGCGACCCGGGACAGCGGTCTGTTCACCACGGAACTCGCGGGCGAGCTGCGGGCGGTCCGGCGCTACTGGCGACAGCGGGGCATCCCTGGCGACCGGTGGTCGAGCCATCTGGTCGCCGCGCCCCTGGCGGCAGTTCGCGCGGAGCTCGCCGGGGAGCGGGCGGTCCACCTGATGGCGGTGAACGCGCCCGGGGTCTGCGTCATCGGCGGCGAGTCCGGGGCGTGCTCTGCCGTCGTGGCCAGGATCGGCGTCGACCGGGCGATCGAGCTGGACTACGACATGGCCGCCCACGCACCGGAGTTGGCGGAGGTCCGGGAGGTGTGGCACGAGGCCCACCGCCGCCCCACGGTCGAGGTGCCCGGCGTTCGCTTCTACAGCGGGGCCTCCGGCCGCGCGTACCGGCCGACGTCCGAGCGGGCCGCCGAGGCGCTCACCGCGCAGGGGCTCGGCACGATCGACTTCGCGGCCACGATCGAACAGGCGTGGGCGGACGGTGTCCGGGTCTTCGTGGAGCACGGCCCGCGACGGCTGTGCACCGGCTGGATCAAACGGGTGCTCGGCGACCGGGAGCACGTGGCCGTCGCGCTGGACACTCCGGGCGACACGAGCCTGCGGCACCTGTGTCACGCGGTGGGCGAACTCGTCGTCGCCGGGGTGCCGGTGCGGGCCGACGCGTTGCTCGCCCGGCTCGCCGGGGCCGCGACCGGCCTGCCGCGGCCCGGCCCCACCGTCGCCGTTCCCGTACCGTCCTCTCCGTGCCTGCCGCCCCTGGAGCGCGCCGTGACCGTTCTGCCCCGGGCACCGGAACTCGCCCCGGTACCGGAGACCACCCTCGGTCCGCCCGCCTCGCCGGACCGGGACCCCGGCCACGTGGTCGCCGCGGCGCACGCGGAGACCGGGCGCTTCTCCGCCCCCGCGTCCGAGGGACCCGGGCGCTTCTCCACTCCCGCTGCTCCCGCCGTGCCCTCCCCCGCCGCACCGGTACAGCGGCCCCGGTTGATCGCCGACGACACCCGTGAGCCGGGGGCGGCGGGGGTCGGGGGCGTGGTCGCCCGGCAGAGCCTGCGGGTCGCCGCGCTGCACCAGGAGGTCATGGCCGCGCACGCCGAATCCCACCGGCGGTTCCTGCGCGTGTCTGCGCTCGCCGTCGGGGCGCTGACGGCTGGATCCGGGCAGCAGCAGCCCGTACCCGTACGACCGCTTCCCCCGCCCCGGCCCTCCACGGCTCCAGCGCCCGTGGGGCCTCCGGAGCCGAAGCCGGCGCCGGCTCAGCGGCCCGGGCAGGCTCAGCGGCCCGGGCCGACGTTCGACCGGACCCAACTGGAGCACCTCGCCTCCCGCGAGATCTCCACGCTGTTCGGTCCGCTCTTCGCCGAGCAGGACGGCTACGCGGTACAGACCCGGATGCCCGGGCCGCCCATGCTGCTCGCCGACCGGGTCACCGGCATCGACGCGGTGCCGGCCGCGCTGGTCCTGCCGGGCCCGGTCCGTACGGACGGGAGGATCTGGACGGAGACGGATGTCCTGCCCGACAGCTGGTACCTGGATGCGACGGGACGGGTGCCGGCCGGCGTGCTGATCGAGGCGGGCCAGGCCGACCTGCTCCTGCTCAGCTGGCTGGGCGTCGACCTGCTGAACCGGGGCGAGCGCGCGTACCGGCTGCTCGGCTGCGAGGTGATCTTCCACGGGGGCCCACCGCGCCCCGGTGACACCCTGCGTTTCGAGATCCATCTGGACGGTCACGCGGAGGCGGACGGCGTCCGGCTGGCCTTCTTCCACTACGACTGCTACGTGGACGGCGCGCTGCGGCTCAGTGTCCGCGAGGGACAGGCGGGGTTCTTCACCCCCGCGGAGCTCGCCGGCAGCGGAGGAGTGCGCTGGGATCCCGCCGACCGCGCACCCGGGGAGGACCTGCCGCTCGACCCGCCGGCCGTGCGCTGCGAACGGACCCGCTTCGACGCCGACCGGGTGCGAGCCCTGGCCCTGGGGCGGCCCGGGGACTGTTTCGGGCCCGGCTGGGAGGCGACGGCGGCTCACGTCCGTTCGCCCGGGCTCGACGAGGAACGGCTGCGCCTGCTGGACGAGGTCACCGCGTTCGAACCGGCCGGAGGGCCGTGGGGCCGCGGGTACCTGCGGGCCGAGACCGCGTTGTCCCCGGACGACTGGTTCTTCACCGGCCATTTCAAGAACGACCCCTGCATGCCGGGCACCCTGATGCTGCAGGGCGGCCTCCAGGCGATGGCGTTCTACCTGACGGCCATGGGCTTCACCGTCGACCGGGACGGCTGGCGCTTCGAGACGGTCGACGAGCACCCCTCCAGGGCCATGTGCCGGGGCCAGGCGACCCCGGAGAACCGGAGGGTCGTGTACGAGGTGTTCGTACGGGGCGTCTCGGCCGGGCCGGTGCCGACGCTCCACGCCGACGTCCTCGGCTCGGTGGACGGACGGAAGGCGTTCCTGGGCACCGACATGGCCCTCCGGCTGGTCCCCGACTGGCCGCTGTCGCACTGGCGGCACTCGGGTCCGCCCACCGTGCAGACCGGCGGGAACCCGGTGCCGCTGCCCCGTCTCGGCGGGCTGACCGGGCATGGGGAGGAGCAGCCGGTGGCGGTGGCGGCCGACGGGTTCGCCTTTGACCAGGCCTCGTTGCTGGCGTGCGCCTGGGGCAGGCCGAGCGAGGCGTTCGGGACCATGTACGAGCCCTTCGACGGCACCCGCAGGGTGGCGCGGCTTCCTGGCCCGCCCTATCACTTCATGAGCCGGATCGTGTCGGTGGACGGTCCGCAGGGCGGAATGGGCGAGGGCAGCGTCGTCGTCGCCGAGTACGACGTGCCGGACCGGGCGTGGTATTTCGAGCAGAACGGCGGCCGCGCCATGCCGTTCGCCGTCCTCATGGAGGCGGCGCTCCAGCCCTGCGGGTGGCTCGCCTCGTACATCGGCAGCGCGACGACCAGCGAGATGGACCTGCTGTTCCGCAATCTCGACGGGTCGGGAACGGTCACCGGCGAGGTCACCCCGGCGACGCGTACGGTCCGCACCAGGGCCGAACTGACCCGCGTCTCGCGCAGCGGGGACATGATCATCGAGTCGTTCCGGGTGAAGTGCACGGCCGACGACGCGCCCCTCTTCGAACTCTCCACGGTCTTCGGCTACTTCCCCCGGTCGGCCTTCGACGGCCAGCAGGGGCTGACGACTTCGGCCGAGGACCGGGCCCGCCTCGACGAGCCCTGCGAACGCGTGGTCGATCTGACCTCCCGCCCCGCCCGGTACTGCGCCGGCGAACCGCGCCTGCCGGGCGAGATGTTGCTGATGCTGGACCGGATCACGGGCCACTGGCCGGACGGCGGAAGCGCCGGGCTCGGCCGGTTGCGGTCGGAGAAGGATGTCCGCCCGGACGCCTGGTTCTTCCGGGCCCACTTCTTCCAGGACCCCGTGCAGCCCGGCTCGTTGGGGATCGAGGCCATGTGCCAACTGCTCCAGTACCACCTGCTGGAGCAGGGCGTGGCCGACGGACTCGTCGCCCCCCGCTTCCAACCGGTGCTGCCGGGCCGTGAGGCGACCTGGACGTACCGCGGCCAGATCACCCCGGCCAACCGGCTGATCCGGGTGGACATGGACATCGTGGAGAGCGGCACGGACGCACGGGGCCCCTACGCCGTGGCTGACGCGTCGCTGTGGGGCGACGACCGGTGCATCTACCGGGTGCGGGGACTGGGCATGCGGGTGGTGCCGGGAGCGCCCGCCGGGTCCGGTCCGGCGTAGTGGTTCACGCTGACGGGGCGCGTCCCCGTGCAAGGACCAGCCGCCGGCCGCCGGGCGGACTAGGGCGTGTCCCTGCCACCGGCCCACCGGCTGTCGCGGAACGGGACGCGGCGCCTCGGGAACATCACGTCAGGCCGAGCCGGTCGGGCCGGACCCGGCCACGGTGGGCCCGCCCACGACGGTGAGCAGGTCGACGACGAAGATCAGCGTCGAGCCCGCCGGGATCGACGCGGAGGGCGACTGCTTGCCGTAGCCGAGACGCGGGGGGACGATGATCTCGCGGCGGCCGCCGACCTTCATCCCCCTGACCCCCCGGTCCCAGCCCTTGATGACCCTGCCACCGCCCACGGCGAACTTGAACGGCCTGCCCTGTTCCCAGGAGGAGTCGAACTCCCTTCCGGAAGCGAACGTGACCCCTACATAGTGAACCTGGACGACCCGGCCCGGCCTCGCCTCGGGCCCGTCTCCCACCACGAGGTCCCGGATCGTCAGCTCGGTGGGCGCTTCACCCTCCGGAACCTCGACTCCGGGCTTCGTCAGTTCGCTCATCACGGTCCCATCGCTCGCCACCGGCGTCCCTCGCACAGGGCGGCCGGACGCATGGACCTTCCACGCGGCAGGCGATCACCGTACCGGCAGAGCCCATGGCCCAAGGTGCGCCCATCCGCCTGTGGTGCGGGTGCAACGAGATCCGTCGAACGTCGCGCATGCCCTGACGGCGGCATTTCCACCGGTGCGCAGGTCGTGGCCGTCGCCACCGCACACCCCTCGCGGTCCACGAGATGGCCACCTGGGCGTCACTGCCGGAGACACGACCGCCGGAACGGATCGCCGACCTGGAGGTGACAGCGTCGACGGGTCGTACGCGGGCGACGCATAAACTGCACGTCCACGAGAGGCGCTTGTGGTTCTGGAGGCGAAGTGACCGCTGTTCCCATCATCGCGGCCGAGGGCGCCACGGTCACCCTGGGCGACGTCACCCTGCTGGAGCCGACCTCGTTCGCGGTCCTGCCCGGCGAGATCTGGTGCCTCACCGGCGGCAACGGGTCGGGGAAGACGACGCTCCTGCGGGCCTTCCTGGGCAGCCGGACCCTCACGGCAGGTTCGTGTTCGGTACGGGGCGAACCCGCCGACATGGCCAAGCCGCGGCACCGGCGCCTCATGGCTTCCTTGGTCGACGCGATCCCGTTCGCCCGTGACATGACACTGCGCGAGCAGGTGACCCTGGTTGCCGCCTCCTGGTACGGCAACAGCGCGACGACCGCCGAAGCCGCCGAAGAGGTCATCGAGCGACTGGGACTGTCCCCGCTGGGCGAGCGGTTTCCCCATCAGGTCTCCTCCGGCCAGCTTCAACTCTTCAGCCTCGCACTGACGTTGGTGCGCCCCGCTGACGTGGTACTGCTCGACGAGCCCGAGCGGCACCTCGACGGCGACCGCGTCGAACTGGTGGCGACCATGCTCACGGAGCGGGCGGAGAAAGGCACCGCCTTCCTGGTCGCCACCCATGAGCCCGCCCTGGTAGAGGCGCGTGACGGCCTCGTGGAGCTGGGATGACGGTGGACACTCTCGCGGCACCCGAGCCCGACGCCGCGGGCCGCGTCCGTGCCGTGCGGCAGCGTTACGCCCGCCGGGGTGACCGCGGCACGGTGCGGGGGCACGCGTACACCCTCTACCTCGTCGCCCTGTTCGCCGCGTTCTACCTGGTGCCGGTGGTCCACGCCCGGAGCACTTCGCCCGCGTCGTTCTCCGTAGGGTCTCTCACGGAGGCGGCGCCCTGGGTCTGCGCGCTCGCGGTGGCGGTGTGCTGGGGGGCCCAGATCGCCGGGCGGTTCTGGGGGCCGGTGGTGGTCCAGCCGTTCCTGCTGCACGTGTTCATGTCCACGGACATCTCTCCGACGCGCTACCTCGGCACGATCGCCCGGCGCAGACCGGCGTACGTCAGTACGACCGGACTGCTGTCGGCCTGCGCGGCTTCGTACCTCGCGACCGATCTCTTCGACCACCTCGATTCCGCGGTGCAGGGCCTCGCGTCCGGGGTGGGACTCAGCGCCCTCGCGGCGTTCGCGTGGCTCTGGGGCCAGGTTCGTCCGCTGCGCGACAATCTCCTGCTGGCTTCCGCCTTCGGCGGCGCGGCAGTTGTGGTCGTCGGGGTGAGCCGAGTGGCGCCGGACAGTGGAACGGGTCTGTGGCTCCTCACCGGAGTGCTGGCGGCGACCGCGGCGGCCTTGGGGCGGGCGGCCCTCCGGGCGATCCGCACCGTCGACCTCGCCCGGCTCGCCCGCGAGTCGGCCCGCGCCGCCCAGGCCCGGACATACGCCTGGACCGGGACGCTCCATCACGCGCTGGATCTGTACCGGCCGGAGCCGTCCGGTTTCGCGTCGGCCCTGATCCGTCCGGACGGGCGGCTGCGCGGATATCTTGCGCAGGGTGCGATCCGAGCGCTGCGGACACCCGGGCGCGCGAGCGCGGGCGCGGCACTCCTTCTGATCGGCTCCTCTGTGCTGACGCACGGGGCAGGCGGGCGGGGGCACGGACCGGCACCGTGGCTGTGGGCGCTGGGGGCCCTGTGTGTGTACCTGGGATCGGGGTGGGTGGGCGAGACGTGGCGCGGACTGCGAGATGAGCTGACCCTGGCTCCGCTGTTCGGCGAACGGTGGGGTGGAACCCTTGCCCGCACGCTGGCCTGGCCCGTCGCCGCGGTGACGATCGGTGCTTTCCTGGGGGGTGGCTTCGCCGTCGTCGCCCGGTGGGACCGCCACAGCGGGCATCTGGGTGACACGGCCCTTCTTGTCGCCGGGTCGGTGGCCATGGCGCTGGGCGCCAGGTTCCTGCGCGAGATGAAACTGGATCTTCCGCTCGAACTCCTCCTTCCCGTCATCACGCCGTTCGGCGACCTCTCCGGGCTGCGTGTCGTTGCCTGGCAGTTCGACGGGTTCGTCGTCGTGTCGATGGGCGTCGCCCTGATGGCCGCGCTCCCCTCCGCGGTCGGTGCGACGGCACTCGCGGTCGGGATCGCCGCCGGCTGCGTCTGGACAGGACTACGCCGGACGGGCTGGGCGCACAGAGGGCTCTTCTTCCGCCTCAGCCGGGTGTAGTGGCGGGCACGGGCACCCAGGCGGGCCGCCGGCCCTTTCATCGGGTGACGAGCAGGGCCTGGGCGTGCTCGTCGGGGAAGAGCCCGTCCCGGACGACGTGGTCGCGCAGTTCCCGCTCGGTGAGCGGGTGGACGTGCCAGTACCGGGTGCGGGGCGGTCCGGACGCGGCGCCGGGGTGTGGCTGCGGTCATCGAGGTCGACCGTCACCACTCGTCCCCGTCCGGGCCGGTGGCGCCGCGGGCCCCTTCGCGTCCTGCGTGAGCCGGAAGGTCGGTCCCGGGCTCAGGGGCGTGGCAAAGTCCGGGCCGGTTCCCGCGCCGCCCGCCCGGGCACCCAACTACCCCACTGGAGGCCTGGCTTGGCCCTAAACTGTGATCTCAATCAATCGAGGGGGCGCAATGGCGGATCAGGTGGTGTCGTACGCGCTGGACGACGAGACGGTCGTCCGGTTCGAGATCGAGCCGACCGACGAGTTCCACCAGGTGAGCACTGCGGAGATCGTGGGCCAGGTCCGCGAAGCAGTACGACCGGCCGTGGAAGCCGCCCGCACGGTACTCGACCAAGCCGCGGCGCTCCGTCCTGCGGAGGTCCAGGTGAAATTCGGCATCAAGGTCAGCGGGACGGCCAACTGGTTCGTTGCCAAGGCTTCGACGGACGCGAACTTCGAGGTGTCGATGGTGTGGCGTCCTGCGGCGGCGGACGGAGCCTGAGCCTAGATGAACGCCGCTGTCGGCTCGGGCCCGCGCCCGGGCACCGATGCCTGGGTGGCCGCAGCACATGGCTCCGAGCACGACGAGAAGGCGCTGGGTTCCGGCTTTCTCATCGACGACCACCGGGTCCTGACGTGCGCGCATGTCGCATGCCCTACGTGGGAGAGAACTCGTGAGTTGTGGGTGGCGTTCCCCAAGTCGGACCAGTTCATGGACCGGCGCTTCCGGGTGCGGGACGTGTGCGCGCCGGAGGCCCCGGCGAAGCGGCGCGCGCAGGACGTGGCCGTCCTCGTACTCGCGGAGTCGGTCTCCGGCGAGCCGGCTGCGCGGCTGCGGCGGCCCACGCCGTCCGCGCTCGTAGGCGAGGAGTGGTGGGCCTTCGGGTTCCCCGATGGCGACCTGTTCGGCAATTCGTCGGACGGGACGGTCGGTGAGTCGCTCGCCTACGGGTGGGTGCGACTCGACACGGCCTCGCGGTATCCCGTCAAGCCCGGCTACAGCGGCGCCGCTCTGTGGTCGCCGACGTATCAGTCGGTCGTGGGTCTGGTCGGGCAAGCCAGTGGGTCGGGTGACGCCCGCGCCCTGACGCTCCATCAAGCCGACAAGTACCTGCCCGACCAGAAGATCGCGCTGCTCGCCGACTGGTCGGCCGAGGCGGCGGGCGAGACAGCGCTCGCGGCATGGGGCTGGACGCTGGACGACGACCCGGAGGCGGGCCGGCACTGGAAACCGCGCGCCCGCGGCGTGAGCACGGACGCCGAACAGGGCTTCCGGTTCCGGGGCCGCACCGCCGCGCTCACCGAGATCATCGACTGGATGACCCGCACCGCCGCGCCGCGGAAGGTCCTGATGGTGACCGGGTCACCCGGCGTGGGCAAGTCCGCGGTGCTTGGGCGTGTGGTCACCTCGGCGGATTCCGGTATCGCCGAGTCGCTTCCGACGGACGACGACACCCTGCGTGCCCCCCTCGGCTCGGTCTCCTGCGCCGTTCACGCCAAGGGTAAGACCGCGCTCGAGGTGGCCGAGGAGATCGCCACTGCGGCCTCGGCAGCACCGCCCGAGCGCGCGAGTGACCTGGCCTCCGTGCTACGGGCCGCGCTGTCCGAGCGGCCCACCTCCGCGCTCACGCCCTTCATCGTGGTCATCGACGCCCTCGACGAGGCCACCAGCGCGCAGCAGGCCCGCCTGATCGTGCGGCACATCGCCATCCCCCTGGCCGAGACCTGCGCCGATCTCCACGTCAGGGTGCTGGTCGGCAGCCGCCGCAGGGACGACGCCGGCAGTTTGCTCGACCCGTTCGGCACGGCGGTCCGCGTCATAGACCTGGACTCTCCCGAGTTCTTCGCCGCAGCGGACCTCGCCGCGTACACGATGGCCACGCTCCAACTCTTGGGCGACGAGCGGCCCGACAACCCCTACGGAGACGAGCGCACCGCACGCCCGGTAGCTGCCCGCATAGCCGAACTCGCCGAAGCGAACTTTCTCGTGGCCGGTCTCACCGCGCGCGCTCACGGCCTGCACGACGTCTACGCGGTCGCGCCCGCCGACATCGCCTTCACACCCACAGTCGCCGCGGCACTGCAGGAATACCTCGTACGGCTGCCGACCGTCGACAGCGCTCCGGCGGCTGATGCTCTGAGCGTCCTGGCCTATGCCGAGGCACCGGGACTACCGCTGCCCTTGTGGAGCGCCGCAGTGGAACAACTCACGGGCCACCACCTCACCGAGGATCAACTCCAGTCCCTGGCACGCTCCTCAGCCGCGAACTTCCTCGTCGAGACCGGCGTGAACGACCAGAACACGGGCGTGTTCCGTCTCTTCCACCAGGCACTCGACGACGCGCTGCGGCGGAACCGCGCCCGGCTGGGGTTGACGGTGACCGACGAGCGGGCCCTCACTCGCTCCTTCATCGCCTACGGCCGGCGGCTCGGCTGGGATCGCGCGCCCGCGTACCTGCTGCGCTCCCTTCCCCGGCACGCCGTCCGCGGCCGCGTCATCGACGAACTGCTCACGGAGGTGGAGTTCGCGCTCCACGCGGATCTGCGGCGCCTCATCCCGGCAAGCGGTTCGGCCTTCTCCGAAGCGGCCAGGGAACTCGCCCAGCTCCTGCGCCGAACACCGCAGGCCATCGACTGCGATCCTGCCCGGCGGGCGGCCCTCTTCAGCGTGACCGAGGCGCAGGAAGGGTTCGGACAGGTCTACGGGCCCCTGGCGGCGAACGGGCCGTACCGAGCCGAGTGGGCGGCAGTTGCCCCGCGCGCCGAGGAGGCGGTCCTTGAAGGCCACAGCGCCGAGATCCGCTCCGTGTGTGCCCTCGGCCCCGCGTCCCGCACCTTGCTCGCCAGCGCCTCGGGCGACGGGACCGTGCGGCTGTGGGACCCCGTAACCGCCCGGACAGTACGACGCCTCACACCCAAGTTCGGCCGTATCAGGGCGATGTGCGGCCTCATCGTCGACGGGCAGACGTACCTCGCTGTCGCCACGGACAGCGACGTCTGGCTGTGGAACGAAACCGGGCAGTGCGCCGCGGGACATCTCAGCGGCCACGGGAGTTCGATCCGCGATCTGTGCGCGTTCGACACTGCTGACGGCCCCCGCCTCGCGACTGCGAGCGCGGACGGAACGGTCCGCGTGTGGGATCCATCCGTCGGACAGTGCACCGCTGTGCTTTCCGGGCATGGCGGCTGGGTCGAAAGTGTGTGCGCAGTCGTGGTCGACAACGAAACCCTCCTGGCGTCGGGCGGGGACGAGGAGGACGGCTCCATCATTCTCTGGCGTCCCGACACCGGCGCACGTGTGCGCGTACTGGAAGGACACGAGAGTTCCGTCGACGCCCTGTGCGCCGTAGAGGTGGAGAATCACACCCTGCTGGCAAGTCTGGGCGCGGACAAGACCGTTCGGTTGTGGGAGCCGGTCAGCGGCTGGTGCGTACGCACCCTCCCGGGTGAGGATCTGGCCTTCACGCTGCGCGCCATCAAGGTCGAGGGGAACTCGCTACTCGCCGGCACGAGCGGCGATCTGGTCCGACTGCTGGACCCGGAGACCGGCCAGATCGCCATCACTCTTCAAGGCCACTCCGACTCCGTGGAGTCCCTCTGTGTCCTGAGCACCAACAGCGGAGACCTGCTCGCCAGCGGAGGCGCCGACCACACCGTGCGGCTGTGGGAGCCGGCGGCGCCGCGCGCCAGCCGTGTGAGCGCGATACGCGCCCTCTCCCCCGCGTACAACGGCGACCGCGTGCTGGTGGCCGCGGGCGGCGACGACGGCGTCACAGAGCTGCGCGATCCCGGCACCGGCACCGTCGTCAGCGCGTTGAAGGGCAACCGCGACTGGGTACGCGCTCTGTGCCCCCTACGCCACCTCGACCGGCCGTACCTCGCCGGCTGCGGTGACGACGGAACGGTGTGGCTGTGGGATCCCACGGACACCTTGCCCCTGTCCCGGCGACCGGGCGTCAAACCCGCCTACACCATGTGTTCCGTGCGGGTCGGAGACCGAACGCTCCTGGCCGTGGGCCACGCCGACGGTACCGCATGGCTTTGGGACCCACTCACCAACGAGACCGCGCACTTCTCTCGTTTCCACAGCGGGATCTACGCGATGTGTCCCGTGGAACTCTCTGGAAGACCATACGTAGCAACGGCGACGGACGGGCAAGATGGTGGGGTGTGGCTGTGGGACGCCGTCTCCGGCGAACGCCACAAGTTGGTTGCGGCAACCGAGACTCTTGCCATGTGCACGCTGCCAGCGACCGGGCGGACCGTGCTCGCCACCGCGCACGCGCACGGAGGAGTGTGTCTGTGGGACGCTGAGCGGGGTGAACTCATCGGTGACCTCTCGAACCACACGGGCGCCGTCAACGCAGTGAGTGTGGTCGGTGAGGGCGGGCACCTCCTCGCCACCGCCAGCAGTGACCGGACCGTGCGCCTGTGGGACGTGGCGACCCGGTCGCCGGTCGAGGAGATTCCCGTGCATCACCCCGCACTTGCCGTCGCATGGGTGGCGCAGCGGCTGGTCGTCGGACTCGACCACGGCCTCCTGGCGCTGTCGCTGGGGGATGTGGGCCGCTACACCGTCGGCCGGTGAGCCTGTCGGCGCCCGGCGCCTCCCGCCGTGCGGCCGCGGCGCGGCACGCCTACGGAGCGGCCTGCGAGGTCAATCCCGTCCACGCTGTGCCCTGCGGCGGCATGGCGGTTTGCGGGCGTGATGAGAGCGAGGCTTGCCCTTTCCTTTCAGAACCTCGCTGCCGGGCAGGGTGCAAGGCCTAAGGGAGTCATCCTGAACTCGTCGGCCACCGATGTGTGGTACGGCCGGACCATACGCCTACAGGCGGCAGCCTCGTCACGCGAGGAACGACAGTCGAACTTGACGGTCCGCGTTATCGACGTTCGTGTCCACCAAACTCCGTTAGGGCAACTCCGTAGGTAGCTGGCCACCCGGCGCCCCCAGCCGCCAGTGCATCGTGTACGCCGGCTTGACGACCAGACAGGTCATTCGCCGGACCTCTCATCGCAGCAGCCAACCCGACTCCCGAACCTCACCGGGACCGATTCGTGCGGCGACACTGACCAGCGTAATCAACCTCACTCTGCGAGGACCGCCTCCTGGCCCACTCCCCACGCCTGCCAGGGAAGCCGGCCTCAATCGTCAACGTGCTTGCTTGATGCGCTTGCAAGCCGTGTCACGAGTTGGTCCGAGACCGGCTTGTGCGGCGGGAAGGTGATGCCGGTCTTGCTCGCTGTGAGGCCCGCTTCTGCGATTGTTTCGGCATGATCCGAGATCGCAGAGGCGAGGAAATACAGCCCGATCTGCTTGCTGAACGCTGCGTAGCTCGCGACGACCGTGCCACGAAGCCTGAACCCCGGCATGCCGTACGCCACCATCTCCTCCGCATCCGGGAGGGCCCCGCGCAGGAGGTCCCGGAGGTGGTGGAGAACCGGGCGGAACGCCTCCGGCGCAGCAGCGATGTAGGAGTCGTGATCGGGGATCGTGGCCATGACCATGCCTTCCTCTCGGGAAAGGAACTCTAGCTGCGTCCGTTCGCCCGATATTGCAGGTGCCCTCATTCCCTCAGGTACTCCACCACCGGTGATCGACACCAGGCACTCACCAGGCGGCCACCTCTACCCCGCTCGTCCCTGCCCCAGCGCCCCGATTTCACGTCATGGCTGAAGTACATAGCCGATGCGGAAGAGAGGGCGTAAGGGAGAGGTGAAGTCCGGGTGGGCCAAGAGGTTGGCGTACCAACTTGTTGGACGGCCGGAGGTGCCGCTGCAGAGGTGGGTGCGGCCGGCGGCACGGTAGAAGAAGATCTCGATCCGTCGGGGCCGGCCGGTTCGGCGGCCGGTCGTGGTGATATCGATGATGCCCTCGCGGGTACCGGCTGCTGTGGATGTCTCGATGGCCGTGAACACCTTTGGGTCCATGAGGCGCTCCTTTCGTGAAGGCCGGGCAGTACGGGCAGGTCAGGCGGATTCGCGCTTGAGGGCGGGGCCGAGGAGAAGTCCGCCGTCGATGACGAACTCCGAGCCGGTGGCGAAGGAAGCCTCGTCGGAGGTGAGGAAGAGCAGGGCTCGGGTGATGTCCGCGGGCTCTCCCAGACGGGGGATGGCGAACGGCTCGGCCGAGTAGAAGTCCGAGATGGGGGCGTCGCTGCCGGCGGCGGGCTCGGTGATGAACGGGGTGGCGATCACGCCGGGGTGGATGGCGTTGACGCGGATGCGGTCGCGGCCCAGTTCCAGGGCGGCCGTCTTTGTGAGGCCCCGGAGTGCCCACTTGCTCGCTACGTGGGGGGCGTACATCGCGGTGCCGACCACGCCGGAGGTGGAGGCGATGTTGACGATGACACCGCCGCCGTTTCGGCGCAGCGAGGGGGCAGCTGCCTTGATGCCGAGGAAGGCTCCGGTGACGTTGACGCCGAGGACGCGGTCCCAGACCCGGCGTTCGGTGGTCTCGATCGGGGCGGCGGGGTTCTGCACGCCGGCGTTGTTCACGAGGACGGACAGCGGGCCAAAATGCTCCTCGGCGGCCTGGACGGCAGCGCTCCAGGAGCTCTCGTCGGTGACGTCGAGGCGGACGTACAGCGCGCGGGCGCCGAGTTCGGCGGCAAGCGCGCGGCCCCTGCTTTCGTCGATGCCGACGATGACGACGTTGGCGCCTTCGGCCTGGTAGGCACGGATGTGACTGGCCGCGTTGTCCTACTCCGCCTGCGAGAGAGCCGAAGCGGTGGTGCATCAACCGAGGAAGCTGTACACCAGGCACATCAGGACGACGGAATTGCCCACCTCGGCGGCGGAGTCCGAGGAGGAGGCGCAGTACTCGTCCGCTCTGCACCACGCGGCCTCGCCGTTGGCGTCGCCGGACATGGCTCGTACGGTCAGACCGTGCCGACACCGCCCAGGAACGACAAACGGACCTGACGGTCGGCATTGTCGCGATTTGTATCCGCCAACCTCCGTTAGAACAACTCCAGCCCATCCGGATGGCAACGCACGCCGCTCCAGCCGCGGCCGTCACCTCGTGGGGTGACCACCACGGCTGAAGCATCCGCTCAGCATGCGGTGGCGGGCCGTTCCCTGCCGATCACGCAGGCGTCACAGATTGTCTATCGACCCGGATCCACTCCTGTCCGCCGCGACTGTCACCGACCCCCGCCTTCGTGCTCATTCCGAGAGTTGTCCAACAACCGGCTCGGCGAGCACGCACTGATGGAACGACCTGCCGCCCGCTCCCCGCGCCTCTGGAGATGCACCAACACGGTGCCCACCGCGAAGCTACGACGGCTCCTCGGCTGCCGCTGCCCCGGCCCCCTCCGTAACCGGGTCTTCCCGCAGGAGGTCCCCGGCGTCGTCGAGCTGCTCCTGAGGTAGCACTGGATTCGGGCGGCCGGACTGAGGCAGTGCAGCCGGCTTCACCCCAGTGAGGTACCAGCGCAGCCGGAGGCGTGCCATGGGCCGGACCCGGGGCTCGGGCCCGCGCAGGTCAATGGCCACGCGGATCCGTGGAAGCGATGCCATCAGGTGTCCGCCCCACAGGAAGGCCAGAACGGTCCGTTCCCACCGCCGCTGCCAGCGGGTGCGGTGCATCTCGCGTTCGCGCTCTCTCTCATTGATGCGCCGACGTAGCCGGTCGCGTTCGTCGATGAGGGACTCGTAACGGGCGGCGCCTGTTCCTGCCATCAATCCCAGCACCGCGTTGACGCTGAGGGCCTTCATCAGCTGTGGCTCGTATCTGCCGGGCAGCCGGTCGGCCAGCGCACGATAGAACAGGACCGCCCGCGCACTGCACAACAGCGCTTCGGAATACCTCTCCAGCTCGTCGAGTACGGAGGCCTGCGCCAACAGGGCCCGGGCCAGCTGCGCCAGTTGTACGGAGTTGCGCTCCTCGGCCAGTTCGAGAGAGAGCGCGACGCATTCTTGCAGGACTTCGAGCGCACGAACGTGCTCGCTGGCAGCGGTCAGATCGGCCGCGTAATTGTGCAGCGAGTCGAGCAGGTCCCGCAGATGGGCGTCGGGCTCGGCCAGGGCGAGCCGACGCCTGACCTGGACAGCAAGGCCGCTGGCCCTCGCGGCGTCGTCGACGGCGGTGAACACCGCGGCATAACGGTTCGCCAGATTATGGAGTACCTCTCCGAGCACCTCGTCGTAACGGCTGGGCCGGTTCCGGGCCAGGCCCGTCAGGAGATCGAGCGCCTGCTCGCAGGACTTGAGCGCCGCCCCCAGTTCACCCTTCGCGGCAAGCGGGACGGACCGGTTGCTCAGCGCGACGGCCAGCCGCAGCCGGTGATGCCCCACATCTTCGCCACCCTCCTCCACCAGCAGTTCGCCCATCGTGACGGCCTCGGTCGCCGCGGCGAGCGCGTCATGGTTGAGGGCCAGTTCCGAAAGCGCCGTCGACCGAAAGCTCAGTGCGTCCACCAGGTCCTTCCGGAACTCCTCGGGGGAGCTGTGGGTCAGCGCACGGTAGATTCCCACCGCGCGACCGCTCGCCGCGAGTGACTCCTCCCAGCGATGTACCGCGCCCAGCCTTACGGAAAGCTGGTGTTCCGCGGCCGCCCACCCTGCTCGCTCACGGACGGGCCCGATGCGCCCGCCAGCCCGCCACAACACCCGGTTCCGCCGGATCGCACGCAGCCGCATGGCGAGCCGGATGGCCTCGTCCCCCAGCAGTCGACTGCGCTCCGGGACGGCGGAGAGGAGCCGCTCCATCAGCTCGACCGGCAGGTCGGCCCGTTGCACTACTGCGCTGACGGGGCTCACCAGCACGCCGGGATTCTCGGACCGCACGGCGACGGTCACGGCCGGCACGACGATTCGTTCAGGGAACGTCCGGACCAGGTCGTCGATCTTCCCCGCGAGGTCGGGGTCCAGTCGGACCGGGAGCGCCGCCGCGCGGGCCAGGACGGTGAGCGGGTGTTCGGCCTCGGATTCCTCCAGTCGTGGAAGGAGCGCCGTCAGGAGATCGGAGCCGACGTGGACCCGCCGAGCCACGTGGTACTCACTCAAGCGGTCAGGTCCCAGCGCACCCCAGTAGGACTCGTTGATGTCGGGGTAGAGATCGCGCAGCCAGCGGGTCAGGGCGGTCAGCACCGGCTCGCCGAGCCCTGCGAGCGCGGGGGCGGTGGCCAACAGCCGCACGGCCCGCTCCCCGCTCCGTACCCGGGTGAGCGTCGCAAGCGCTACTGCCTCGGCAAGCACACCGGCTTCGAGGTCCGCGAGGGCTGGGTACTGTGCCGCTGTCCGCCGCCAGTAACCCTCCTCGTGGTCGAGCAGCAGGCTCTCGACGTCGATCACCGAGTCGGAGGTGCCGGAAATGCGGGGTCCCTGCCCGGTACCGGCGTTCAGCAGGTCAGTCAGTGCCCGCATCTGAAGGACGAGTGCCGAACCCGAAGAGGCACCCGCGAAATGTTCCGGGCCGGGAGCGAGCGAGCGCCCGGCGGCCTCCCAGTCAGTCTCCGTGTGGCCGGGAAGTCGAGCGAGCCGCACCGCCAACGAGGTCACCGCCGCGCGATAGAACTGCTGTCGTTCGGTAGCGCCCTGCGCCGCGTCCCGCAGCCGGACCACGCGGGCTCCGCCGAGAATCGCGGCGCTGCGGGGGCCATTTCCAGGCAAATGTTGCCACCACTCCCCACTGCTGCGGGCAATGAGCATGAGGCGGACCGGAGCGTCCACCAGGCGCTCCTCCAGGACCCGGAGCACATCCGTGATCAGCGAGGGTCGGGTATCGGCGTAGTCCATGACGATGAGCAGAGGCCGATCGACCGCTGCGAGGGCTGTCAGCCCGCGCCCGCCTCTGGCACTCACCGGGTCATTCTCCCGGAACTGGCAGGCTGCCCACCCCTCGGCCGCGAGCCGTCGGGCGAACTCTCGTGCGAGCCGTGTCTTGCCCTGGCCGCCGGGTCCCACGATGAGCCGTACCGAGACGCCGTCGCCCCTGCACCATTCCCGGAGCTCGTCAAGCAGCGCGGTTCGGCCGATGAAGGGGACCGCCTCCGCCTGCGGCCGCAGCAGTTCGGCCGGGGAGCGCGGCAGCCGGTGCGGAGCCGGGGACTCGCTGAGGTGCAGCAGTTCCACCGGCTCCACGACCGCGGTCTGTCCGGTCCGTTTCCGAAGTACCTCCTGGAACTCCGGGTCCTGCAGCAGCCGGTGTGCCGGGACCGCATCGAGTTTGCCGTGGGCCCAGTTCGCAGCGTCCTCCGTGATGACGCCGCAGAGCACCCCGCGGGCCCACAGGGCGGCCCCCGACATACCCTGCCACCCCGAGGCCCCCGGCCCATCGGGGACCGGACCATGCGCGCTGAGTCGCCACCGGTCGCCGATCATCCCGTCCCCGGGTTGGACGACACCGCTCACCTGAGTTGTCTCGATCGCGTCGGCGGTCCGCCCGGCCGCCGCGAAGCCGATCGCGGTGGCTGCGGTTTCCGGCAGAAAGGTGACCAGACGTCCGTACCGCACGGGCGAGTCACTCAACCGGCTGGGCCAGTGCTGGACCGGCACCTCCAGGAGCGCCGCGTCCAGTCCTCGCCCCCGTCCGTCCCAGACGCTCATGCACGGGAGCAGTCCGGGCGCCTGGAGGGGCTGGACCTCGGCCCGGGCATCGGGCGGCACGGCGTGGGCCGCGGTGAGGATCAGACGGGGCGCGATCACATAGCCGGAGCTGATCCGGGTCGGCCGACCGTCGCACGTGGCCCGGACAGCCACCACCCGTCGCTTGTCCATCAGGCAGAGACCAGGTCAGTCGGACACAGGCGACCGGAACAGGCTGCCGCCCTCGACGGCGCCCGTGCCGCCGGGCACCTCCTCAGAGACCTGGACCGGCTGCCCGTCGCCGTACACAGGCGTGAGGGTCAGGTTGATGCGGTGAGTGGTGGCCTGCGACAGTCCGGCGCTGACGTCCGCCGACACCACCCAGGCCCGGAAGCCGCCCTTGGCCGCTACGTCCTTGCGCAGTTCGACCGCGAACTCCATGCCAATGGGTCCGACCTCGAAGCGGAGTTGCTCTCCGGCGCCTTCGACCGCTGCCCGGACCAGCTCGTCCCGGATCAGGCCCACCGCCCGGTGGAGTTCCAACTCGTCCACTCACACACCACCTCTCACCGCTGTCTCGGCGAAAGCATGTCGGACATCCTCTACCTCTGAGTTACGGTGCGCGCCTGATGTCCGGAATCCATGGGTTACGAGGCCGATTCCACATGCATACCACCACCACGCCACGGGACACAGGTCAATGACTGCCTTTCAGCAGGGCCAATGTCCACCGCCAGCCGGACAGGAAGCAGCAACGAGGGTCGATCAACCCGATGCCTGCGGGACCACCCCCACAAAAGTAGCCCTGAAGCCGGCCGTTCAGGCGTTCCGCGACGTAGGCGCAGGAATCACGCCCGCCGGCCCCGGCGCCCGCAGCCTGATCGACGCCTTCACTCACATCGACACCGAGTTCAAGGAAGCCGCCCGCATCGACGCGAAGGTCGTGCCGCAGTTCCAGGGCGTTCGCTGTGCCGGTGGTGTTGATGGCGAACGCGGTGAGCCGGAGGCCGTCATCTCATCATCGCCGAGGAGAGGGGCGGGACAGGCGCCCCCCAGGGACGGAAGGGAAAGCAACGCCGTCCCGTGTTCGTGGCTCAAATCCACGACGAGCCTTCGCTAGGCCGTTTCTCTCGGATCATCGTGCTGACCAGATGAGGATGGCCGCGACGTGGAGCCCGGCCAGGTAGACGGTCGCGGTCTTCTCGTAGCGG